>JBGTJP010000104.1:0-30532 GCA_041745075.1 Pyrinomonadaceae bacterium | reverse complement strand
CGATCCTGTTTCCCGGGCCGCGGCCGACGAAATTTTCAGGATACCAATGAAAAACGGCGTCGAAAGCCTGAACCTCGCGGTGTCCGCGGGGATCGTTTTTTTCGAGGCCGTTCGGCAGAATTCGGAGGGAAGTTAGCGTCGTGGGACCGCGCCATTCGCCGTGGAATTGGCATTTGCCTCACCCCCGGTTCCAATGGTTCCGGCGGCGATCTGCTTTGCAAAAGCGTCCCTCGCCTGCTCATCATCGATGATCGCCAGGGCCATCGCGATCTCATTTGTCAGGACCTTGACGTTTTTCGGATCCGCCGTCGAGAGTTGTTCTTTGGCAAGAACAAAAAAATTACGAGCATCGAGCGTTTTTCCCGTTAAAAGGGAAGCCCGCCCGAGTAGAAAATAATCCTCAGCAACACGCGGTTGAGCAGGTTTATCGAGGTATGCCGCCGGATTCTCGTCGATCTGTCGCCGAGACTCCTCGAAAGCAACCAATGAAATATCGTCACTTTTCTGCGCTGGCTCAGCCGGAATTACCACCGGGGTTTGATAGGCTTTCATCAAAAAATAGCCAATGAGCGCACCCAAAACCGCTCCCATAATCAGTAGTCCAATTACCGAAAAAAACCTACCGAATGAATTTCCTGCCGTGCTTTCAGATTCATACCCGTATGACGAAACGGATCCCGCTAATAACGGGTCGGCGGAAAACTCCCTGGTGGACTGGACTTCGACCGGTGCCTCTGCGACAGGGACGGGTGCGGTGTCCGAGTAAACCGGTTGCGGATGTTCGAGCAAAGACTCCTCGTCATCATGCTTTTCAACCGCAGTTTTCGGTGCTTCGTCGATCACCTCATTACCCAGATCGAGAATGTCGGGATCGGTGGTCCGGGCTGAATCGTTGGCTTGAATTTCCACATTCTGATCTGCTTCAACCTCCAGCGGCTCGCGAACGCCGGCAAGCGTGACCTCTTCTATCTCATCGTCATCGGGTTTAACTATTGACAAACGTTCACCTGGAAACCTTACGATCACGGCGGTCAGATTGTCTTCAGCCCCGCGGCCGAAGCATATTTCCTTCATGCGCGAGCAAATATCTTCCGGGCCGAATTCGGAATTCAATAGTGTTTCGATCTCGGAATCATCTATGTGGCGGGTGATGCCGTCAGAGCAAAGCAAAAACGTGGTCGCGGGGTGAATGAGAACGCATTTAATGTCGGGATCGACAATGTCTTCCGCTCCAAGCGCCCGGCTGATAACATTCCGGCTCGGATGGTTCAGCGCCTGTTCCGGCGTCATTCGGCCGGCGCGAACTTCTTCCTCCACCACAGAGTGGTCGTCCGTTTCCCTGAAAAGCCGGCCATTCGGGTCCACCCGGTAAATGCGCGAATCACCTACGTGTGCAATGGTCGCTATATCGCCCGCGACGTGCAAAGCAACAACGGTCGTAGCCATTGAGGAAAGCTGCGGCAGATCGCGCGACATCTGAAAGATCGCCGCGTTCGCCCGGTCGAGTGCGATGCGCATTGTGTCTTCCGGATCGGCGTCGCCCATGTTGATAAACGCCTCGCCGAGGATCTCGACCGCCATCTGCGAGGCCACTTCGCCCGCCTGCGCACCGCCGACGCCGTCCGCAACGGCAAAAAGGCCGTGTTGAGGAAGTTCGATAAGCGAATCCTCGTTCTGCGGCCGGCCCTCGCTTAGTCCGCGATCGGTTATCGAGGCCGATGTAAATTCAATAACGCTCGTCATTGTTCATCCTCCGATCCACTCAAAATGCGAGCATTGTTAGTATTCATAAGTGTATTATCTACAATCTCTTGTGCGGTTAATATTAGGGTAATACATGAGCGTCATTAACGCTTCGGTCAACTGCGTTTCTGTGTGAGAATGCCATTAGCATCCCGAGCATCACAAAGCTGGTTATAAGTGAAAAACCGCCGTGGCTGACAAACGGCAGCGTAATGCCCGTCATCGGCAAAGCGCGCGTGATGCCGCCAATATTTACCAGAGCTTGAAAACCGATGAATGCCGACAATCCGATGCAGCAAAGTTTGCTGAACATATCCCGCGAATCCAAAGCCGTGCGGATGCCTGCACTTACGAACACGATCAGGGCAAAGGTTAGCAACAAACCACCGAAAAGTCCAAGTTCTTCCGCGAGCGCCGCAAATACATAATCCGAGTCTGCAACCGGAACTAGCTCAGGGTACCCAAGCCCCAGGCCCCGCCCGGTCGTTCCGCCCGAAGCCAGTCCGAATGTTGCCTGTGCCGGTTGAAAGGCGAGAATGTCAAACCACGCGTCGATATTGATGGTCCTCAGCAAGGCCGGATCATCCGCCACCATCTGGGGCAGGTTCGGATCCTTTTCAACCAACTTCTCATAATAGTCGTCATAATCTGGCTTCCACCAGGAAGTTTCGGGCGACGGCGGATTAAAACCGTCAAGCCAAAGGTGGAACCGCTGCTGTATTCGGTTTGGAAGGACAGATCTGACCGGCCCGGCAAGCGTCGGCAGCAGCGGGATCCTTTCCTGGGTCTTGTCCGGCAATGCCCCGACCACAAGTATTCCGACAACAAGTAATACGCTGCCGACGAGCACGAAACGCTGCGAAAATCTGCGAACAGCGATAAGGTAAAGCGTCGCATAAACGCTGCTAAAGACCATCATCTGGCCGAAATCCTTCAAGACAAAAAAAGGCACAAAAGGAAGCACGGCCATGAAAACCAGCGGCACAACGTCCTTTGCTCTCGGTATTCCCCAATATGTGCGGGCAAGGTTTTTGTACAGCACCGCAAGTATGGCGGCGAAGCCGATCAGGAAAGGGATCTTAGCCGGTTCCCACGGCGTCATATTGCCTATGGATTTTCCGGCCCGCGATGTGATGGCGGCGAGTATCAGCGGCACAAGCGTCAGCAGAACGATCAGAAACCCATTGTTTTGCAGGAACTCAAGAACACGCTCGTTCCTCAGCATCACCAATACAAAAATAAGTCCGGCCATCCCGAGCAGCGGGTTGATCGTCCTGCCGGAAAATAGGACGCCGCCGAGTGAGTCCTGTGCCGGACGCGGTGTCTCAGCCGACAGATCCACCGGCGAGGGCGGCGTCGGCGGCAGGCCCATCATCTGCTTTTTTTCGGGGGAGTAGTTCTCTTGAATGTAATGAAGCTGAAGTGTTTTTATCTTCTGCTGGCGTGCCTCGGCCTTGTCTTTTCTGGACGTGTATTCCGGGTCGCTAAAAAGCCGGTACTGAATCGTCAGCCCGATCGAAAACAATAGGACGGCCGTTGTGTAAACGGTCCAATTACCCTGGAACTTAAGAAATCGCTTTAAGAAAATAGGCAGTATCGCCAGAACGGAAAGCAGGCCTAAATTTCTGACGGCTGTGTACCAGGATGTTTCGTATCCACGGATCAGCCCGCCGTAATAGATCGCATAGTGTGAGATCGCCGCCAAAAAGACGATCAGTACCAAAATGAAAAAATGTGATGATGTTCGGTTTTTCAATCTTGTTTGGTCGAGTCCCGGACCCTTCGCTTTCTACCCGCGTCGTTTCCTCGGCTTCGGGGCTGCCGCCTTTGGCGTATATTTGTCACCCAAAAGCCCCAGTTCGCGGGCTTTTAATATCACATCCGCCGCGATCGGTGCCGCCGTCGTTCCGCCATAGCCGCCGCCTATATCTTCGACCACCACTGCGATCGCGAGGGTCGGATTTTCGAGGGGCGCAATACAAATAAACCAGCCGTCCGTTCTGCGGCGAAATACCGGCTCTTCATAATTGACCCATTCCCCGGCTTCATTTTTTCGCCGTTTTGTAACGGTGATACGCTTTCCGGAACGGTCATATGCGGCAACGCCGTCTTTCTCCGCCGTGCCGGTCTTACCGCCGGTCACGATACCTGTGCCGGCCAGCTTTGCTTTGACGCGCCCTCCCGTGCCGCCGCTCTCCTCGGTCACGGTGGACATGATCTCGCGGACGACCGCGGCCTGCTGCGGAGTAAGGACCTGGGCAAACATCTGCGGCTGGAGATCGGCCTCGATCTTCGGCTTCATCAAGCGGCCCTGCAGGTTTGCCGGGGCGGCGGCGATCAGCGCCATTTGGAACGGAGTCATTTGCCCTGACATTCCCTGGCCCATTCCTTCCTGGCCCAGATCGAAGGCGGTCAACTGACGGCCGGTCACGATCGTCGAACGGGCCGGGGCCATCGAATTGGCGATCCGGCGGTTCGAAGCGTTCCAGATATCCGCAAAAAATCCCTGCTTCAGTGCTTCCTCGGGCGTTTCCGTTGGGGTAATGCCAAAAATGCGGGCCGTCTCGGCCAACCTGTCCCGGCCCAAGGCATTTGCCAATTGTGCAAAATACTGGTTGCTCGAAACCTTGTAAGCCTCGCGGATCGGGATGTTCTCGGCACATGCGTGACAGCTTCCGCCGGCGTCGCAAATCGGCTTGGAACCACGGAACGGCGTGTAACACGGCGGGTTCGCGTCAGCCGGACGGCCCGGAAACGTAAGATCGGCCCGCCCGGCGCGAAAGGCCGAGGTCATTGTGAACGTCTTGAATGTTGAGCCCGGAATGTAAAACTCGCGGGTGGCACGATTCAAAAGGGGTTTGTGTTCCTTATCGGCCTCCAATTTCAGATAACCGTCAAGGGTTTCGGCGTCCGAAAGGTTATACGAAGGGTTTGAGTACATCGCAAGAACGTCGCCAGTTTGTGGATTTAAGACGACGATCCCGCCCTGCTTTCCCTCAAGCTGTTTCGCGGCAAATGCCTGTAAATCGCGGTCGATGGTGATCCGTACGTCTTTCTGCTCCGGTTCCGGTTTCTTATATTTGGTCAGGATCTCCCATGCTTCGGGCATCGGATCTGTATTGATCGAATAGAGCGTGCGTTCAAGGCCCGGCGTTCCGCGTTCGGTGCCGAGGAAGTGGGCCATTTCCTTTTCGAGGGCGAATGTTCGATCGATCTCGCCCTTGCCGTTTACCTTATAGTATGCGAGCGATGCGCCGAGCTTGCCGGTTCGGTCGAGCATCCAGCCGCGAAGCGATGCGGCCGACGTCCTGCGGTTGCGAAGGTCTTTGTAAGCGAGAGCCTGGAACTGCTCGTTCGAATCGTCAGCATAATAGGTCCAGTAAACCTGAAACCCGAACACGCTAAGAGCAAGCAAAATAAAAACGAATTGCCAGACCCGAAGGCTTCGGTTCGTTATCGTCTGTGTGAGTTTTCTCTTTACCTCGCGCGGCAGGCCGCGCTCGAAAATAAAATTCGGCCGCCGAAAATTGTCGAAAAAAGAGATGACCAAAAAGCCGAGCAGGATGCCAATGCCTATAATAAATACAATGCTCAATCCGGCCGGTGTGCGTTCGAGCACCTGGCCGCCGAATATCTGCTCGGGGCGGAGTTTGTTCCAATCGAACTGTAAAAGAAAACCAAATTTCATTTTTCATTTACGGCGTCAACGCCAGCGTTATCGATTCCGTCAAACTTAACGGACGGTTCGGTGGCGGCCGGCTGCCCGGAGATCAAGTCCAGCGGTTGCGGTTCGGGCAGCGGAATACTTTCGACTGTCTGAGCCGGCAACTCGGAATCGCCCGGAGGTTCGCTTTGTTTGGCGGTGAATTCGAACTCGCCGATCCTATAGGTGCTGTCCGAGGTCTCGGTATCCTGTTCGACGGGTTCTGCTTTTTCGATCTGCGTCTGCTCGACCACCTCCAGATCAACCTCAACACTCCCGAATTTCAGTTTCCGTCCAGGGAAGATAGGTATAGCTTTCCCGTAGGCGATCCGCTCGCCGTCGATAAAAGTCCCGTTTGTTGAGCCTGTGTCGGCGACGACCAATCCGCCCTCGCCGTTTACAAGAAGTGAAGCGTGCATCTTTGAGATACTCGTTTCTTCAATAGCGATATCGTTTTCTTTGGTCCGGCCGATCGAAGTGCGCTCTCCTGATTCCATTTCAACAAATTTCTCAACCGGCTTTCCGTTAACGCTAAAGCATATACGCAACTTTAAAACGTGTCGCGGCGGCTTGGGAACTGGTAGCTGCGGGGGGACACCGACCTCTACATTCGGTACCGTGACATTTAAAGAAACCTCGCGTTCGTCGTCATCGCTTTCGTCAAAACTGGCAAATAACTTCACTCCATTTATAAAGTAATCCGGTTTAACTATAAGCGAAACAGGGGCATACGTATAGTACCTCCGGTCATTGATGTGATCGATCAGCGCAGTCAAAAGCTCATTTTCCAATGTCGTCAATGCTGTATCGGAATCGGTGGAAAACTTGTCCCACTGCATTTTTAGCTTGATATTGTGCGGGACATAGCGGTGCTTTTCCGCGGTTTCGCGAACTTCGTCATCCACTAAGGCCTTAAGGCGTTCCGCCAATTCGCTGGTTGCCAAACTGCTCGACGGTTTCCAGCCGCGGCCTGTGAGGCGGTCAAACGTATCCCCGATCTTCGTCAGCACTCCCTGAACAAACCAATCGGCCGAGGCGGGCCTGTCTTTTATTTTTAATTTCTCGGCCATTCAAAAGGGGAATTACGAGTGTCCGTCTTCGTTTGTTGCTATTTTATCCGAAACCAAATGGGTTGAGAAGTTAATAAATGTCTTGCCTTTAGATGTTCAACAAGGTAAAATTTCTTTGGAAATTATTTTCCGTTCATCCTTTCTACTCAATAAGTTCCCAATTTAAATGGGAACCCTCTAGTTATCCAGCCACGGTTACTGTAAAACTGTGGATCCGCCAACTAAAAAGCCTATGCCATTCCGCAAACGCAGGAGCACAATACCCAACGCGCACCGATACCAAAAAGGTGTGTCGCTGGTGGAGCTTGTCGTTACCTTGACGATCGTCTCGATCCTTTCCGCTATATCTATTCCTTATATTTACCGCTTTACTCAAAAGTACAAATCGGAAGGCCAGGCTATTAAAGTTATGGATCTGATGAGAGAGGCGGGGCAGCTTGCCCTGACCCGGCGGAGGGTAATGCGGGTGGAACTCGACCAGACAGACTCACGGCAGGGTGCGATCAGGATCATCGACGAGAACGGTCCGGGCGCGGCGGATGACGCTCTTCTAAAATCGATTCCCCTCGAGCCGATGAACGAAGTGCGGATGGATGTGGCTCCGGCCGGCGCTGGTGTTCCGACGCCGCCTGCCTATGCAGGCGCGGTGTTTGTTGGAGGCGTCTGGTCGGCCAGATTCGACAGTGACGGAACGGTTGTAAACGCGGCCGACCTGCCGATAAACGCAACCTTGTATTTTTGGCCGCCAAAAACCGAGCCCTTAAACCTTGCAGACCGTGCGCCAAGAGAGGGTGAGGTCCGGGGTGTGACACTTTTTGGAGGGACAGGGGCGCTTCGTTATTGGCGGCTTACCAACACTGGATGGGTCGCCTGGGAGTAGCCGGATAGGAGAAATATGCAGAAAACATCGCAAAGCGGTTTTACTTATATCGATGTCATGATCGCGTTCGTGATCCTGACAGTTGGCATACTCGGCACTCTGGCCGCTCTTGCCGCGGGCGTGGTCCAGTCTAAAGGACAGGAAAGCCAGCTCCTGGCCAAACAGGTAGCGTCTTCGACTATGGAATCGATAATGTCGCTAAAGGAGACCGACCCGACCCGGCTGGGTTGGATCACTGTCGGAAATGTCGGATCTAACTACGATCCCACGACCAGCACCTTTCGCGGAATTTTTGTTACCGGGGCACAGCCCGTTCACGTCGATGCGGGGGCAGACGAAGTTCTCGGCACCGCGGACGACGCGGGAGCGATCATTCCCGACATGACCCGTCAGATAATAATACGCGACGAATGTGACCCTGACCGACCTTCGTACAACTGCGCTCCACCCGGAAGTGAGAACGTCAGGATACGAACGGTGCAGGTGATAATAAGTTATTCAGTCGGACAGTCGAGGCTTCAGGAAGTGCTGACAACGGTCTTGACCGATTACGCAGTTGCAGACGAATAGGCTCAATATGAAAAACAGTAGTTCAATTATCAATCGTAGCAGCGGCTTTACTTTGGTCGAAGTATTGATGGCGATGACGATCTTCATGCTCGTCACCGGGACCATTTACGGCGTTCTTCTAGTTGCACAAAAGAGCCGCACGGCCGTAACCAGCCAGGTCCAGCTCACCAAGAATGTCCGGCTTGGCCTTAACCTCATTGGCCGCGACACGTATAACGCGGGCTTTGGCTATCCGCTAAAGAATGCGGTTGTTCTGCGCGATAACCGGATCGCGGTCCTGCTGGGTGTCCCGCCGGATGTCGATACGAGCCGCGATACAGTCCCACCGATCATGGCCGGGAACAATGTCAACGCAAATACATTTAACGAAACCCCGGGTGTTTTGACCGATCAGCTCACCATTCTTTTCAAGGATTCGACCTTCAATCCGCAGGGCGCTGTTCCGGGAAAGGAGGTTTCGCAGCCCCTCAACATCGGCGCCGCGACGACAACCGGCGGTATTGACGAGATTGTCCCGATCTCGGGAAGCAATGCCAACTGCCGCGTGAATGACCTATATCTCGTCACCGGAAATACTGGTTCGACTCTCGGCGTGGCGACCGCTCTCAGCGGCGGTAATAAGGTCCAGTTCGCAAACGGCGATCTTCTGGGTTTCAATCAGACGGGCACTGGCGGAGCCCTCCGGAGCATTACGACGCCCGCGAGCATGCTTCGCGTGAGAATGGTCACCTATTTTGTAACCAACGGCGGCATATTGACCAGACGTGAATATGTCAACGTACCGCCTCCCGCACCGGCGGCTGCCTTCGTTGACAACCCGTTGGTTTACGGCGTCGAAGATTTTCAGATCACATACCTTATGGACAGCGGTCTCGAGGTTGAAAACCCGAGCGCCGGACCCGACGGCATTGCCGGCACACCTGATGACGATCAAACTGCGCTTGCCGCAGTCCGTCAGGTGCGGCTCAAGATAAGCGTACGGACGACCGAACTGGACCAGCGGGGACAACCGCTAAAGCTGTACCAAACCGCGACATTTAGCACCAGAAATCTTGGTTACGAGGCCAACTAGCAGTAGAGGAAAAGGCAATGAAGATGAATAAACCGGAAGTTGTAGAAACAGATCAAATCGCGAAGGACACAAGATCCAACGAAAAAGGATCGGCCATCGTGATCGCGTTGCTTGTACTGGCGCTTATCAGCGTATTTGTTGCCTTTGCGATGTCACGAACGGCGGCCGAGGCCGCGGCGGTCGGCAATGAAACGTCCGAGGCTCGAACGATGTACGCCGCTCAGGGCGGTCTCGAAACGATGACCCGGAACTTTAACAAGATCTTTGAGCAGGCGCTCAATCCGTCGCAGGCCGAACTTGATCGCGTTATTGACCCCAACATAATTCCCGCTTTGTCGCGCGCCCAGGGCGGATCGTTCGACTTCGTTCAAGAACTCGACCAAATATCGGACAGCAGTGCAACGGTACTTTCGGGCGGTCCGTATACCGGCCTTTATGCCATCCGGGACACATGGCGGCTCCGGTCGACCGCGACTGGCGACGATGGAACACAGATCCGGCTTACCCGTAATATCCTTAACAACCGTATTCCGATCTTCCAATTCGGCGTTTTTTATGAAGACGACCTGGAATTGTTCAATGGCCCAACTTTCGGATTCGGCGGTCGTGTACATTCCAACAGGCATTTTTTTATTCACCCAAGCGCGAACGGAGCGTATTTTGATTCACGTGTGACCGCCGCAGGTCACATTGTGACGCAGGTTAAACGAAATGGCGATCCGGTCAACGCAACGACCGCGAAAACGTGGGTGAAGGATGCTTCGGGCGTTTACAAACAGCTCCTTCCTGACAGAGGAAGTGTTCTGAATGGCTCTCCGAATGTTTTTGCCTCGGCCCCGTTTGTTGATCCGCAGCTTCCGCCGAGCGCCCTGAACCCGAGCTGGGCGAGTCAGAGCGCAATATTTGACGGAAATCTTCAGGCCAGAGTGAATCAGCTGAAGTTGCCACTAAAGGTTGGCTCAAACAATGATCTTATTGAAATGATCCGCCGCGGGAAAGAAGCGCCGGGGGCCATAGGCGGCGATCTGTACGACAACGCGGGCGTGTTGGCGCCAGTGGCGGCCGGAGCCGGAGCCGGAGCCGATAACCTCATCCTTCGTGCGGAAAGGTTTGCCAACAAGACCGGCATCCGCGTCAGTCTTGCTGACAGCAAGGAAAAGCTTCCCGGATGTGCTACAGGTGTCGGAACCGCAGCGGTAACGGCGGCGTGCGGAGTGCGCCTCGACGGTGATGTTGTTGGACTTGGTGCTAATCCGAACACCGCCGACGCTGTACTGAACAATCGATCGCGCGGCTACCAGCCGCTACCAATGTCTGACGGTTATCAGGCGACGCGTGTGAATGGGGAAAGACTGAATACCGGTGGGACACGTGAAGTATGGATCAAGATTGAGACTGTGGCTACGAATACGGCGACCAACGCCCTGGTCACAAGCGATATTACCCGGGATATTCTAAGTCTGGGCATGACCGAACAGGCCCCGGCCTCGATGGGGTTGACCCCTTACAATAATGCGGTGAGCTCGACTTCAGCCATAACTAACGCGGCTCCCCAGGCCGCGCCCACGGGAACAGACAGCCGGTCGATAATAAAGATCCAGCGATTTGCGATCCCCGGCCCTTCGATCCCGAATTATACGGCAGCGGGCGTGCACACATTCAATGCTGCGAATAGCTACAATTACGTTCGGCGTTATACCGCGGCCGCTGGGGATTATTCTACGGGCTGTACCGCGGTTTGCGTCGCGGATGACATCGATCTGGGGTCGGGTTTTGAAAAGTATGGACACTTAAAGCTTGCCAATACCGACGAAGCGGTAGTACCGTTTCCGATCAAGATGTTCGATACCCGCGAGGGACTCTACTACGACCAAAAATCAACAACCTACTACTCGAACGCTAATTTCGACAATTTCAAAAAGGTTCCGCGCGAGGGCGTGATGAGTATGGTCGATATCGACATCGCTAATCTACGCCGATTCCTGAGGGGCGACTTTAATGGCCTATTTTCAATCGCGACGCCTTTTTACACAGCGGCGGGGCACACATTGAGAAATACGGATATTCCGGACAAGGCGGGCTGGGTGCTATACGTATCGGACCGCCGCGGCGATGCGGATTTTGACGGCGAAATCGACATGGAGGACATCTACGGTGCCGCGCCTGGCAATGACGGCATAATGCAACCGGGCGAAGACCTCGATATGCCCGGACTTTACGGCAATGGTGTTCTTGAAACGGGCGGGTACGGCACGGAAACCGAGCGATACGCGGTAAACGCCGTTTACGTGGACGAGGCTGCCGTCATCGATCAAAAATACTATCGTCGCGGTGTTCGCCTGATCAACGGCAGCACGCTGCCCGGCATTTACGACAGCGCGACCGCTGCAAATACCAAGGGTCTGACCGTCGCTTCGGAAAACGGTATTTATGTCCAGGGTAATTACAATGCCACGGGCATCGGTACGGTTCCGGCATCGACCAACTCGACCTTTGACCAATATTTGCCTTTCAACACACCAACCCACATACCGGCTTCGGTCGTGGCCGACGCCGTGACGATCCTTTCAAATGCATGGAACGACAGCGAGAGTTTTCGTTACCCTTGGGACGTCGGTTCACGCGACGCAACGACGACACAGACGCGCTTCGCAATGCTCGCCGGCGATACGATCACCAGCGCGGCAGCAACGCCCAATCAGGGCGGCGGCGATGCCCGGCTGAACGGCGGACTCCACAACTTCAAACGTTTTCTGGAAGACTGGGGAGGGCGGAGGCTCGATTATGCCGGTTCGCTGATCAACCTCTACAACTCGCGTAACAACAACGGGGCGTTTAAGTGCTGTGGTACGGTTTACAGCCCGCCGCGTCGTAACTGGGTATTCGACAGCACGTTCCTCGATCCGGGACGGATGCCGCCGGGAACGCCGTACTTCCAGTATGTGCAGACGACTGGATTCGAACGCACGACCGATTAGCTTGCCGCCGTTTCGGCAAGCTGCATGATCCGCACTCTCGTATCGTTCAACTTCTTCTCCGCAGAACGATGCTCGCCCGCCCGGCTGTGTTCAATCCACGGCCGGGGGGCTTTTTTCTTTGGGTGTCTTTTTTGAACTTTCGCAATATAATGTCGTAAATACCGTTCTACGGGGTAGTTGGCCTCGGTTCGGATCTTGTTTAGAATGAAAGAGCTTTCGCTTAACAATTGCAGGCTCGACAAGCGATACGACATATTTGCCCAGCTTGGCCGCGGCAGTTATGCCGAGATCTTTGCGGCACGCGATACGCTGGCGGCGGACCAGTCATCGCACCGCCTGGTCGCGATCAAGGCTCTGAATGTTTTTCTGCAGGATGATCTCGACCCCGATCTCGAACGGACCCTTGTTGAGAACTTTCAAAACGAAGCCGTCGCTTTGGATCGCGTCCGGCATCCGAATATAATCAGCCGCCTCGGCCACGGGACGGCCCGCGACACGCGCGGCACTTTGTTCCATTATCTTGTTCTCGAATATCTCGAAGGCGGCGATCTGCACAAGGCCTGCCGCGAAGGCGAACTTCCACTCAAACCGGCGTTGAAATACATCGAGCAGACATGTGCCGGCCTTCGCCACGCCCACCGGAACGGCATTATTCACCGCGACATCAAACCTCAGAACCTGCTGCTTACAAAGGATAGGGAAACCGTCAAGATCGCCGATTTCGGGGTTGCCCGGCTTGGCACGTCCGATGCTCCCATAACCCGCGTGGGAACGAATATTTATGCCGCACCCGAACACAGCCCTTTGAACACAGACGGCGACGCAATGGTCGTGCCCGTGTTGACGCCCGCCGCCGACATCTATTCGCTGGCCAAGTCCGTTTACACGCTGCTTACCCGCGAAGCTCCGCGATTCTATGCAAATCAACCGATAACCGATCTGCCTATTTCCACCAGAGATAAAGATTGGGCCGAAGAGGTGAAGCGAGTTCTACTGCGGGCCACCAGCCGTGACCCGGCCGAACGCCATCAATCCGTCGATGAGTTTTGGCAGGACCTTGAGGGTGTCCGCCGCTATGCCGACGAATTCGAGACATCGACGCAGGTCCGTCCTAAATTCCATCCGGTTCCGCAGCCGCACGTCGCTCGTGGTTATTCGCCGGTCGCGCCGCAGCAGCCGCGATTCGATACGTCGCGTGAGCTAAAGATTCGGCATCAATTCGGCTCGGCGGTTGCCGCGCCTGTCCTAGATATCGATCAGGCTGAGCTGCCGCGTCATCCGGCGGTTGTGAGATCGGAGCGGGTAGAGAATTATTGGCCAAATGAGGGCCGTCCGAATTCGCAGTTGAAGATCGAAATACCTAATGCAATAGATTATGATTTGGATGTTAAACCGAAGCATAAAGGGAAGTTCGTCCGACGAGCTGCAACATTGTTGATATTGCTTGGCCTCTTTACCGGAGCACTATATTTTACACACTCTTTTCTGCAGAATGCCGGTTTTCTGCCCGATATTGCCAGCCTTTTTGGCGGGAAAACCGGGCGGGCAAACACCGATATCAACCTTCGGCCCGAACCGAATGTAAACAATGATCCGATCGGCGTAGTAACGAGGAATTCGCGTGTCAGGATTGTCAACACGCAAAATAACTGGTATCAAGTTGATGTACTCGAACAGGGCCGTGACCGCGATGAGCCGCTTTCGACGAACCGCGGTTGGCTAAACGGAAGGTATGTCGATCTGGACTGAAAACTTATGAGTTTGACCGTGCTGGACAAAGTTAGAAAATGGATAGACGGCGAATCGGCCGAAGCGGTCCTTGAAGAAGCCGCCCGTGACGCCCAGGTAAAGCCGCGCAGCAAGGCCGAGGAATTTATCGTCAAGATAGCCCGCGCAATTGAGGCGGTGATGCAGGCCGAAATGGTCCCGCTGCCGCAGGGTACCACCATTATTCCAAGTGAATACGCAATTTTTCTCAGTGAACACGACGATAAGGAATGGCAGGGCGTAAAACGCCGCGGCCTTGAGCAAGGGCTTTATCACATTCTCGCGGAACGGGCTAAAGAGATCGCCGGAAAGAAAAAACTTGCAACAAAATCCTTTGTGATCGAATTACGTGTGGATGGCACGCTGGAGAAGGACGAGTTGAGAATACAGCACAGCTGGGAAGATTCGAGCGGGAGCAAGACAGGCGTTCTGGCCCGGCCAAAATCCGCTCCCTTGCCCGACGCTCCGGTTCCGAAAACCGCCGCCGCACCGCCAACCAGCCCGAATTTCCGAACGCGGGTACCGCAGCAGCAGCCTGATTATGCTCCGCCCTCAAAGCCCGCGATCCCGCAAACTTTGCCGCATCTGAGCGTCGATCAAGCGGTCCCGCTTACCGATCCCTCGACCGGCGAAGGCGAGGAAATGACCAACGTCCGCCGCCGCGTAACGGAATTGTATAAACTGGAGATCTGGCTGAATGGCGTCCGGCAGAATGTTGTGCCCATTTATCAAAACCAGGTCGTTGTGGGGCGCGGATCCAAGTCGCGGCCGGTCGATATCACGCTTGCCGGTGACCCCGAGATCAGCCGACGCCATCTGTCTATTATCGCCGACGGGAACGGAAAATACTGGGCCGTCAACGAAGGCAGAAACGCGGCCGCGATCAATAATTTCGAACTTCCGCCCGGCCAACGCGTTAGCCTGGCCCCCGGCGTAAGCCTCGCCGTTTGCAGTTATATCCTTCGGATCCAGCCTCGATAAAGCTTCCAAAAACCGGAACTCATTGCTCGGCCAGTTCGCGCTCGACCTGCGGCAAATAAGTCCGGCGAAGGCGGTACACAAGCGCCTGTGCTTCGCGAACGTCGCGGCTGGCGCTTTCCAGATTGGATTGGATCTGACCCAGAACCGTCTGCAGGCTTGAGCGTTCGGCGGTCAAACCGCGCCGCCTGTTTTCCTTTATCTCAGGCGTCTGAGTCGAGCCCTCGAAGGCAACGCTCCGGTCAATGAACTGTGGGTTCAGATCGTTTTCGACCTGAGTGAGTCTGGCCCGCAGCTGGCCTTCTTTTTCAACGAGTTCGATCTGAAATTTTTGCAGTGTCGCAACCCGTTGCTCGGCCTGGATCAGGATCTGCATTCCAAGCACAAGCTTCTGCTGCTTTTCGGCCAGGGTTATACCTTCCACCTTGGCGAATTTATCGACAAAATCCTTCAAGGTTTTTGTCATTGTCCGCACCGAAGCCGCGATACGCGCCATGTCAAGGGCCATGCTGGTAGTCGGGTCGGTCGCGATCAAAGGTTGGGGCGGCTCCTGCTGTGCGGATGCGGCATTGACCGTCGAAAAAAGGATGATCGAAAAAATACCGGCTCTAAGGTTCATACCGATTCTCCCTCATTTGGTTTTGTTTAGGTTTCGAACGATTCTAACACGAAGGATCCGCGATTTTGTTCCGCTGATTTGCAGTGATCGAAAGGGAATTCAGCCGACTTTATTAAACCTGCCAATTCGTCGATCGCGGCGGCGGCCATTTCGCATATATCCGGCGAATACTCGAAATGCAATTTGTTGGCTTCGAATTCGTCCCGGTCAAGGATCGCATAACGGCCGAGGCAATCAACGATCAGGTCGATATCCAGATCGACATAATTCAAAACATCACCCTGGTAAACGGGCGGCATATTTATGTTGCAGTAGTAATTTCGGAAGGTGCCGTCAGGTTCGTGAAAACGAAATACGTTGTACCAGCGATCAAGCCAGTAATATTCGTAAGAAAGTGTGCCGGGCACTATCCTGCCCAAATGCGGGTGCACGACCTCGCGGTCGAATCGCCCGAAAAACAGCAGCTGCGAGCCGGTTCTTTCTATCGCTTCACATTCCCAGCTCTTTAGGAGGCTGCCGTCGAAGCTTCGCGAATTGATGGTGACGATCCGGCCCATTCAGCTTTCGGGCTGCACCCGGACAACAAGGACCGAACAGGGTGCGTGGTGGACGACCGAATCGGAAACCGATCCGAGCAGCAGCCGTTCCCAACGGCTATAGCCGTGCGACCCGACGATGATAAGATCGGCCTTCCATTCCTCGGCGGTTTCGACAATTCGGCTGTCGGGCGAGCCAAAAAGTACGTCCGTAGAGATATCGGCTCCCGCCGAGCCGGCGAACTCACGCACCCTTTTTGCCGAATCCGCCACGGTTTTCTCTGCATTTTCGCGGGCCGTTTTTTCCAGTTCGGCCGTGTCCGGCAGGTATCCGCCATAAATGTCGATTGCCATCGGCAATGCCATATCCACCACGCTAATAACCTTGACCTCGTCGCCCTTACCAAGCGAAAGGCGCTTTACCGCTTCGATAGCGGCGTCGCTCTGTTTCCCGCCGTCGGTTGCGAAAAGTATTCTCATTTCGTGCCGTACCTCCCTTCGAATTTATCTCTATCGCTACATCCGAAATTACGCCAAAACGATCTGAAAATCCAGAAACATAGCCCTTCGTTTTTTTTAACTATCCTGGCCAGACGTGGAAACGGCTGCCTACATTACCTAAATAAGAAGTTTTGGCAGCAATTGAGAAACCATTAACTCTTCCGCGTCCGTTAGGCCGTCCGTCGTCTGCTGGTCGAGTATTTCCCAGATCTCCTCTACCGGGCCGCGAATATTTCTGCCCTTTTCGGTCAAACATATTCTCGTCGATCGGCCATCGTTCTCCAATTTGCGTCGGGTGACGAAATCGCTGCCTATCAATCCGCCGATCGTCTTGTTCACGGTCGCGGGGGAAACTCCCAGCCGAGTCGCCAGATCGATCTGTCGGAGGCCGTCGGTTTTCCAAAGCTCCAAAAGAACGAATATCTGCCCTGCGTGCAGCCCGATCTCCTGGGCACTCGCTTCGATCAGATTGCGGTGGGCCGATCCGACCCTCGCCAAAAGAAAGCTGACGGTATTCTCGATACTCATAAAAATCCCTCTAAACCTTAAGTATGCAGATGTTTAACTTAAACTCTGAACCGCCTAATAAATTAGCCACAGCGGGCTAATATACTACGATTAGCCAGCTAATAATCTATCATTAGCGTGCTAATAAACAAAACGCACCAGGCTAATAAATTACGATCAGCTAGTGTACTATTTAAGAATGAACAACACTCAAGTGCTTAAAAAGGCACGGGACCTGATGCTTTCGCTTCACAAATCTTTGCTCGATCTCGAGCGCTCCGAATATGAAGGAATGCACGGAAAATTGACCGCGGGCCAGTTTTTGAACCTGCTGCTTGAAGACGCAGAATTCGCTTGGCTTCGAAAGTTCTCGACCTTAATTGTGGAGATCGATGAATTATTCGCGCAAAAAGACGGCTTTGCCCAGGAAGCCGTCGATCTGCATCTATCCAAAATGCGGGAGCTGATTCTGATGAAAGGTCAGGATGATGAATTTGCAACCCGTTATCAGGACGGCCTTCAACAGAACCTCGAAGCCGCCGCGATCCAGGGCGAGCTTCGCAAACTTCTTGCTCAAACTTAATCCCTTCCGCTCTTCTTCCAATCCGAGAGAAATGCGTCGAGACCTTTATCGGTCAATGGGTGCTTAACAAGCTGCTGTATAACCTTAAATGGGATGGTTGCAACATCCGCCCCGACCAAAGCGCAATCGACGATGTGCATCGGGTGACGGATCGAAGCGGCCAGAACCTGCGTGTTAAAGTCGTAGTTGCCGTAGATCTGCACGATGTCCTGGATCAACTGCATTCCGTTGGTCGCTACATCGTCCAGACGGCCGATGAAGGGCGAAATGTATCTCGCACCTGCCTTTGCCGCAAGGATTGCCTGGGCGGCGGAAAAACAAAGCGTCACATTCACGCCGGTTCCCTCGTCGGTCAAAACGCGCGTTGCTTTTAGTCCGTCGAGCGTGAGAGGGCATTTCACGACCACGTTCGGCGCGATCTTTGCGAATTCGCGTCCCTGTTCAAGCATCCCGGCTGTATCAAGCGCGGTAACTTCAGCCGAAACATCGCCCTTGACCATAGAACAGATCTTTGCGATGTGTTCCTTAAAATCAACATCGCCTTCTTTTGCAACAAGCGAAGGGTTGGTCGTTACGCCGTCTATCATCCCGAGTTCGTTTGCCTCGCGGATCTCGTCCAAATTAGCCGTATCAATAAAAAATTTCATAATTTCTCCGTTAAAAGATCATCTTCGCGGTACCAGAAACAGGATCAAGTTAATGGCCAAAGTCACAAGGGCTATGACGGCAAACGTCCGGTTCTTTGAATACTTTATCGAGTAGATCCCGGCACCGGTTCCCGCCGCCAGCAGCAGCAGCCACATCAGGAAATTGGCCGACAGAAAAAAATCTGTAAGCGAATAGGTCGGCGTCTTTTCCAGATAAAGCCACTGCCACCAGTTATGTGCGAGAGCAAGGCCGACCGCCGCGGTCTCAACTATCCTGGTTAACTGCGAATTCGATCCGGCCGCGCTTATCGCCGCCGCATCGTTTGCCTTAAGTCCCGACTTTCCGGGGATCACAACCGTCTCTTCAGACTTTCGTTCCGCGATCGGCCCGTGCATCTCCGCTGCTTCGTCGGTCTTTGATACGACGCGGGTCAGAGGCACCGTCGCGGCCGCCGACTGTGGTGCAAATGCCAGCCGGGTTCCGTCCTCAAGACAGAACTCAAGCATATTGTCGAAATAATCGGCGTTGCACTTCGGGCAGCGTTTCATTCTTACCTGACGGGATTACTCAACAGGCCGATCCCTTCGATCTCCACTTCGCAGACGTCGCCCGCATTCAGCCTCGAAACTCCGGAAGGTGTGCCGGTGGCAATAATATCGCCCGGCATCAGCGTCATCATATTAGAAATGTATCGTATCAAAAATTCGACCGGGAAGACCATTTGCGAGGTTCTGCCCTGCTGTGTCGTGACACCGTTTACGCGGCAAATGACACTGATATCCGAAACATCGAGTTCCGTTTCGATGTACGGGCCGACCGGGCAGAAGGTATCGAACGACTTCGCGCGTGCAAATTGTCCGTCCCGACGCTGGAGGTCGCGGGCCGTCACGTCGTTCAGGCAGGTATAGCCCTTAACGTATTGGAACGGATCTTCCTTGTCGGCGATATTCTTACACCTGCGTCCGATAACGACCCCAAGTTCCGCTTCGTGCTCGACCTGCGACGATTGCGGCGGGATCTCGATCGCCTGTTCGTGAAAGATCACCGCCGACGGGGCCTTCAGAAACAACATCGGCTCCTTCGGCACCTCATTCCCAAGCTCCGCCGCATGCTCGGCATAATTCCGCCCCACACAAACTATCTTCGACGGCACAATGTCCGTATTCAGCTCTGATCTCATGTTATTTGGTAAAAGAAGAACTCTAAAACGCCCAGCCAAAAAAGTCGAGCCGCCGGAATGTGAAGTCAGAACCGGGAGCAATAGCGACCGGGTTCTTCCTCTTTCCGCCTAACCGTGTGAGAGGTGTAGCAGCCGACCTCGGCGCCTCCGTTGGCGAACTCTCCAAGATCCTCACCGCCCGCGAATACCTTTGTCTCCTGTTTGCCTCCGGCCGCTGTCAGCGTCGTCAAACTGCTTCCCAGCACCGTTGACCAAACCTGATACAGATTCGGTGAAACCGTCAATTCGCCCGAAGGCGGCTGCGTGTTCGGATAACCCCGCCAGCCCCGTTTCTCGATCACCGGCCGCCCGTCGCCGTCATACGTCTGCTCGGTCTTGTTCTGCGACACCCAGTTGAAATGGCTGGTACGCAGCATTTCGAACTTCCCGCCTGTCGGTTGAGCATTACTTGGCCGGATCAAAAAGGAGTAAGATTTGCTTTATCCACGGAACCATAGGCGAATGAAATTTTCGGGCATCAATTGGAAAGTCATAAACTTTGAACGAAAGAAATTCGTTTCTTTCAGACGTATATTCAATCTCGTAGTTGGTCCCATGAATGATGACACTCCCCGATTGCTGATTGCCGATTCCCTGAGTTTTGCTCGCTCGGGCATCGACCAAAGTTAAGGCGGTTAGTCTCTCGCCAAACGCTCTGTGGATTTTTGAAAAACGCAATTGCGTAAGCAGTTTTGAATCATCTTTCAGCTTTACCCTTTCAGCCAACTTCACCGCATCGTAAAGGTCCTCTCTTTTTGCCAGGTCAGAAAAATAAGTGAAAAGATTCCCGTTCAGCGATTCGGATTTAGTTATGCGCACTTTGCCTCCAAATTCAACGACCCGTAGGGAGAACTCTGGGTCAGAAGAAGGTTTTACCCTAATCATGTAGGAAAAAGCATAACCTTCTGCCATTGAGTTCGCCGGAAACACGATACGGACAGCCTCATCATACGTTTCCGTGTCGAGCGTGTTGATAGTAACTTGAGCTATTAGCTCCAAACTATTGCAAAGAAAAATTAAAATCGCCACTATGATTAAAGTCTTCATAAATACCTCAAAACGTCTTTACGGGCAAGGCTTTTGCCAATCGGTTCCTTCTCTTAACAGCTTTTTCCGTTTCTTTTTATCAGGTTCGAACGAATCGTAAACGTACAGTCCTCGACTCGTAAATGTATAAACAGGAAACTTCTGAGTCGGAGTTGTCTGGCTCTTACGACCCCGCCGGGCAGACATATTTGCATTTGCGATTTTCTGATTATTGCCTTCCGGCTCAGGATCTTTCAAATTAGGATGACTGTGGAAAATTGCTTTGGTGTACTCAGTAAATACTAGTAAATATTAGGGTCAAGCCTGCTTTTCTGCGCACATTTTGCAAAATCCTCATATTTTCTGTTTCAGCCGCGGCCACGACCCTATTACCAGAAATTGACCCAACACGAACGCTATGACCCGGCCGGAAGGATCATAGAATTGTATTAAACCTTCGACCCGCTAAAATCACCACAATAAAGCAGGCCTGACCCTAATCCTCTTTTTCTCTTCTCTTTCATGCGCAATTCACTTGGGATTAGCGGAGCATTCAACAATCCTAAACAAAAAGGCGATGATTGAAGTGCCACCTCGGACGCTCCGGACGATCCATTATTGTCCGGAGGTACTTCAGCTGTAAACACAATCGAGTATCTACCAGGTGTAGCATAGAATCTATCACCTAGATCAATCAGTTTATCCGCAACAAAACTCTGCGAAGGGCGAAGCACTGTATTCCCAGAAGGATCGTTATCGAATAGAACGCCGTCGTTAATCGTACTTCTCATTTTTGGCACGTCTAGCCGGATATTTCCAACTGACGCCGAAGATTGATCAAGAGCTTCTTCGGTAAGATACCTCCAGATCCCGTTTTTGCGAATGGTCACGTTTTTTCTACTCGTATTTTTCAAAACAGCTTTTAGAGTAAAGCTTTGTCCAAGACAAATTTGTTTTGGCCCTGACAGCCGGAATTTTACACGATTAGGGGCCGGTTTTTTTTCCTGACCCTGACTGACAACAAACAGCATCGAAATCATGCACGATAAGTGCAAAGCAATAACCGTCAATTGAACAATTTTCTTTTTCATAAACATGCTAGCTAAGTGTATGTATCAGCCGCCGACACGGAGCCTACGACCAGAAAATGACCCAACACGGACTCTACGACCCGGCCGGAAGGATCATAGAATTGTATAAACATCCGACCCGCTAAAATCACCGCAGTAAAGCAGGGTTGAGCCTAATCCTCTCGTCCGCCGCGCCAAGGCTGAAAACGGGGCGACCATCGTTAGCGCCTTTTCTCAACCATCGCATAGATTTCGCGCATCCATTGAATAAACGGCGGCTCTTCCGGGAATGGCTTCCCGGCAATTGAGTTTCCCTCTCCGTATAGTTTGATTGTGCCGCTGCCATAATACCGGAGTTCATAACCTGCTTGATCAAAAGTAATCATCACACTGGACCTGGCCGCGATCAGACGCTTACTCTCAATTTCCGCAGACTTCTTAACAGTCTCCAGAAAACTCTCTCGAATTCCTTTGACTTCTGATTCGCTCAAATTAATACGAGTTTTACTGACTTGAATCCGCTTTACAATATCCTTAAATTCGATATTTTTATTCTTTACCTGCATATCCTGAACCTGAAGCAATATACTTCGTTGGATGGATTTGTAAAGAACAACCTCAAATTGCCCATTATCTGGATAGATGATATTTATCTGCATCTCAGGGTGATTCGGTCTACTATACCGCAACCGCATTTTGTATCCGTTCCCAAGGCCGACAAAAATACTTGGAAACAAATCGTCAATTACATTGTCATATGCTACCGGACAGTCACAGGAACCTTTTTCCTTTTTTTCCTGTTCCCGCTTCGTTTTTTGCCCGCCAGCGAATTGGACAATCATTAAAGTGATTAAGAGCAATGCGATAATTCTTAGTGCAACAGATTTCATAGAGCCTTCCGTCCTCGGTTAGTCTTTGCGCTCAAAGAATGGGCCTGCTTTCCTGAGCGTATTTTGCAAAACTCTCAGACTTCTGTATCAGCCGCCCGCCTCGGGTCTTTGAACCATCCGAAATCGGCCCACATTCGTTCAGGTATACGCGCTTATTCTCAACGTTATTTGGAATGGAATATTCAAACCGTTCATCACACTTATCGCCGTTTCGGAAGTAGAATGCGTTCTTATACTTGTGTATTCTTGAAATTGGACCTTTAAGATCTCTGTGGTCATTTTCTTCGGGAGTGTTTATCGCATGAAGCGATGTGTAAACGTCTACCGTTAGGCCCGACCTTTCCGTGAACCTTTTCGAAAGGAATTCAAAAAGGCACCGCAGATTTTTCTCGTTAAACGCTTTATCTTCCATCAACACTTCTAGATAAAGTGATTCTTTATTCTCATTGACATACTTCTCGATTCGGCTAACCCCAGCAACGATCACATAACGGAACGGTGACCGCACCGTGGAATCATCCTCGATGGGTTCAGCGACCGGAGTCAAAACGCATTTTGTTTTTTGCGAATATGCGCTTGTTCCGAAAAAAGCAGTTAAGAATATTAGAGCCAAAAGATTATCCCGTGAACCATTCATCGTTTTTGCCTCGCACCTAAAACTGGGGTCGGCCTGCGTTATCGCGCATATTTTGCAAAATCCTCATGCGTTCGGTCGGTATCACGCAGTCACGCCCGGAATGACCGCGGTGCGGCTTGCTCAGTTCAATTTCACATAGTTACGATGGATGACGACGTCGGTTTTATCTCTGGCCTCGTACACTACTTCATTTTTTGACGCGCGGGTGACGACCTTTGATTTGGCGACGGTCTGACGTTCCTTCTTTGTTCCTTTATCGGCCTCCGAGAGAAAGCTGCTAATGTCGGCGGGCGTCGGTTCGCTTTCGGCTTTTTTCTGATCGGCCAGCGAGATCGCTTCGGTCACGGCGGCTTTCAGCATTTTCGGCCAGAGCTTGTCGAACAGGTGATTGGAAACGTAAATGTCGGCGCTGTTTATTTTTCCGTTGATCGCGAATGCGTAACCGATGACATCGCTCTTGCCTTTTGTAAGACCGGAGAATTTCTTTGCGAACTCTTCTCTGGCTTTTGCCAGTTTCTTATTCTCAAGCGAAAGCTGAAGGCTCGACGCAGATGAATTCACCGTTACGTCCACGGTTATGTTGGCAGAGATATTTTTCTGTGCCTTCGCCACCTCATTCCAAACTTCCGATTGCGAACCCCTTCCTGCTCCAACTCCATTTCCAGATCCCGTTCCAGATGACCTCGCTCCGTTTACCGTTACGGCGCCATTGGTAGCCACCTTCAGTTCCTTCGAAACGACGCGCTCTTCCGACGACGAAAACTCCTTCCTGCTCTCGTTTCCGCGGCCTTCCCATCTATTTGATTCAACGCAGAAAGCTTCGATCGAGATCTTACCCGAGTTTCGCGGAACGATAATGCTGATCGCAAGCACGCGGTCCTGCTTTCCGCCTTTAACGATATCGCCGGACTGTATGAAGACGTCATACTTCGGCGAGATATTTTCGACGATCAGTTCATCAACGTTCGGTTTCATACACCTTGAAGACCTTCATCTCCATCGCTTCCTGGAGCGTGATCAGATTTTTATTGCTGTTTGCATCTCCACCGTGGATAAGGAAGATCGTCAAATTCTGGTGCGTGTACGGCGCCGATATCCGGTACGCGGCCTGGCCAAATGCCGATACAACTCCGATACAAAGACACACCACCGCCGTAAGGCTGAAACTCGCTAAGCCTTTCATAAAAATTACCTCGCTTCGTTTTAAATCTAATTAACTAACGATTGTTCACAATTGTGTTTCTACTTTGTGAGATGCACGACTAAGAAAATAGATGCACGGCCGGGACCCTGCATACTGCATTCAATTCCGAAAGAAACGGGGCAAACCTGTTTCCCGCGCGTATTTTGCAAAAACCTCATACTTCTGTATCAGCAGCAGCCGCCACTACCACCAGAAATTGACCCGACACGAACTCTATGACCCGGCCGGAAAGAGTCATAGAATTGTATAAACATCCGACCCGCTAAAATCACCGCAATTTCGCAGGCGTGACCCTGTTATGCCGAACTCCAATCGACCCTAGCGAAACGCTCCACAAACGCGAAACTGATCCTCGTGAAAAACAGCGGTCATTACATCCAGTTTTTCGAGCCAGAATTGGCCATTGACGCCATTCGTCAGGTCACCGGAGCGGTCGTGACCAACCAATGACTTTTTTTGTGCTTTTGCGAATTGAAAAAATCGACAGCAACGATCGTGTTTTTGGCGAATTCGTCCCAGGAGCCTTTTTCTTGCCAGGCCTACATGTTTGTGCTAAATTCGGCGTAACTCGATCATTATGCTAGTAGTTAACGGCCACGGATCTCGCCCGCTACCGCAGCACGTCGCCGTTATCGGAGCGGCGGGTGGTCTCGGCCAGAGCATCCTCAACTTATGTCGAGCGGAGGGGATCGGGTTCACTGCCATAGTCCGTTCGCGGCCGGAGCGAATTACTGATATCCCGAACGGTTCCCGAGTTGCTGTGGTGACGTCTCTTGCCGACCGGGCCGCTCTCACAGAGGCGTTTTCCGGCGCCGACGCTGTGCTTGCGGTCATGGGAACAACATCTACAAGTTTTGATCGTTCGGCCCTTCTCTCGGCGAACATGGCGTCTGTTGAGAGGGCAATGTCGGATGCCGGCGTCGACCGCATAATAGTAATAAACACGATGGTCGCCGCGCCGCCGGGGAGGCCAATGAGCCACATCATGCGTTTCTTCTCGTGGATGCCCGGCACGATCGGTCGTGGCGCAGCTGAGCAACAAGCCGTCGTCGATGCCCTCGGCAACGGTTCCTTTTCGGGGCTCCGCTGGACCCTCGTGCGTGCGGGAGTTAATGCCCGTGGGAAGGACGAACGGCCAGTGGCCTCGACGGGTTGGGACGGAGATCAAAATTCGTGGTTCCCGGTCTCATATGAAGCCATGGGCCGATGGATGCTCGAGGAGGCCGTGGCGAATCAGTTTGTTCGCACAGCACCACTCGTATCGCGTCGCCGCGGATGAATGGCCTCACTGAATGGAGCTGAAATGAACCTTGCAATCAAGATCAGTCTTTTATCGTCAGGCCTTTTTCTCCTGGCCGGCATGCTCGTCGGGGTCGTCAAGCACCAGCAAATGCTCAAGAGTGCCGAGCACATAGCTCCGGCGTATATCGACATCGCGCACCGGGCGGCATTTCTTTACAGTTTTGCGATGCTGGTCATCGCAAAGCTTCTCGAATACAGTCCGTATTCCGAGACGGTCCAGCTTCTCGCGATGGGCTCGGTGCTCGTGTTTATGAGCATTACGATCGTCGGCTACTTCGTCACCGGAATGATGAACAGGACCGACAACCTGTTTCGGCAACGCGATTTCAGGACTACGTGGTACGTCTATATGCTGGCCGCGGGCGAGATCGGCGGATTGGCAGTGATAATTTGGGGTTTTATTTCGACTCAGATACTCGGACAAAGGTAAATAGGCCCAATCAATGGAACCAGATCGATACTTCATCGCAACTGCCCAAATATCGCTCGCAATAGCCGGCTTCGCCGGGATCGTTGCGGCGTACAGAAACGAGTCCGTGCATAAATGGGGCGATGTCGAGCGGTTTTGGCTTCGCCTGCTCCTCCTGAACGCGATCTTACCGTTCACGTTCAGTCTGGCTGGCATCTTCTTTCTTGCGACGGGGCCTCACCCGATCACAGGATGGCGATTCTTGAGCGGATTCGCCGCGATCTGTATGCTCCCCTACGCTATCATGATCGTCCGAAGGGTGCGCGGTTTCGCTCCCGGAGCCTTGAAGGCAGCCGGAAGTGGTTCGTTTGTCAGTTACGCACTTCTTTCGGCCCTGATCGCGATCTGTCTGCTTCAGGTTTGGAATGCGGCACTCGGCTCGGCTTTCTGGCCTTTTTTCGCCGCGATCCTTACTCTCATCGTTGGAGCGGTCTTCCAGTTTGTCCGTTTGGTTCTTAAGCCGCAGCGGACCGGTAGTCCTGAGACCGCATCGGAGGAGGAAAACTAATGGAATATGTAATAGGCGCTTTGTTCGGCCTCGCAACTGGAGTCCTTACATCTCTGCTCGGCATGGACCGCGACCGCTCGCTCTATCCTACAATGATGATCGTCATTGCGTTGTTATACTGTCTCTTCGCGGTGCTTGGCGGTTCGACCCAAGCCCTGATGCTCGAGTCCGCGGTTGGTGTCATCTTTATCGCATCGGCGGTCGCGGGCTTTAAGTCAACACTTTGGTTCACGGTCGCTGGCATAGTCGGTCACGGCCTCTTTGATCTCGTCCACCCCCAATTGTTCCACAACCCCGGCGTACCCGCGTGGTGGCCCGGATTTTGCGGCGCGATCGACATCGTCCTCGGTCTATATCTGGCGTGGTTGATCACCCGCGACCGGATCCGCCCGGTCGGAGTTTGAGTGCGGACTGGCTGCGTCAAAGAAATGAGGGCAAGCCTGCATTCCTGTGCATATTTTTTGCATCGTTGAGTGGTATGGGCTTTGGGAAGTTCTATAGCCGCGAAAAGGCGCAGAAGGCTGAAAAGAAAGAGATAGGTTTTCTTTTTTGTGCTTGCTGTGCCTTTTTGCGGTTGAGCATTTCGCCCTTACTTCGTGCGGGCTTTTGCATTTTGGGCCGTTTAAAACTTTCGGCCTTCAGGGCAGGGCAGGGCCTTAAATATTTTTAGAAAATGGGCAAAAAAAAGTTGAAAAAAACATTGACAAACAATTTGGGAACGGCTATTATTTATCTACTGAACGCGTTTCGTAAAAAAGGAAGCGGCATATATTGTGCTTCCGGCTCATTGACTGCCTCTTGTGAAATCCGACTTGGAAACTAACATTTGGAGTTACGGTTGAAGGGAACACTTTTGAGGGTCTTGTCGGCGCGATGCTCTTGACTCGATATAGAGTAACTAATATAAAGATAGAAGGCTTGTTGCCGGCATGCAGCAGGCCTTTCCTTTTTATTTGACGGTGAGTAGGCAGGTGTTTTGCCTAAGTCTCACCCGGCCTCACACATTTATCACCTCTCATCTATTATCTATCACCTATTTCGAAGGAGCTGATAAATCCAGAATAGTTGATAAATGATAGATGGGAGGTGATAGATTTAAACCCGTATTCCGCCTTCCTCAACATCATCCGATTTCGGAACGGTTTCACTTACAACCTCGCTCGGGTCGCTTACGTTTCCAAACTTGTCCGTCGCGGTAATAAAATAGTAATAGGTCTTTCCGGTCTCGATCGACGTATCCTGAAACGTATTGGCTGTTATAAGGTCGGGAGTGAGAGATCGCCACGAAGCCTTGTCCGCGTCAGGATCTTCAGACCGATAGATGCGATAGCCGGCGATGTCTTGTTCCGGATTCGGCGGAAAAAAGAGCGATATTGCCCCCGGAGCGGCCCCTATCGTTATCGATGCCGGAGCTGTTGGGCGAAACGTGTCCTTTGGGCTGATCTCAACGATGTTAGACTCGGTACTTTCGGTCGGAGCGTCGCCCGTACCGGTTGAAACCGCGCGGACGAAATAGAAGTGGTCCTTTTCAAACTCGAATGTGCGGTCCGCATAAGATGTTTCGCTCACCAGGGTCTTATTCAAAAGCGTTCCCGCCTGCGTTCTGGACGCTGAGCGATAGATATTATAACCGGCCAGGTTTACCGGCGTCGTTCCATCGGCATTCGTGGCAGGGGCCGTCCAGCTTAGCTCGATCGCGTCCTGAGTGACCGTTGCCGCGAGCGAGGTTGGGCCGGCGGCTACCTTGCCTTCCGGTTCGATAACAAGGAAGTTCGAGAACGGAGCTTTCTGCCCCGATGCATTTACGAACCGCACCGCATATCGTAAGCGCGAAGGCTGTCCGGCCATTTGCAGCGTGTCCGTATACGATATCGTTTTCAATGCAAAATCGTCGTCGGTAATTGGCAGGGACGCGATCAGAACGCTTCGGGCGGCAAACTGCTCCTCTGACAGATTTGGCGGCGAGGTAAGCCGTTCGGCCAAACGATAGATGTCCGCCGTGCGTATGTGCCGGACATCGTTTGCGGCCGCATTCTTTTCCGGCATCTTCCATGAAACGATCACCTGGCTGCCACGTTGAAATCCGCTTATCTCGGCCCGCTGAAAAACCTTCGGTTCCGGCGGCAGCGGCGGCTTTCGTTTCCCGCAGGAAAAACCGCCCGCCGTAAAAAGAACCAACAGCGCCAGGACTGCCTTTACGTAAGAGCTTTCCAAAAGTGAGATGGATAGGATTCGATTTTGCCGAGAGATCGGTGCCATTATAAATTGCCTGGAAAATTCGTGCATTCGCGCCCAGCGTCTGGCCGTCAATGCACGAAAAAAAAAGAATTCCCGGACCACGTTTTCCGGAAACCCTATAAAACATACTGCCGAAGATCCTGGTCCTGGATCAATCCGGCCAATCTGTCATTCACATAACGCTCGTCGATGACCTGCAGTTTTTCTTCAAGCTCGTCGCCAAGAAAACTGATCTCTTCAAGCAATTTTTCAAGCAGCGTGTGCAGCCGCCGTGCGCCGATGTTCTCAGTCGATTTATTGATCTCAGCCGTCATTTCAGCGAGTTTTGAAATCGCGTCCTCGGTAAATTCTAGCTGCAAGCCTTCGGTCTTCAGAAGGGCTTGATACTGCTTTATCAGCGAATTCTTAGGCTGTGTCAGTATCCGTTTAAGGTCGTCAATTGTCAGCGATTCAAGCTCGACACGGATCGGAAACCTGCCCTGGAGTTCCGGTATAAGGTCCGACGGTTTTGAGACGTGGAACGCACCCGCCGCTATGAACAGAATATGCTCGGTATTGACCATCCCGTACTTCGTGTTGACGTTCGTGCCTTCAACGATGGGCAGTAGATCGCGTTGTACGCCTTCGCGGGACACATCCGGGTTGCCGCCCGATTCGCGGCCCGCGATCTTGTCGATCTCGTCGAGAAAAATTATGCCTGATTCCTCGGCTTTTTTTATCGCCGAACGGACGATCTGTTCCATATCAACAAGGGTTTCCTGCTCGTCTCTAAGCAGCGTTGACCGGGCGTCGATCAGCCTCATCTTCCGCCGCACGGTTTTGGAAGGGAACAGGTTGCCGAACATATCTTTCAAATTCACGCCCATTTCTTCCATTCCCTGGCCGCCGACAAAATCGATCGTCGTGTTGCCCCGGTCCTGGGTCTCGATCTCGATCATCCGGTCATCCAGATCGCCGCGCCTCATTTGTTCACGCAGTTTTTCACGCGTCCGGTTATGAGATGCTTCCGAAGAATCGGCGGCCTCGCCATCCGGCGAAGCGGCCTGATAATGCAGCCCGACAGGCGGGAGAAGCAGGTCGAGCAGTTTTTCCTCCGTGTTGTCCTCGGCCGTTGAGCGGACTTCCTCGTATGAGGCCTGTTTGGACATCTCGACGGCGATCTCGGTCAGTTCGCGGATCATGCTTTCGACATCGCGCCCGACATAACCAACCTCGGTAAACTTCGAAGCCTCGATCTTGATGAACGGGGAATCGGCCACGCGGGCCAGCCGCCGGGCTATCTCGGTTTTTCCAACGCCGGTCGATCCGATCATCAAAATGTTCTTTGGCAAAACATCCCGCGCGATCTCTTCAGGGAGTTTTTGCCTGCGGATACGGTTGCGGAGGGCGACCGCAACGGCGCGTTTTGCCGCCGATTGGCCGACGACGTATCGGTCCAGTTCTTCGACGATCTGACGCGGCGTCAGCTCGTCCAGTTTTGGTTTTGCGGCGGCAGTTTCACCGCCAAGATAAATAGCCATTACAATAGGTCCAGCGAGTTTCTCTACAATTCTTCCACCGTCAGGTCGGCATTTGTATAAATGCAAATTTCGCCCGCGATCTTAAGCGCCTCTTCCGCGATCTCTTTGGCGGAAAGTTCCGTATGTTTCATCAGAGCACGGGCGGCGGCAAGCGCGAACATGCTGCCCGAACCGACTGAAAGCAGGCCATCGTCGGATGAGATGACATCGCCCTTTCCCGATATAAGAAAGGCGTCCTTTTTGTCGGCAACGATAAGGAGAGCTTCCAGATGCCTCAGGTATTTATCGGTTCGC
>JBGTJP010000103.1:0-54547 GCA_041745075.1 Pyrinomonadaceae bacterium | reverse complement strand
AAGCAGCATATCCGCCATGCGCGAATATGGCTGGTCCATTCGCACGACGTAACTTCCTGCGGGGAATTTGCCCTCCTTGGTCTCGATCGCCGAGTTTAGCCGGTGCACTTCGCAGCCCTGCATTTTCAAAAGATTGACAAGATCCGCCGCTTCGATCGGGCGGGTTTCGTCGCCTGGCAGGACATATGCGGCGGGGCCTTCGGTCCTTGCCTTTGCGATCGAACGCTTGCTCTTCAAATAGAAGTTATTGAGAAACTTCTCCTTGTTATTGGCAACATAATTCATCGCGATCAGGATCGCGCTCTGCTGCAGGTTGACATTGTTCCGAAGCGACCATTTGACGCGAGACAAGGGTGGATTCGGCCTGAACCAATCGCGGTTCGATTGACCGCCGACCACGCGGTCCATCGTGTCCGCACCGCCGTTCCCAAAGGTCTCATAAAACCGCCCGATCGAGTTGTGGCCATTCGCGACATAGAACATATAGTTCGGCGCCCAGCCGTCATAAAAACCATGCGTCCACACGCCCGGCACTCCGCGTTTTGTCATTTCCTCGACCTCGTGATAGGCCAGGTCCTGCCATTCACTGACGACGATCGGGTCGAGCCACGCATTGTACGGGCCAGTTCCGGTGGAAACATACAGGAAAGGTACCGATTCGTGCAGGTCGTGAAGGACGGTCGGTTTGAATTCAAGAAAAGTCGACATCTGATTTCGGGTCAATGCCAACGCCATTCCCATCGAATCGCGGTTGTTATCGTGAGCGACATATTTGCCCCAATATACGAGTCCCGGCACGCGCTTGCCTTCGTTCGCTTTGCGGTAATTGTATAGATCGACCATCGTGTCGCGGCCGTCCACTTCCAATGTCGGCGTTATCAGGACGATGACGTTCTTTCTGATCTCCTGAATGAAGGGCGTTTCTTCAACCGCCAGCCGGTACGCCATTTCCATCAACATCTCGGGGCTGCCCGTCTCCGGCGAATGGATCGAACCGCTGGCCCAATAGATAGCCTTGCCCTCGGCCACAAGCTGTTTTGCAAGATCGTCATTTATCGTACGCGGGTCGCCAAGTTTCGTCGTTATCTCCTTATACCGCGCGAGCTTTGCCAGATTCGCCTCATCGGAAACAGCGATCAAAAGCTGCTCTCGTCCCTGCTCGCTCTTTTCCGGTGCGACGAATGTCCTGACCCGCGGTGACCCCTTTTCAACTTCGCGGTAATAGCGATACTGGTCCTTTGTATATGTCAGCTTGTTCGGCGTACCGATCGGATATCCGAGCACCTTTTCGGGCGTCGGCACCTTCGCCGAGGCCGGCAGATGATCGACGATCTCGGTCAGGAACATCTTGTCGGTCGTGTTCTTTAGGATGGAGTCGGTATAGTTTTTGTCGTTCGGCTGCACCGAACTATTGCCCACTGGAAAATTGCCTTTACTGGCGGAAGGTTTTGAAATTCCCGCACTTCTATCCATCTTCGCTTCGCCACTCGTCTGGGCTAAAACAAAAAGAGGTGAGCACAAGGCAAACGTCAATATCGCTGCAGCAAAGCGTTTCATACAGGATTCTCCCGGTCTCAATTATCTGGATTTGAAATATGTTGATTCGAAGTGATTGTATCAAAGGCTGGGGTAAAGCGAAATCATCAGCCACCCTATCCCGTTTTTTAAGACAAAAAAAGCGGGCTGCAAAGCCCGCTTCATATTTTACCTTCAGCAGTTTTCTTACTGTCTGCCCGTTTGCGATCCATTCGGACCGGTCGCGGTTATCCTGAACGTCGATCCTTCACCGAGGTCGATGCCGTCCCGGCCTTGGATCAAAACCGTTCCAGCACCGGCACCAGCACCAACAGCCGCTCCGATCGCGGCTCCTGAACCGCCGCCGGCGATTGCACCTATTATTGCTCCAAGTGCCGCGCCGATACCCGCACGCGTTACGGTCTTTGTGGTCTGGCTGCTGTCGCGCACCGTGCCCTCATTGTTTACCTTGATGTCGTCACCATTCGCGGCGGTGGCTCCGTCGATAATGCCGGCAAACTGATAGGTCTGGCCGTTCGGCATCCGGATCGTGTCGAAATCAAGCGAAATGTTCGCCCTTCCCGAAACGCGTCCGGATTTGTCCGCTTCGGTCACATGGCCTTCGATTATCGCTCCACGATATTGCGAAGGCGAGGTCACCTCCATTGTGAACCGGTCGTTGACTTGCGACGTGCCGGTCTTTATCGGATCGTTAAGCGTCGCCGTCAGCTGGGTGCCATTGACGATGTAAAATCTGCCATTGGTTCCCGTCTGGTACGGCTCGTTATTAACGTTGGGCCACTGGGCAACTTCGTCGGTCTTGTCGTAAACGCTTGTGACCGTTATCTGGTCATTGCGATTTTCCAGATAAATACGTCGCATTACCTTCAACTGGCGGTCACGCGTCGGCAGGAACGACACATAGAAATCGTTGCTTCGTTCACCTTCGTAATTGATCGAAAATCCCTCTTGTCGATCAGCCGTTGCGGTCGTCGTTATCGTCCGGCCGCGATTATTCGTTTCTGTCCGAGCCCGGCCGTCAACTTCAAACGTGACGCGGGGTGCATTTCCCGAAGCCAGCGTAACCGAATCGCCCGTCTTTTCGATAGCGATCGTCTCAGGCGACCGAAGTCGGCGCTCGAGGTTTCTTTTCATATTATCGCGCTGGTTGGTCGCGTACACTCCCACCGAACGGTCAATAACAGACGAGACGTTATCGCTAAGCGCTGTGTTTAGCCGATAGGTTCCTGTCAATCGGGAATCAAAACGCCTGCCGGTATTGTTGCCGGTCGTACCCGTGTTATTGTAATTACCCGGCGTGAACGGCGGAAGCGTCTGGTTCCAATTCCAACTTACGTTATAGTAGGTGGCAAGTGAATTCAGATCCGAGCGAAGGCTTGTCCACTGCGTTTCAGCCTGACGCGACAAACGATTTCTCGACATAAACTGGTCGATATAGGCCGCTCTCTGCAGAACATCCGATACGTCTGATCCGACCGACTCGCGAGCGTCGAATCTCTGCTTCAAGCGGTCCGTTGAATTTTCAAATTCCGTTACGAAAGCCTGTATGTTGTCCTCGCGGTCGGTGTTGTTCCACGCCGATCGGTCCAGCGATGAATTCAACTGCCTCTTAAAAGCATCTGTTTTCGTTTCAATCCGCGTAAACAGGGTTTTCAACTCTCCGTCAGAAACCGTATAGACCGGTGTCGTAGTGTTTCCCGCTGTGAAAGGAGGAAGCGTCTGGTTCCAATTCCAGCTGACGTTATAGTAAGTGGCCAGGGTGTTCAGATCCGCCCGAAGGCTTGTCCACTGCGTTTCTGCTTGACGCGACATGCGATTTCTCAACATAAACCGGTCGATATAGGCCGCCCTCTGCAGGACGTCCGATACGTCTGATCCGACTGATTCACGAGCGTCGAATCTCTGCTTCAAACGATCGGTCGAATTTTCGAACGCGGTCACATAATTCTGCACGTTATCTTCGCGATCGGTATTGTTCCATCTCGAACGGTCGAGCGATGAATTCAACTGCCGCTTGAACGTGTCCGTTTTAGCTTCGATTCGCGTAAACAAAGCTGCCAGTTGGCGATCAGAAACCGTATAGACCGGTGTCGTAGTGTTTCCCGCTGTGAACGGCGGGAGCGTCTGGTTCCAATTCCAACTTACATTATAGTAAGTGGCCAGGGTGTTCAGATCCGAGCGAAGGCTTGTCCACTGCGTTTCTGCCTGACGCGACATTCGATTTCTCAACATAAACCGGTCAATGTAGGCCGCCTGTGTTAAAACCGCAGACACATCCGAACCCACCGATTCACGTGCATCGAACCTCTGTTTCAAACGATCGGTCGAATTTTCGAACGCGGTCACATAATTCTGCACGTTATCTTCGCGATCGGTATTGTTCCATCTCGAACGGTCGAGCGATGAATTCAACTGCCGCTTGAATACGTCCGTTTTCGTTTCGATTCGCGTAAACAGAGCTGCCAATTGGCGATCAGAAACCGCATAGACCGGAATCGAAGCATTGGTCGCGGGAACAGGCTGGTTCCAATTCCACGCTGTGTTGTAATAACGGGCGAGTGTGTTCAAGTCAGTTCGAAGACTATTCCACTGCCTTTCTGTCGTCGTGGAAAGCCGGTTTCGACGAACGAAAGCATCGATCACCGTCGCCCGGTTAAGGACTTCCGTCGTCTCGCTGCTAACATTGGCGCGAGAATTAAACCCACGTTTCAACGCGTCGGTCGCGGTTTCAAAATCCGCAATATAACGCGATATCTCATCTTCGCGATTCGTATTGTTTATCCGTCCTCGATCAAGCGAACGGTCAGCCGAACGTTTGAAGGCATCCGTCTTTGTTTCGATGCGGCTCAATAGAGTCCGAATTTGGGTATTCGTCCCGCGTTGTCTTATCTGGGCGTCGATCTGCGTCGCCGCTCCGATAAGCATAATTAATCCTATTGCGACTAAACCTTGTACTTTAATTTTCATAATTTCCTCTTAATATATGGACCGAAGACATAGAAATTTAGCTGCTGTCTTGTCCGATATGTTTATTTAACCGCAAGATACGTGCCAATCGCCAGAAACCCCCTAAAACCTGGGTTTTTAGAGAATTGCCGCCTCATATAGGGTTTAACTATACCTGGATCGTATGCAAATGATACAGTTTTTTTGTTTAGCGGTGCTCGACAAAAAAGCCCCGGTTCCCGGAGCTTTTCTATTCAAATTTTCTTTAAGCAGAAGACGGAGTTGCCTTATCTTTCCCCGATCGGAACATATTTCTGATCGCGTTTGCCGATGTATTCAGCCCGTGGACGGATCAGCTTATTGTTGTCGTATTGTTCAAGGATGTGGCCGGTCCAGCCTGAGATTCGGCTGACGGCAAAGATCGGCGTATAAAGATCGAGCGGGATGCCCATCAGGTAATAGGTCGAGGCCGAGTAAAAATCGACGTTCGGGTACATTCCCTTTTCGTCGTGCATTATCTTCTCGATCCGCTGCGACATTTCGTACCACTTCGAAACCCCGGTCTTGTCGGCCATTTGTTTCGAGAATTTACGCAGCCAGGTTGCTCTGGGGTCTTCCGTCTTGTAAACGGCGTGGCCGATACCCATGATCTTCCGTTTTTGCGCAAGTGCGTCCGCCACCCAGGCATCGACCTTGTCCGGTTCGCCGATCTCGATCAGCGACTTCATGACCGCCGTATTCGCCCCGCCATGCAGCGGCCCGGCCAGCGCGGCTATTCCCGCCGTTACCGCACCATACATATCGGCCAGCGTTCCGGCGACGACGCGGGTCGTAAAGGTCGAAGCGTTCAATTCGTGGTCGGCATGCAATATCAGTGCAATGTCGAACATTCGCGCCTCTTCGGCGTCCGGCTTTTCACCGCGTAGCATATAAAGGAAATTCTCAGCAATGCTCAGGCTGGTATCCGGTGCGACAGGGTCCTTGCCGTTGCGAATGCGGTCCCAAGCCGCGGCGATCGTCCCGATCTGGCCGGTAATTTTCACAGCCGCCAGGACCGCCGGATCTCTGTCCGTTCCGTGTCCTTCCTGGTCGTAAAAGTCGAGCGACGAAACGGCCGTTCGCAGCACGTCCATCGGGTCTGCCGTCTTCGGAAACTGCTTCATCAGCCCGACGACATCGGCCGGCACGCTGTAATTGCTCCGCAGTTTGGCGGTCAGTTCATCCAGCTCGGCTTGCTTCGGCAATCGTCCGTTCCACAGCAAGTAGATGACCTCTTCAAATGTCGAATTATCGGCTAGGTCATGTATGTCATAACCCTGGTAGATCAGCTTGCCTTCAATGCCGTCAACGTCGCCGATCGCGCTTTGTGCGGCAACGACGCCACGCAGCCCTTCTGTTGCCGCGGTCGTTTCTGTTCCTGTACTCATTAGTAGATTATCCCGTTATTAGTTAAGTTTATTGGCTGTTCCAATTTTATCCGACCGGCGGTCCATATACAAGCCCACCGCAAAAAGGCCCATTTTGCCCGATCTTACGACTTTGCTGAGAGTGGAAGCGACAACAAATGCCCGTTATACACGAAATAGACCTTACCTGCGGTTTGGCTGACCCACATATCCATGCTGTCAAAATTTACTTTGGGCACCGTCAGCACCGGTTTTAACGCGAATGTCCGGGTGCTGTAGATACCGACCACCGTTTCTTTTTTCGCCGGGTCATAAATTGCGGCCCAGAATTCAAACGCGGCCGGTCCCGGCTGAAGTGCTCGAAACGTCTGATCTTCGAGCGGCCGGAACTCACCCAACGCGGGCTGAACCGCCCCCGTGTCCGGATCGACCCAGAAGTAACTCCCTTTTCCTCCGTAATCACGATATTCCTCATTCATGTTCGATGAGGCAAGAATACGGTTTATCGACGCAACGTAAACGATTGCACGAACGGCTCGGTGCTTAGCGGATCTAACCGGGAACTCGCGGTTAGTGGCAAGGTTTATCCGAAAAAGGTCCATTCCTTCGTCCGTGTATTTCGACGCGAACAACCATTTGCCCGCAGCCGTTAGAACGGGTGAGGAATATTCGCCCTCCTTAAGTTTTGTCAGCTTACCGGCCGCGATCTTGTGCAGCCCCTCGCCGTCAAAACGGATCTCGACCGATCCGGACCTGGACTTCCATCGTTCCTCATCAGCCGTCACCGGGAAACTATCACGCACCGGAATAAACTCAACCTCGGCAGGCTGGGCAGTTCTGGCCGAAAGGCGTCCGGCATCCACAATGAACCAGTCGTAATTCTCATAACGGCGCTTCTGTTGGATCTCATACTGCTTCGACTCGGTTTGATAGTAGTCTTCCGGCTCATCGCTTTCCTCGGCTTCTTGCTGAAGGTCCTCGACTGCATTTTCGATCTCGCTGTTTATCTGTTTTCGCTTTTCAGCATCGGCAACCAGGACGCGTATTTCGCTGTTATTTGTCCAAACTGTTTTGGCTTCCAGATCATCGTTCGCGAGCAGTATTTCAAGGCCCGGAACTTCCTTTTCCAGCCTGTACCTGAGACGTGAAGGGCCCTGACGGAGCATCTTGAATTCTTTGCTGAGACCTTCAAAGAAAGCGGGCATGTTCGAGGCGGCCACAAAGACGCGGCGGCCGCCGCTTTTGCCGAGCATTAGAAGTTGCTCCTGAGCGCAGTAATACCGCTCACAATCGAGGAAAGGGACGAGCTCGTCAACATTGTGTTCGCTAAGATATCGCGTGAATCCCTCGAACTCTTCCTTCGATAATGCGCGTTCGTTATAGCGTGACTCGTCCGTGCCCCAGCTATAGGCAACCTTGTCCTTTTGGATCCGTATCTCGTTGTCCGCAAAGGAATAAACGCCAAAAAGATCGGGGTCATCCTTTATCTCAGCGCGCAGTCTTTTTTCAATTTCGGCCGATTCAGGTTTCGACAGACTTGCGACCGCGAAAGCCGCCGCTCCTGGAGTCTCCGTCATCTGCCCTTCATCCCCGGAAACACTCTGAAAAAGCTCGAAAAGTCCAATGGAGAAAGCCGGGCGGCTTGCCTCCGGCCAAAAGGCCGTTGTAGCTCCCATTATCCTCGCTTCGTTAGGGTGGAGCGAAAGAACGACAGATCTTGCCTCGGGCGAATCCTCGCTCTCAAGATAACTCTCCGCCGCGTAGCCCAGCCGCTTGTCCGAGTGAGAAACATATTTTGCAACTTCTTTAACCGGCAGTCTTGCTCTGATAAGCCGGGCACAAGCAAACAAGGCGGTTTTTGCTTCCAGATCCTGACCATTCAGGATCGCGGCATAAACGTCATCCGATCCCATCAAACACGCCGCCACAGCCGCGGCAACCGGTCCGCCCTTGCGTGCATCGTTGACCTCGCCGGCATGCCGTTCCTGAAGCTCCTTTCTCAAACTCAGCAATTTGACCACCGCTTGAGCATCAGACTTGCCGTCTCCGAGGTCTTTGAGCAGTACCGCGTTAACCGCCGCCCCCTTCCACACCAGCAGAAACCCGCGAAGCGTTTGCGCAACATCCGGCTCACGCTTTTCGAGAAGAGCGATCCGTGCAATTACCTCACGAATAAGCTGGTCGCCCGGCTCGCGAGTTTGCAGAAGTTCGGAACCGAGCATGTATTCCAATTCTTCGGCTGGCTGCCTGCCCCTTCCGCTAACTCCCGGGTAAACAGGAAAATCCGCGACACCCCGGCCCGCCGCATTCGACATCGTGTTCGCGGCATTGGACATCGCATTTCCCGAATATATCGTCTGTTCCATGCTCTCGCGAGCCGTTCTTGCAAAGGTCTCGAGTCCGTTCACCTGTTCAGCGACGGTATAACCCTTGCTCCGATAGATCGCCTTGACGATCGCTGCCCGCAAATACCCCTCGGACTCGCGGAGAATGCGGCGTAAGGCAGGCACCGCACGCATATCCTCCTGCTTGCTTAGGGCATTGATCGCGTCATTGCGAAGCGGGTAATGAGTTAGGGGCCGGCCTTTTGGAATTCCGGCATTTGCACCGTTCATTGCGTACGGATAGCGATACGGAGGGATAGGCATCGCATTTGCAGCTGAATTTGCCGCGAAGGCTGCGGTATTGGCTGCGTTCGCTATCGTATTTGTAGCAAAATTTGCGTTGGATTCCGAATTTACGTAGTAGGTTTCCTTCTCATCCAGCACCTTTATCAGGACCGGAACACTCTCAGGTACTTTTACGGCCTGCAGAATTCGCAGCAGTTTCATTCGCGAACCGTTGTTATCGGCGGCCCATTTTGGATCTTCGAGCCATGGCAAAAGGGCTTTTACAACATCCGGGCGTTCTGCATCGAGAATCACAGCAAGGTTGCGGGCGGCCGCACCGCGAACGACAGGATCGGTGCTGCCGACAAGTTCGATCATCTTGTCGGCGTATTTGTCCGGGTGCGAGTATCTGATGATCGTCGTCAGGCCCGTGTAAACGGTGCCGTTAACGCGAAGCTCGGCAAGGCTTTCGTCCGACAGAAGTGAGAAATACCAATCGTCGCGTCCGCTCCACTCCTTTTCCTTTACCAGCGCATCGAATGCAAGGTCACGCATACCGGCTGTTGCCGTTTTGGCCTCGACCACGGCCTTAAGTTCGTCGCGATAGCGGTCAATGTCGCCGAGAGAGTTTTCCTCTAACGCGTGGACGTACAACGCCCATGTCCCAAGCACCCGCGCTGTCGGCTTGCTTAAGTCGCGGTAAAGCTCATCTACCCTTGGCCTGGCGGCGTCCCAGTCGTATTTAGCAAGCTTCAGCAGGTCATTGTGATTGGTGACATACTCACCGCGCTCGCTCGCTTTTAGGGCTGTCTTTTCAAGTCGGCCTGTGAAATGCGGGCTGTTCATCTTAAGCCATTCCCTGAGCCGGTCTTTGGGGTCGTATTCTTCGTCGTTCGTGCTTGCGGGCCAATTGTCGTAGATGCGTTTTACAAAATCTGCTCCGTCGGACGAGTCGCGGAAGATGTTGAGGAAACCTGCAACCGATCTAGGGTCTTTCGCGATCTCTGCCTTTAGACGGTCGATCACCCGCTTTGACGGCTGAGGCGTATAGCCGAGTTCTTGATATTGGGTGCTCTGGGTCCTCCAATAATCCATGAGCTCGCGGATAGGGGCGTCGTCCGGCGGCACTCTTCGTTTGCTGAAGAAGTTTTCATCCCGTTTTATGCGCGCCGGAACAAGCGGGTTAGGAGGCGGCGGTGCAGGCATTTGCAAAAGCTGAGCTATAACGTCGTCCTTTGCGGCCGATGAGGTCGATAGGATAAACGCCCCGCTTACCAGAAGAAACAAGCAGAATGTGAGAGAAAGTAAAAATCGCTTCATAGCTAAACCATTAAAACCTCAAAACGTTGATACCCGATTTGTTCCGAAAAAGCAACGATTTTTCAGAATACGCTGGCGTCCTGATCTTAGTCGTTATCCTAAGTCGTATGACCGTTCAATTGATTCTTTGTGATCGATCAATGGTGTCTTCTTATTCCTGCTTATTCCTCCTATTGAGTGGTCAATGGGTCTCTATTGAGTGGTCAATGGGTCTACTGCAAAAACCCGGACAAAGAAAAAAAGACGGACAGAAGAACGAAAGACAAAATCGGGCAACGCAAACCAGTACACTACCCATGATACGTCAGGCCCCGCTATTGGACGCAACCGTAGTTCCCACAGTGGCCTTTGCCGCAACAAATTTTCGAATCTTTGGGCTTTATTTCGGCAGCAGCCTATCCAGGGTTCTTATGAGTTCCTCGCCTCGAAGCTGCTTTTGATCAAAAACGAGCACCTTTGCGTCCGGGCCGATCAGGATGGTGGACGGGTATTCCTGAATGCGGTAATTGACCTCGACCAGCGTGCGGATGCTGTCATTTGTTGCCTGCGGCCAGGTCATTTTGTTCTTGGCGAGGTAAGCTTTGGCGGTTTCGATCTCTTCGTCGGTGTTGAGGGAAAGGATCTCAAGCCCGCGCGAACGAAAGCGTTTGTACGCCTCAACGTGAAATGGCGTCTCGACACGACAATCGACGCACCAAACGCCCCAAAAATCGAGCAGCACATACTTTCCCTTGAATTCGTACAAGCCTCTCTTTTTGCCCTCGAAATCAACAAACGAAAAGTCCGGCATCTCCTTTCCGGTCTCAACGTCGTGCCGTAAATATTCTTCGCGGGCACGCGTCCGAACCACGATCTCGTTTTTTGCAAGGTCGATCTTTTCCGTTGAAATAAACAGATCGCCAAGCCTGAAAACGAGCTCGGATTTGCTTGCGTATGAACTTTCGGGCGAGAACTGTTGGTCAAGGATCTTCCCGTTCCCGTCCACATCCACACCAAACAAACCTTCCGTGGTGCTCATCGCGGGACTTTGGGAATCGAACGGATATTGGAAGAGAACCTTGCGGCCGTTTATATCCACATCGCCGTAAGCCAATGCCATCACTGATTGATAAAGCAAACGGTCGGTCGGCTTCAAATCCGGATGCTTGAATCCATAAACATAATGGACCAATACAGGGTAGGTTTTGAAGAAAGGATTTTTGAGCGGATGCTTTATGATCGAGACAAATCCATGCTCGCCTTTTTTCAGAGGGAACCGCTCGCCCTGTTCGATCACGCCGTTGGTATTCGAATCTACGGCAACAAACGGTTCGCCCGCGGGAAGTTCAACTAGGAACATCTCGCCTCTTCCTGTAGCCGAATTCGGATCCGAAAAACCGCCCGCCGATATAACAGCCTTTTTATCCAATACCGGCTCAAAACGCACCGCTGACTGAACTGCCTGAAAAAGCTTTTGGTAAACGTGTATAAGATCGGGCTTTAATTCCGATTGCATCTTGCCGAAAAAACGCTTGTTTTCATGCGGTGTCGTTTCTGCTACGGGGGTCTGCGCCTCGACCAGCAAAAGCCGCGCCGAAAATAGTAACAATACAAATAGACCGCATCTCGTTTTCTTCATCGTCGAATTCGATCTTAATATAGAAATGGTAACGCTGTCCTAATTCAATTTCGGAGTCGACTGGTGCTTGCGATCCAAATGCGCATATTTCTGACCGCATCGCGGATTTATCCAGCCCGAGCGATAATCGGCTTTTTCCACAGCACCCTGTGGAAAAAACTAAAGCGAATGTTTAAGGTGGCTGTAAAATCGCCTTTTTGGCAAAACCGCCTGTGGAAATAAGTCTCGCCAGCTCTACTTATTCCATAATCTCTGCCCTAAAACAAAAAAATATCCACAAATTAACCTATCGGCCCCAAAGGAGGTAAAGGCCCGGTGAATTTGTGGATAAAGAGCCGCCCGGGAACGCGCGGTAAGAAGGGCAGGTCTCCGGCCGCCGTCAATGCTGCGTCCGGCGGCCGTCACTTTGGAGCGGCACTTGCTTTAGATCTGCCCCGAAAAACGTCGTGCCGCTACCTGATCTGCGTTTCGAACGAAGTTCGAATACGAAGCTGCTGATTCGGGTTCAATTTGATGTGCTTTCCGCGTTCGATCACAACGGCGCCTACACCGAACGCCGCCCCGACGCCGGCGCCGACCGCGGCACCGACCGGTCCGCCGGCGATCGCTCCGATGGTCACGCCCGTCCCGGTCGCGGCCCCGATCTTGATCGCATCTTCCTTATATGAACGCTTGCCCTGAGCAAGGCCTTCGTTATCGACACGTTTGATATTGTCGCCCTTGACCGGCAGCACCTCGGTCAAAATAGCGTCGAAGTTGCTCCACCGGTTTTGCGTGAGGATTATCCGGTTGAATGAAAGCTGGATCTCCGACCGCCTCTTGAGGCGGCCCGGTTTGGTCACTTTCGCCACATGCCCTTCAATTATCGCCCCGGCAATCTCGGTCGGCGAGACTATCTTGGCCGTAAACTTGTCGCCCTCCCGAACTGTTTCAGTGGTCATCGTTTCCTGCAATTCCACGATCAGTTCCGTGTCTCGTGGAATAATGATCACAGCGTCACTGACCGGCGTAAATGTTGTCTTTACAAAGTTTCCCGGCGTTACGGGTGTCGTATTGTCAGAATAGGCCTGATCATTGGCCGCAACCGGTGACTGGGTCGTCTCAGGCTCGGGCGCTGCGGCAATCGGCTGTTCGACCTGCGGCGGCGCTTGAATCGGGGGATCGGTTGCCGCCTGCGGTGCACTGACCGTCGGCTGAACGGGTTGAGGGATCCGCGCCAAACCCCTCCGGCCTATTGTTTCGGGCACGTTTGCTTCAAATGATCTCTTGTCATATCCGGCCGCATAACCGCCCTCAAAGCCTTGCCGATAACCATCGCGATAATCGTCAAGCGTGCCGTATTGTTCATTAAAGGCCCGATTTGCTTTTTCATAATCCGAGTGATGTGCGAAGTCACGAGCCTCGTTGTCGATCGAATCGCGATAACCGGCCATATAACCGTCCGAATACCCCGTTCGGTACCCGCGTTGCAGTGCAACCTTCCCGTCCTGCCCGAAAGCGTGGGTCGGCTGGATCGTCAGAAATGCAGCCAATGTTATCGAAAGACAAAGAAAACTAGCTATAAATCTCCGTGTCAGCTTCATATGGATCTCCTTTGGAATGTTGTAGTGCAGTGCTATGAAATGAAGTAGCGGCTTTTAGTTATACACGACTGCTTAAGAAATTACAAGAGCTTTTATGCAGGCGTTTAATTTGGATTGTCCCAATGTTACTTTTGACGTCAATTTTTGTCTGACTCACTCTCTCACTCTGTCTTTGCGGCTCTGCGACTTTGCGGGAATTACTCCTGCAGAGGGGCAGAGCCGCAGAGAAAAAAGGCGGCCGGATGGCACATCCGACCGCCGAGTTTGCCCATGGAGGACCAATGAACTCAAAAACTCTTTCTAAATAGATATGAAGCGCGGATGAAGAAAGTCCTGCCGTCACGCTCAAATCCAGGCTGATGTTGGCCGGTAAACGGGTTGAAGCCGTTATAGCTGAACGCGTCGTTATAGCCAACGTAAAAGGCGGTTCCGGGGTTTGGGTTCCATCCAAACAACAGCTGCCCAGCCGCTTTAGAAGTCAACGAATCATAGTCCCAGCGTGCTCGGACATATGTGAATCGTGAGAACTGATATGTCGTCCGCAGCGTAAAAATGTTAGTGTCGAACGCCACTTCGCCGTTATCGTTCCGGGTCAACTGGCTTTTCGTATAGTCCAAAGAAATTCGTAATGGGTCCGTTGGTTTGTATTCAAATCCAATATTGGCGTCAAACTGCCAGCCCTTTCCGGGATCGAGGGCGGGTTCTCCGGGCGGCGGGACCGGTCGCGGATAGAGATCGGGGTTGCTGTGATACAAGGCAAGCAGACGTGTGTATTCCAGATACGCAGGCGTGTTTGCGTACGCGAGAAATGACGGGCTTCGCCGTGGAAATCGATTGCCGGCCCCAAAATCGAAATCGAATGCACCAAAGATCGATCCAACAAAACCATATAGAAAAAGCCGTTTATTGACCCGTTTCTCCGCGTTGAAGCTAAGATATGGCTGCTGAGCGGATCGTGTCGGCGCGCCGCTGAATGCTCCCCGAACTGTCCCTGCCGGGTTACGCCGGCCGCCGAATTCTTCTTCGTAGATCTTCTCGAACTGGTCACCCGCTTCGAAATAGAGGAATGTGTTCCCCTGAAGAGAGGCGTTCACATTCATTCCCACCAGTGCATATTGCGTGCGGCCGTTAAAGTCGAACGTATATCGAACGAACTGGTTCCAGTTGAGCCTGATTATCGCCGCCTTCGGATCCGATTTCGTGCTGAACCGGTTGGCAAACATTAACTGGTTTGTGTTAGTTCGCCGTGTAAAACCCGAATCGGCCCGATAATCGCTGGTCCGCCCAAACACCTCGGCATACCAGCCATGAGTTTCGGTTGTATAATCCAGGTTCCAGAAGTATCCAAGTCCATTGCCGGTTCGATACTGAACCCGGTCGGTCAATGGATCATAAAAATTCTTTCGCGAATGAGTTCCCAGTGCCTGGAACGTCATCACGGTCTTTGGATCGAGCTTAATTGTGCCGTCAAAACCCCCGACAAAATTGCGGTTCTGCGGCCACGTTCGGGCCGTAGAGAAAAACCCGAAATTATTGTTCTTGCCAAAATCACGTTTTACGCGAAGAACGGCGAACAACGCATTCTTATCGATAAATTCACCGGCCGGGCAGATGCCGCCGCGTTGCAAACTGCACTCGCGAAACCGCGTCCTGTCATCTTCAGAAAAGTTTCCCGGCGCCTTGTCCGATGCGGCGAGGAATCCGAACGACGTCTTGTCGATCTTGCCGGTCAGCTTTGCCGCGAAATCCGGATCGACGATCTGACGCGAGTAGAACGGCCTCAGCGGTGAATCGAATATTTCCTTTCCTTCAAGAAAAAACGGCCTTTTTTCGGCAAAAAATATAGGAAACCGCTGATTTGCCGTCACGACTGGAGCATCGGCTTCGATCTCGGCAAAGTCCGGATTTACGGCGGCATCGAGGGTAATATTCGGGGACAGCGTGTACTTCAGCGTCACGCCTATATCCTGCTTCAATGGTTGCTGAACAAACCGTCCATTGGCGAACTCGTTTGCCCGGACCCGTTCACCCGTCTGGCTGAGAGTTACGCTGGGCACGATCTCAAGCGTGCGTTCGTATTTGATCTCGTCCATCCCTGTGATCTTTCCGTGCTTGACCAGGAAGCCCGAAATATTCCGGTCATCCGGCAGCCATTGGTCGAACTCATCGTTAAACCGGTCGATGTTGCGCGCGGCGTTGAACCCCCACATCTTCCCTTTACCGGCCGTGTATCTCAGCGATTTGAACGGAATTTTCGCCTCGACCGACCAGCCCCAATCTTCTATCACGCCCTTCGATTCCATGACAATATCTACCGTGAAATCGGCCCCTTGCCCTTCGGTATAAATCCCGTCCTGCTGAATTCCGAGCGGATTAAAGCCTAAAAGGTAAGCCCGCCGCTGGTCGTTATATGTGTCCAGCCAGACGCGGACATTGTCCTCGCCAAAGACGTTGTCGCGTTTTGCGATGGTGGCGCGGATCTTGTCCTTCTCATCCCAGCATCGGAACGCTATGTACAAATGTTTCTCATCGTACATGAGCAGCACTTCGGTTGGCTTCGAAGGCGCGATATTATCGCCGGGCGCCGTTTGATAGAAATCCTTGAGCACTGTCGCCGATTTCCATGCTTCCTCATCGGGCCTTCCGTCAATGACGATCGCTTGACCTATCTTGGGGACCAGTTGAGGGCGGGCTTTTTCGGGCGGTACCTCAACGCTTCCCTTTTTTTTCGGAGGTGTCCGGTTTACCTCCACGACCGAATCATCCGCTTTATTTACGGCAGGCGGCGGCGTCAGCGACTGTCCGTTTATCAGGAGCGAACACAATAAGCCAAATAATATTGAGTTGAGCTTTTTCATTACAGCAGGTAAAAGGGCAAGAAGTCTGCGGCATCTGTTGTATTAACGGAAAACCGCGACATTCACAACTCTGACTAAAACGAATCTCTGGTCATAAAGTTTCAAAAGTTATCTCATCATAAGAATTAACTTTTGCCGTGGCTTATTGGGTATTTGTTAGAAGGCTTGCGTTGCGGAACCTGACCTCGCCGCCATCGGCGACTTGGAAAACATAATTGGGGCCGCCCGAACCAAACCTCCACTGCCCTTCCTTAACGACCTCGGGTGCGGGAAGATTTTCTATCATCAGCGATTCGACGTTTGATGTTACGTCTGCGTTATAGTTCTCGGGAACTGTGAGAATGAAGTTTCCATCGGTCGAATTACCCGTTACGCGCGTAAAACTTCCTTCAAGATACACATCGCCGTCAACGGTCTTTGAAATAACCTCGCCGCTGAATCCAATTACGCGGACTTGCCCATCAACAGCCGAAAGCTGCAGCTTTCCTTCGACATTACGAATGTCGATCGCCTCGTCCTCTCCATTTAGGTCGATGTCACCGGAAACGCCTTCGAGCCGGATCTCGCCATTTGAAACTATCTTAAGATTCGATTTTTTTGGTACAAACACCTCTATCCGCACTGCGTCAGTATCGCCGTTGAAGTACATGTCACGCGAGGCCCCGGCGTTATTTTCCACGGAGAGGTTTACGGCCGAATCGGTACTGCTTTCCTTAACAGATGCTGGCATGCGTCCACGGCGTCCGTCCATTTCCGTAAGGACATATTTCACTTCGGACCGCTCCCAACCCTTAACGCGGACCGAACTCCCCTTCGCCTCGATAGTTACCTTTGGCATTCCCTTTACGGGAAACGAATTCGTTTTTTTTTCAATGAAAGTACTTGTGCCGGGCCAGCTAATATTCCGCATACGCGAAAGGGCCTCCTTTTGCTGGCGAAGCCCCTCTTCCATCTGACGCTGAAATTCTTCCTTATCCAGTACCTTAATTTTCTCAAGGCTCTCAACGCGGATCTTCTCGATCTCGGGAGCAAGTCGGGCTAACTCGGCCTGAGCAATATTTACTCCGGCCGCCGCAGTTTTTGACGATTCCTTTATGGCCTTTGCGATTTCTTTGTTGACCTTGTCCGATTTCGGGGTCCATGTGGCGCCATGGTCCCAATCATCGTCGTCGTTGGCCTTTTGTTGAAGCAGATTTGTCGAGGGGTTCACCGACTTGCCATCATTTTTCCGGGTGACCGACAGCGGGCCATTAACGCTTTCCATTCGGATCTGAACATCGCCGGTGCCGACCCGGCCATACATATCTCGGCCGACGTACTTGCCCTTGCGGACCGGAAGGCCGAAATCGTTTTTGATCTCGCCATTTAGCGAATCGGCCTTAATTGTCGCATTTGCGTCCGACGGAATAACAAGATTGACACGGCCGTTCACGGTTTCCAAAGATATCTTGCTGCCGGGTTCGAGGCGGTCGAAATCGGCCGCGACCTCGCCGTTGACGGTTTCCAGATAAGCGGTTCCACGCAGGTTTGAGGCATTTACGTTGCCGTTGACCGCTGAGACCTTGGTCATATTCACGAAGTTCGAGACCGTGACCGAGCCGTTGACCGTCTCAATGTCATCCAGCACGGCGGTCCGAGGAACCGAAAGGCGAAACTGGATCTCGAGCTTTCCGTGATTTTTCCAACCCTTCTCGCCGCGTTGACGCCACGAGTCATAATCGGCCTCGACGCTGAATGAATCCGCACGCGAGTCGATCTTGAGCTGCACGTCGGCAAGGGCTTCTTTGGTATCGGCGATCTTGGTCGCTTCAAGCCGGACCTCGTTTCTTTCCCATGCCTCGACAACGATCGAGCCGTTCACGTTAGAAACATTGACGCGTCCGTTCGCGCTTAAGGCGTACGATTGTTCGAATTTCTCCGTTTCGCGGCCTTGAACCGCGGCGGCGGCCGGCCGATCTGCCGGCATCGGGCAATTTTCTTTTATTATTTCGTCACCGGACGAAAGTGCGAGGGCCGCAAATACTATCGAATAAAGCCAACTCATTTGTGAATATCTCCTTGATCGGATTGGATCTGAAGTTCTAAGGTGTTACTACAAATCAAAACACCGCCCTCGTAGTGTTTATAACAATATTTCTTAATTTCTTTGCAAAGCCGCATTTTCATAGAATTGGATGCATTCCGCCCATATTCAGCGTCATTTTGTTCATTGCCGTATCTCTAAGTTTCCTTGAGTTGCAACGTGACAGGAGCCCGGTTCATCCAACACCCTCAAAACGGCTTGCCGAAGCGTAATTTACTTATTGTATTCAATTTGTTAGGTTATAAGGTTTAGTGAAACCGGTTTGCGGAGATAGGCGATGAATTTAAAACAAACGCAGCTGCACATTTTGTCACAGCCGGAAGACCTTTCGGCCAGGGCGAAAACTGGTGTTTCTCTCCATTGCCACACGGAACACTCCAAGGAGATGCTCGACTTCCTGCCGCATTATGCCGACAGGCTGCCGATCATTAACTATTTTTGGCGAAAGGAAAAAGTCAAATACAAAGAAAAAGAAGGAAGAAGCATCGATTTTTCGACCGCCTATTGGTCGCCGCCGATGTCGGGCCAGTCGGTTTTTGATATTGAGAGCGAGCAGATCTCGAACGCCGGACTCGACCAGATCGTTTCGGTAACCGACCATGACAGTATCGGTGCCTGCCTTGAGGTGAACGGAAGCGAGGGCGACCGTCGTGCACCCATTTCACTCGAGTGGACCGTGCCTTTCGACTATGGTTACTTTCATGTCGGTGTACACAATTTGCCGAAAGACCGGGCGGTCGATCTGACAAAAACGCTTCTCGATTACACCTTTGGCGAAGACCCGACGGACGAAAAGCTAACGGAAATGTTCGCGATGCTTAACGATCTGCCGGGCGTGCTGGTGATCCTCAACCATCCGATCTGGGATATCGAACTGGTCGGTGCCGAGCGGCACGAGGCGTTGTTGAAGGAATTCGTAAGGCGCCACGGCAGATGGATCCATGCCTTTGAGATAAATGGTTTTAGGGCCTGGTCGGAAAACAAGCGGGTGATCGAGATGGCCGAGGCTGTCGGAATTCCGCTTGCGACCGGCGGCGACCGTCATGGCTGCAAACCGAATACCGTTATCAACCTGACTAACGCGGATACCTTTGAAGAGTTTGCTCACGAGATACGCGTCGAAAAGCGCAGTGAGATAGTGCTTATGCCCGAGTATGAACAGCCGCTTCATTCTCGCCAGCTGCAGTCGTTTTCCGAGATCCTGAAACATTATCCCGAGTTTAGGGACGGCCGGCAGAAATGGTTCGAGCGCGTGTTTTTTGACACCGGCGACGGTCATGGCTTGCGGTCGCGTGCTTCGCACGGATGGCGGCGCGGCGGTCCAACCTGGCTTCGTGCCGCGATTTGGACACTCGGTTTTTTGGGAAGCCCGACCATGCTCCCTGTGTTCCGGCTCGTACGTAGAAAGAAGGACCGCGTCCCGGCCGATCTGGCCAAAACTAGATTTGAAACATTTGACCTCGGTGAACTGCCGGCAGGCATTGCTTCGGATGCCATTTCTCAGAATTAACAGCCGGTGGAGATCTACCTTTATAGGCCGCGAGAAATTTAAACTATTTATTATCAGGCGGCGGGCTTGCCCGTCGCTTCTGGTTTTTTAGCTTTTGTGAATAATCCGTTAAGAATCGCCTTTTTTCCGGACTCGTACCTCGAGGTCAACGGGGCGGCAATGACAAGTCAGCGGCTGGTTGCCTATGCAAAACGCAAGGACTATCCGTACCTCTGCATCCACGCGGCAAAGAAATCCAAAATTTGGCAGGACGGCAGCGTTACGTACATGACGCTGAAGCGTTCGCCCCTTTCGTTCTCTCTCGACGAAGATCTGGCTTACGATCCGTTCTTTCAGCGTTATTCCGGCAGGATCGACAGACAGTTGGAAGAATTCAAGCCCGATGTCATTCACATCACTGGCCTTAACGACCTCAGTATTGCCGGGGCCTATCTCGGCTGGAAGTATCAGATACCTATCCTTGGTTCGTGGCATACCAATGTTCATGAATTCGCCGCACATCGTTTGGCAAAATTGCTTCGTTTTCTCCCGTCGGGCGCCGTTAACAACATAACGGGGTTTGCCGAGCGTAAGATCATGGACGGTGCGGTACTCTATTACAAGATGCCCAAGGTAGTACTGGCGCCAAACCAGGAGTTGGTCGATATTCTCGGTTCGGGCACGGACCGACGGTCGCAGATAATGAGCCGCGGCGTCGATACCGAACTTTTCTCGCCCGACCATCGAACGGTCGATGACGGCATTTTCCGGATCGGATTTGTGGGCCGGCTTAGGGCGGAAAAAAATGTGCGAATGCTCGCCGATCTTGAACGCGAACTGATCGCCCTAGGGAAAGAAAATTTCAGGTTTCTGATCGTAGGCGAAGGCACCGAACGCACATACCTGGAAGAGAATATGAAGCACGCCGAGCTAACCGGCTTCCTTGACGGCGACGAACTTTCTCAGGCTTATGCAAATATGGACCTGTTCGTTTTCCCGTCAAAGACTGACGCGTTCGGTAATGTGACGCAGGAAGCATTTGCATCGGGAGTGCCCTCGATAGTCACCGATCTTGGCGGCCCGAAGTTCCTGGTCGAACCGGGACGGACGGGCTTTATCGCAAAGAACCTTGAGGAATTTGTCGAGCATGCCGCGAGCCTGATGGATGACCGTGAAAAGCTGGCCGAGATGAAAAAGGCTGCCCGCCAAAGCGCCATGTCAAAGTCATGGGACGCGGTTTTTGATTCCGTTTACGAGGCGTACAAAATGGCGTATGAACTTCGCGAAAAGAATTTCAAACGAAAACGAAAATGACACGATCCGAGGACATACATCACTCGATAACCGAGGCAGACGACCTTGAAGAGATACATGAGTCCGAGATACCGTTGGGTGAGGTCCTTCGCAGCCTTGCGTCACACCCGCTTCAGATAATAACGCGGTGGAATTGGAAGGCGGCACTTCTGGGAGCGGTGTTGCGGGCGTCGTTCTACTTCACGGTCTATCAGGCAGCCAAAGAAAACATGAAGGCTGCGCTGACCGCCGCGGCTGTCGAGCTCGGTTTCCGGTTTTTCACATCGGGCGTATCAGGCTCGCTGGTCCAATCGTTTCGCCGCGCCGCCCCCGCGTGGCTTGCGGTTTTGATCGTTACAATTTCGCTTCCTCTTTTCAGCCATTCGGTCGAATATGTGACCCATTACGTGCAGGAGGTATATTTTGCCGGCGTTTTGCCTGCTTCCGAAAACAAGGGGCGACAATATGCCTTTGCCTTTTCGGTACTTTTCTCGGCTTTTTCCGCGATGTTCAATCTGTTTGCGATGCGTCACGGCGTCCTGCTTGTCGGTGCCGGAAACGAGACAAAATCGCTTTGGTCCGATTTTAAGAAAATACCTGCCCTCATTCTTGAGTTTCTGACTTATCTGCCTCTGCTGATGATCAAATATATCGGTGACCGAAAGTTTGCTCAAGCAATCGGGGTATTATCTGCGTTCGCTGTCATTATGGGGTCCGTTCTGGGCATCGTCCGCGGCAAATGGTCGTGGGCATGGGCCACTGGTATTATCGCGCTTGGATCCTTGCTCGTATGGACCGGCATTGTCGCCGCCGCGATGCGAGTACTGAATACTTCAAGAAAAACTACCGCCGGCGACCCGGCCGACCCGTCACATGCCGCCGCTGAATAAACCGATCAAATCTGTCCATATAACGAATTACTACCACAAACATTCTGGCGGTATAAGCACGAGTTTCAACAATCTTATGGCTGCCGCCGAACGGCACGAACGGCATGTCCGGTTGATCGTGCCCGGTGAAAACGAGGAGGTCGAGGATGTTAACCGTTTTGCAAAGATCTATTATGTACCCGCTAAATATTCTCCGATCTTCGACCGGCGCTACCGCGTATTGATGCCGTGGCAGTATATGTTAAAAGATTCGGCCATCCGCAAAATTCTGCTCAGCGAAATGCCGGACATGATCGAGGTAACCGACAAATACACCTTAAGCCTGCTCGGCGTAATGATCCGCACGAACAATTTCAAAAGGCTTGGCCGCCCGATTCTGGTCCACTTTTCATGCGAGCGGATGGACGACAATATAGGTTCGTTTTTGACCCGAGGCGGCTTCGGTAAATGGTTCGCCCGCCGCGTGATCGGCAACTACACAATGCCGAGCTTCGATTATCACATCGCGAACTCCGTTTACACTGCCGAGGAATTTTTCGACTCGCTGTCGGACGCAAAAAATCCGCGTCGGAGCGACCGTTTTGTAAATTGGTGCTGGCGTGCGTTAAAGGCCCCGCGCGTTCCGATTGCCGAGCGGATATTTGTCTGCCCGCGGGGCGTCGATTCGGTCCACTTCTCGCCGGATCGCCTTTCGGACGATGTCCGGCGCGAAATGATCGAACGCTCGGGCGCACCGGAGGACGCGGTCATTCTGCTATACGCGGGCCGATTGTCGCCCGAAAAGAACATCGGTCTGCTTGTCGAAATGATGAAGGTTTTGAGCAAAGATGCAGATCAGGATTACCGCCTTCTGGTCGCGGGTGACGGGCCGCAAAGCGGTTGGCTAAAGCGGCAGAGTGAAAAATTTGCACCTGGCAAGATCATCCAACTCGGGCACCTAGACAAGGAAACGCTTGCGAATTATTACGCGAACGCGGACATCTTTGTCCATCCGAACCCGAGAGAGCCGTTCGGCATCGCCCCGCTTGAGGCGATGGCCTCGGGCGTGCCTACCGTGGCTCCCAATGCCGGCGGCATCTTGTCATACGCGACAAACGGGAACGCGTGGCTGGTCGAACCGGTAGGCAAGGCCTTTGCCAAAGCGGTCCGAGAGGTCGTCGAAAACCAGGAGCTTCGCAAAAGCAAAATTGCCAAAGCGCTCGAAACCGCACGAACAAATACGCGCGAGGCCTCGACTGACAGGCTGTTCGCAACGTATGACCTGGTGTACAAAGATTTCCAGCAGCGGCGAGAGATGTTTACCGATATCGACAAAGTGCGGAAATTCGATTTTGTATCAAAAGCGCTTTGTGAAAGTATGAATGATGAGATCGTTATGCGTGACTGATACGACTTGACCAACGGTGGAAAATCTTTGGAAAGTTGATCCGAAAACACCGGTAATCGAAAATGACGAAAGTCCGGACGAAAACCCGAAGAAAGATCTAAGCAATAAATGCTCGAACTCGTAGTAGCCAATCTAAAAGTCCGTCCGTTCCGCACCCTGATAAGCGTCATCGGCGTTGCCCTCGGCGTTGTGCTTATTGTGCTGTTTACGGGCTTGGCCCGCGGGATGACGAACGAGATGGCAAAACGGGCCGCGAACTGGAAGGCGGAGATCGTCTTTACGCGGGCCGGCGGAATGGACCTGACCAGTTCGACCTTGAACGTCAGCACGGCATATGTAGAAAAACTCAATCAGATCGAAGGTGTTGAATCAACGGTCGCTGTTGGGAAGTACGTTACGCCAAGCCCAAAAGGCCGCTTTGGCATTCAACAGCTTGACGGTCTGGATTGGGCACCGTTCGCCGCCATGAATGGGATGACGCTGGTCGAAGGCCGCGCACCCGAGAGTCATGATGAGGTCATTCTTGACCAGCGTCAAATGACCGACGACAAATTGAACCTGGGCGATTCGATCGACCTGTTCGGGAACAAGAAATACAAGGTTGTCGGCGTTTTTGCCCCTCCATCGGGCTCGCGAATCAAACTCTCGCTTGCCGCGATGCAGGATGTTCTGGAAGCACCCGGCAAATGCACCTACATTCTGGTCAAGCTCCGCGACGGGGCCGATGTCAATGCGGTCGCCGCCAGCATCAATGAGGCTCTTCCGGGAAACAAGGTCAACCTTACCAGCGACCTTGTCATCGACGCACAGGAACGCATACCGGCGCTAGGCACATTTCTTAAAGTGCTTGTCGGCTTGGGAGCATTCGTCAGTACGATCTTTGTCCTTCTTTCGATGTACACGACCGTAACCGAACGCCGTAAAGAGATCGGCATACTGAAATCCATGGGTGCGTCAAAGGGCTTTATTATCCGGACTATCGAGGGCGAGGCTTTTCTTATCGGGGTCCTCGGCGTTGTGCTTGGGCTGATCGTGGCCTTCGCCGCTTCGTACGGCATCGGTAAGGCCTTTGAGCTCGCGTTCGAATTCAGCAAAGGCTGGGTCGGCACGGCTGTCCTGATCGCCATTGCCGGCAGCCTGGTTGGAGCACTCTACCCGGCATGGCGAGCTTCCGCGATCGATCCGGTCGAGGTGATGGCGAACGAGTAAACGAACTAACTAAAAACTATTTAGCTGCGGCCTGAACCTTGGCTGTCTCTGCTGCTCTGCGGGAATATTTAACGCAAAAAGTGCGCACAGAATTCAACACCAATGAGCGAGATCACACTCCAATCGGCCGTTCGGAATGAAAACTTTTCCTCGAAACAAGGCCTGCTGCAAAAACTTTTCGCTGTCTGGTTCGACGCTTTTGTTTACAACCAGATATGGGAAGACCCGCGTGTCGATATTGAAGCGTTAAAGATCGATGGCGATTCGCGCATTCTCACAATTTCGTCCGGCGGCTGCAACGCTCTGAACTATCTTCTCGAAGATCCCGCATCCGTCACCGCTGTCGATCTGAACCGTCATCACATTTTTTTGCTGAACCTAAAACTCGCCGCTTTGAAACATCTGCCTGAATACGAAGATTTCTTTGACTACTTCGGTCATGGAAAAGGCAAGAACTGCGGCACGAATTATCTTAAATTTATCGCACCGAACCTCGACCGGGACACGCGTCGTTTCTGGGAATCAAACACGCTCGGCGGCAGCGTGACGTACGGCGACCGCATCGGCTTTTTCACAAACGCGGGGCTTTACGATCATTCGCGGAACGGATATTTCCTGCGCTTTTTCCACGCGATGTCACGTCTTTTCGGCTGCAGGCCGGACGAGGTGTTGGCCGCCCGGTCGCCTTCGGAACAACAAGAACTTTACGCAAAACACATCGATCCGTTCTTCGATAATTTCCTGATCAAGATCGTCGGAAAACTTCCCGTCACGATGTTCGGACTCGGCATCCCGCCGCAGCAGTACAACGAGCTGAAAACGGACCTCGACGAAACCAAAACCGTCATCGACGTATATCGGGAACGCGTGAAACGGCTTGCGTGCGACTTCCCCATCGTCGAAAACTATTTTGCGTGGCAGGCATTCGCCCGCAAATACGACACCGAAAACCGCAGGGCCGTCCCCGAATATCTAAAAGAACGGAATTACGACGAGCTGAAAGCAAAGGCCGACCGGCTGACCACCGTTATCGGCTCCGCCACGGATGTCATCAGGGCCAGCGAAACCGGCACCTTTAACCGGTTTGTTTTCCTCGACGCTCAGGATTGGATGAACCCCGCTCAAATGACCGACCTATGGTCCGCCATCGCCGACAACGCGGGACCCGCTTCACGAATAATTTTCCGAACCGCCGGTTCCGCCTCAGCGGTCGAAACTAATTTACCGCCTGATCTTCGCGCGAAATTCTTCTATGAGAAGGAAATGTCGGCTCGTCTTTTCAAAAAGGACCGAGCCTCGATCTACGGCGGATTTCATCTTTATGAATTAAGGGATTAGCCACAAGGACACAGAGAACACGATGAATATATCTTTTTTCTTCGAGCCCGTGTATCCCCGAATGTCCTTTGACTCCCATATTTTCAGTGTGTTTCATCTGCCGTCTGTGTCCTATGTGTCCTCTGCGGCTGATTGATCGTTATGTCCGATGCCTTTCAAAACATGGACCGCATGTATCGCCTGCAGCGGTATTTTTACGACTTCACGCGCAAATATTATCTCCTTGGCCGTGACCAATTATTGAAAGAGATGGATGTTCAGCCCGGCGAGCATATTTTGGAGATAGGCTGCGGCACGGCCCGGAATTTGATCATTCTTGCAAAGCGACATCCGAAAGCGAAGTTCTTCGGCCTCGATGCGTCCGCGGCAATGCTCGAAACTGCACGAACCAAGACATCTGCGACCGGCGTGGCAAACATAGATCTCAAAACCGCTCTCGCCGATGATTTTTCATTCCATAAAACCTTTGGATTATCAGAACCGTTTGACAAGATCTTCTTTTCCTATTCGATCTCGATGATCCCGCCGTGGCGTGAATCTATCGGCAACGCTCTAAACAGCCTCAAACCCGGCGGCCAATTATTTATCGTCGATTTCTACGACCAGGCGGACCTTCCAATGTTGTTTCAAAGGTTTCTCAAATGGTGGCTTAAGAAGTTTCACGTCCAGTTTTGGGGTGATCTGATGCCTTATCTTAGCTCTCTGGAAAAAAGCGGGTCCGTAGAACTTGTCGTCAAACCTATGTTTCGCCGCTATACATTTATCGCAGAGCTTCAAAAGCGATTCTAATCCTTTAATTCCAGTGTTTACAGTATTTAACTTAAAGCGGAAGGTAAAATGTCGGGGGTTTTGAAGCATCAGAAACACGTTGACATTGTTTCACTGATGCAATATATTCTTAATCTCAGCACGCGCGCCGGTGATTAAAATGCGGAATCTGAGTTTAGTAAAAACCCTAACCCACCTCAAGGAGGAAAGGAAGCACTCAGAGGAAGTTTTACTCGAATCGGCCGGGCTGAGTCTTACAAGGGGGGCGATGGCAGAGATAGCGGGAGGCCCGAGTACCGGAAAAACAAGCCTCCTGCTGTCTCTGCTGTCAAAATTGACGCGGACCGGCGAGATATGTGCGGTGGTTGATTCAACCGGCAGTTTCGATCCTTATTCGGCTGCTTTGTCCGGTGTCGAGCTTGAAAATCTCTTATGGATCCGGTGCGGCGGCAATATTGAAAAAGCGTTCATGTCGGCGGACTATTTGGTGCAGGCAAAGGGCTTCGGAGCCGTATGGCTGGATCTGAACGGTCTGTCCAAACGCGATCTGCGAATGGTGCCGAAAACCTATTGGTACCGATACCGCACACGGGTAAAGGGAACACCGACGCTGCTATTAGTGACTTCCGAAGAGCCGGTCACTGCTTCGGCTTCGCAGCAGGCGTTCGTGCTATCGCGTGAACAGGCCGTCTGGTCCGGCACCGGCCGCTACAAACTGTTGAAAGAATTGAGCATTCACCTCCATTCGCGAAAAGAGTTTTATGGCAAGCCCTTGCCGACAAAGATCGGCTTTGATTACACAGATGTCTAAACTACACGCCAGCATAATTTCCGGTAATGCAAAAAAGGACAAAGAAGTTTTGTTGTCTGTTGCACAGCACTTCTCTGCCAATATAGAAATGCTTGAGGACGGCGTTTTATTTGACGTAAGCGGAATGCACAATTTGGTGGGCGATGCAAAAGAGGTCTCCCGGCAAATAACCCAAAAACTAGAGGCGGTTCGGGTCCCGGCACATGTCGCGGTCGCCGCAGCGGCCGACACGGCCATCTTGCTGGCTCGTCAAAACTACAGCCTTGATAAATTTCCCCAGCTTCCGCTGCAGGAATTACAGATAGAAGCTGACACACTGAACATTTTTGACGAACTTGGCATACACACGATCCGCGACCTGCAGCAGATACCGGCTGATGATCTTGTAAACCGCTACGGCCGGCAATTCAAGGATGTTATAGACATAATCGAGCAAAAGGGCAGCCGTCTTTTGACCCCGAACGTAAAAGAAAGCAGCCTGACGTGGAGCTATGACCTCGACTTCCCGGTCGAAGATTTTGAACAGCTCATCTTCATCGTCAACCATGGCCTGGACAAGCTTTTCACTCAAATATCTTATTCCGGATTGAGTACCGAACACCTCGATTTTGCGGTCGGGGTGCGCAAAAAAGAAGAAAAGTCGTATGAGATAAAAACATCTTTCCCGACGCTGGAAAGATCGTTCTGGCTAAAACTGGTCAATCTGCGCATAGCACTTGACCCGCCGGAAGCTGAGATCGTTTCCGTCCGCATCGTTTCTCATTTCACGCGTCCGCGCTCGGACCAACGCGGCCTTTATGCGGTCTCGCGGCCCGAACCGGAAAGCTTGCTGTTAACGATCAACAAACTCAAAAAGCTCGTCGGCGAAGATAATGTCGGCACTCCGGTACTGCTCGATCAGCGGCTGCCGGAAGCTTTTTCTCTCGATCACGAACAACTCCCGCAGGGCCACGAAAAGATCGAAATAAGGTCAGAGCAGCTGATCGCGGCATTCAATTACTTTCGTCCGCCGATCCCGGCTTCCGTGACAGTCAAAAACAAACGCCTGCTGTTTATAAAAACGCCTCATTTTAGCGGTCGTGTACGTAAATACAGCGGAGTTTGGAAGAAAAACTCCCAATGGTGGAACAGGTCGTGGAACAGCCAGGAATGGGACATCGAAATAGAAGAGGGAGGCATATATCGTTTGTGCAAAACCGGTCATGAATGGTTTTTGGTAGGTGAGTATGACTAAAGAAATGAAAAGTGAATAGTGCTTTCATTTTTAACTTTTCACTCATCACTTTTCACTATCCACTATTTTCATGTTTTACGAACTTCACACACGCTCGGCATTCAGCTTTCTCTCCTCCGGCTCACAACCGCAGAGATTGGCTCAGCGCACAGCCGAACTCGGAATGCCCGGTGCAGCCCTTATCGACCGCGACACCGTCGCCGGAGCGGTACGATTCCATTTTGAGGCACGCGAGCATGGCATCCAGCCGATCATAGGATCTGAGATCACGATGAAAGACGGCAGCGTCCTGCCGCTTGTGCCGATGAACCTGAAGGGCTACCAAAATCTTTCAAAACTGATCACCACTATCAAGCTCCGCAACAAAAAAGGCGAACATTTCGCAACCCGCGACGACATTGAAGATCATTCAAGCGGCCTCCTCTGTTTTACCGGCGGCAGCGATGGTTTTATGCACAGCAGCATAAAGAACGGCAATGGCCAGTTCGATATGGCGTGGCTGAATTATGTATTCGAAAACCGCCTTTACATCGAGCTGCAGCGGCATCATTTGCGAAATGAAGAAGCAATAAATCAAACGCTGCTCGGGCTCGCACACAAACTTCGCATTCCTTATTTTGCCGCAAACGGCGCTTATTATGCGGACCAAAAAGACCGCGAACTGTTCGATGTTTTCACCTGCATAAAGAACCACTGCACTATCTATGACGCCGGCAAGCTGCTGTCCGAAAACGGCGAGCGGTACCTGAAACCGGAAAAACAGATGCTCGATCTTTTTGAAGATTACCCGGAAGCAATTGAAAGAACCGCCGAGATCGCTTCACGCGTAAATTTTTCGATGGATGAATTGTCTTATACGTTTCCGGATTATAAGGTCCCGCCTGGCGAAACGGTAGATAGTGTTTTAAGACAAAGAACCATCCATCAAGCGAAAGAACGATATAGCGACAAAGGCCAAGACATAAAAGATCAGGTGCAAGGCCGCCTGGATAAAGAATTTAGAGTTATCGAGATGAAAGGCTTGGCCGGCTATTTTCTGATGGTCGCGGATATTTCGACATTCTGTAAAGAGAGCAAGATCCTTTCGCAGGGGCGCGGTTCGGCAGCAAATTCAGTGGTGTGTTATTCGCTGGGCATCACCGCTGTCGAACCTATTAAGAACCAACTGCTTTTCGAACGTTTTCTATCTGAAAGTTATGAGCAGTATCCGGACATCGACATCGACCTGCCGTCAGGTGATGACCGAGAAACGGTGATCCAGCATGTTTATAAAGAGTACGGCGAAAGAAATGCGGGCATGACGGCAAATGTCATTAGCTATCGCGGCAAATCGGCTGTGCGTGAAGTAGGAAAAACTTTCGGTTTCGGCCCCGAAGTGCTGGACCGGCTTTCACGCCTTAATTCTCACTATGAAACTTTCAAAGGCAAGGAATTAGATCGGCGGCTTAAAGAAGAGGGTTTCGACCCGGCGGAAGATCGGCGGCTTAGGAAGTTTGCTCATATATATGAGCAGATATTAGATTTTCCACGCCATCTTGGCCAACACTCGGGCGGAATGGTCGTGTCGATCGACCGTCTTGACGGCATTGTCCCGATCGAACCGGCCTCGATGCCCGGCCGCAATATCATTCAATGGGACAAAGACGATTGCGAAGCTTTGAAGGTCGTAAAGGTAGATCTGCTGGGTCTCGGAATGATGGCGGTTTTGCGCGATTCGATAACATTGATCAGCAGCCATTACGGTGACGACCTGAATCTTTACAAGATCCCAACGGATGATCCAAAAGTATATGAAACGCTTCAAAATGCCGACACTGTCGGAATGTTTCAGGTAGAAAGCCGCGCCCAGATCGCTTTCCTGCCCAAATCAAAACCGGCAAATTTTTACGATATTGTTGTTCAGGTCGCGATCATCCGGCCCGGCCCGATCGTTGGCAAAATGCTCCACTCTTATCTAAAACGCCGGCAGGGTTTAGAGGAAGTTGACTATATAGATGAAAGGCTAAAACCGACCCTGGAGCGGACGATGGGCGTTCCGCTGTTTCAGGAACAGCTCTTAAAGATATCGATGGATATCGCCGGATTTACTTCTAACGAGACCGAGGATCTGCGAAAAGCGATGGGCTTTAAACGTCCCGGCAAAAAGCTTGAAAAGATCAGCCACAACCTCCGCAAAGGAATGGATGCACGAGGCGTTCCTGAAAAAGTGCAGGAAAACATAGTCAATTGCGTACTCGCATTTTCAAACTACGGCTTTCCCGAATCCCACGCATACAGCTTTGCCCTGCTTGCGTATGCGTCGGCATACTTCATGGTCCATTACCGGGCCGCGTTTATGACAGCGATGTTCAACAACTATCCGCTTGGGTTTTATTCGGCGGCGACGCTTGTAAAAGATGCCCAACGCCACGGGCTGCATTTTCTCCCGATGGATATAAACCGCTCGCAGTACATTTTCACGATCGAAGAGGTCGGTGACGAGAAGCAGGTCCGCGTCGGCTTGAAGTACGTTCGGGGCCTGCGGAAGGAAGTCGGCGAGGCGATCGTCGCCGAACGAGAGAAAAATGAGTGGTACACGAGCATTGCCGATCTCATCGACCGTGTGCCAATGATCAATAAACGTGAAATTCGGGCACTTAGCCTTGCAGGTGCGTTAAATTTCGATAATACCGTCCACCGCCGTGAAGCGTTGTGGCAATCGGAACTTGCTATTCAGCCAACAGGCGACCTGTTTGAGAAGTCAGAAGTCAGAAGTCAGAAGTCAGAATTCGACAAAAAAAACTCCCCTCCTGTCTTAGGAGGGGTGGCAGCCGCTTCGGCTGACGGGGTGGTTCCCTCATTCCTCACCCGGATGGAAGGCCTGCAGCTTGTCGATGCCGATCTTCGCAAGACGGGCATTTCTATCGGTAAGCACCCGATGAGTTTCTTCCGTGACGAAATGAACAGACGCGGCATTCTCTCGGCCCACCAAACCCTCGACCTCAGGAAAGGCCAGATCGTATCTTCCGCCGGTGCCGTCATTATTCGCCAGCGTCCGATGACAGCAAACAAAGTCGTTTTTATCACGCTTGAGGACGAAACAGGCTTTTCGAATTTCGTCGTCATGCCCGATGTGTTCGAAAAATACCGTGCGGTGATCAATCAAAGCGACTTCCTTATCATAAAAGGAATTTTCGAAGAACGCGGAATGTTGAAAGCCCTGCATTTCACGCCGCTGACGGAAATAACTACTGAGGTCGTTTCGCACAATTTCAGATAAAACTATTGTGAAATATCGCAATATGCGATATGCTCTAAAAAGCACGAAGCGATGCACATTATATCGAGGAAAAGACTAAGGGAGTTTTGGGAAGAGGATGGCAAATCCCAAGTTCCGTTAGACGAATGGTATCGCAGGATGAGAAAGCTTGCCGCAAAAAGTTTAGCGGAATTACGCAAAACTTTTCCCCAAGCCGATCTGGTTGGAAAGTGTACGGTTTTTAACGTCGGAGGAAATAAATACCGGCTGATCACAAAGATCGATTTTCAGAGACAGACTATTTACATCAAATTTGTTCTAACTCATAGCGAGTACGACAAAAACAAGTGGAAAGCATCATGCTAAATGGAGAGGAAATGACAATACCCTATAACCCAAAAGCGTACGGAGAACTTTTGCTCCAAACTTTGCCCGGCGTGATCGAAACCGAAGAGGAAAACGAGAAGGCTCTGGCAATGGTCGAACGCCTGATGGACAAAGGCGAGGACAATCTTTCTCCTGAGGAAGACCGGTTATTCAAATTGCTGGTTCGCTTGGTCGAAGATTTTGAGGAAAAGGAGTATCTAATGGGTAATTTCGCAACGCCCCTCGATACACTCAAGTCTTTGATCTTTGAACACAAATTAAAACAAACCGACCTGACCGACGTTTTCGGATCTCAAGGAGTGGTTTCCGAGGTATTAAGCGGCAAGCGAGGCATAAGTGTAAATAATGCTAAAGGGCTTGCCAAACGGTTCAATCTGTCGGTTGACCTATTTATTTAACACGAGCAGATGACGCGGCCATCTCAATTTTCGATCAAACATGCCCAACGATCATGCCATCGCCCTCGTTGACTGCAACAACTTTTACGCTTCTTGCGAGCGGGTGGTCAATCCTGAGTTGTACAAGCGACCGGTGGTGGTGCTTTCGCATAACGATGGGATCGTCATCTCTCGCAGCGACGAAGTAAAGGCTCTTGGCGTACCGATGACGGCCCCGCTGTTTCAATATCGAGAGCTTTTGGAGCGTCACAACACCGCGATCATCTCGGCGAATCATGCACTTTATTACGAATTCTCTCACCGCGTGATGGACATACTCAACGAAGACATCGGAGCAAACAAACTTGAGCTTTATTCTATCGACGAAGCGTTCATCGACGCCGGCGTTCCCGACAAACTCTCTTTCTTAGGCCGGCATATCAAAGAAACTATTTTCGACAAGACGAAGATCCCGGTTTCCGTCGGCATCGCGACAACAAAGACGCTGGCAAAGCTTGCCAACAACATTGCAAAGAAATCGAAAAAAGCCGATGGTGTGCTGGATCTTTACGGGTCGCCTTTCATCGACCTCGCTTTACAAAAAACCGCCGTCGGAAATATTTGGGGCATCGGACCGCGGTCGGCGATAAAGCTGAACAACGTCGGCATCCGGACCGCTTACGAACTAAAGCTTTCCGAACCCGACCGCATCCGAAAGCACCTCAATCAATTCGGCTCGCGCACCGTCTTGGAACTGAATGGAATTCCCTGCTTGTCGATGGAAGTCTCTGAACGCACCAATAAATCCATTGCTCACACGCGCACGTTCGGACATCCGGTCACCGACTTCGAGGAACTGCGCGAGGCGATCTATTGCTTCACGACCCGAGTTCTGGAAAAGATGCGGTGGAACAATCTCGCAACGAAGACTGTCGAGGTTTTTGCGAACACCGACCGCTTCAACCCGGTTCCTTACTACTACAAAGGCAAGCACACGTACCGCTCTGTTTATCATTCCGATGTGACCAGCGAGATATACGCGTGGGTGATGTTCTGCCTTGAAAAGATCTATCGTCCGGGAATGAAATACCGCAAGGCCGGAGTCGTGCTCACCGATCTGGTCTCGCCCGATCTGGTTCCGTACCGTCTGTTCGACCAGCGAAAATTCGAACGCCAGCATCACCTCGGCAAATTGATCGACGAAGTTAACTACCGCTACGGCCGCGACGTAGTCCGGTCCGCATCGCTAAAAGAAAGGGGCGGCTGGCAGGGAAAGAGCGAGCATCGCGGCAACGATTCTTACCACGCTGTCGGCCGCGACACGCTTGGTTTGGGCAAAGGTTACAGCAAGTCCATCAGGTTTCTTTGACAAGCGGCCCGCATGCAGAGGCGCGCGCGCAAGAGCGTAACATTCGACGTTGAGCGTTACGCCCTTACTAACGTGCGGGCTTCTGCATTTTTAGTCGCGGCCTTGTGAAGCTTTTCCGAATATCGCAAGAAGAATTCCGCCGAGGATCGGTGCAGATGCGATGAGCAGTCTTTTGTCGGCGGCCTCTGACAGCAGCACAATGCCTCCGACGGCGGTTATGACGGGCGTGGCAAGTTGGAGAACCGCCGCACGGGTGGCGGTGTGGTATTTCAATGCCGCGTACCAGACCGAATATCCGACGCCGGACGCCAGCGCGCCGGAAATGACGGCCAGAACCACACCACGCGAAGACAAGTGCAGCATGCCGATGAACGGAAGCGCCGCGACAATGACCATCGGCACGGCGCGGACGAAGTTTCCGGTGGTGTCGGCCAGCGGGTCTTCGCTGCCTTTGCCGCGGAGCGTGTAAAAACCCCATGCCGCACCTGCCGCGGCCATCAGAAGCGAGCTAATGATGGGCGGAGACGCCAGTCCCGGCAGCATTAAATAAACAAGTCCGCCGAAAGCAACCGTGACACCGGCCAATTGCACGATGCCCGGCCGCTCGCCTCTTATTGCCGACGCGGCGATCATTGTCATCTGCACCGAACCAAAAAGTATCAAGGCTCCCGTGCCGGTCGTCAGCCCAAGATACGCGAACGAAAAGCACACCGCGTAGGCAAACAGAAAGAAAGCTGACACCCAATTGCCCGAATGCAGAAGCCTGCGCGTTAGCAAGGGCGTAACATCCGAACCGGCGGCCGCGCCGTCGCTCGACTTTTCGCTCACGAACCGCCTTCCGTACAGAACGCTGATAGAGACCAGCGCAATCGCACCCGCGATGACCCGCACGACGGTAAAGCTCGCCGCGTCGATCTCTTCTTGACCGAGCGCCATGCGACACAGTATGGAATTGAACGCAAAAGCGATCAGTGCAAAGGCAGTGAGTGCGAATGATCTCATCGGAACAGGAGAAATACTAGCACGCCCGAGTCAGCAAATCGCCCTCGGTCAAATTACTTCATAGAACTTTCAGAAAAACTTCAGAAGTTCTTCAAGACTTCTTGACAGCGACTTGAATATCCTAACGCTGTACCAGTTTGCACACGGTACCAATTTGTAATAAATGAAAGGAGTTTATGATGAAAGACAGCAATTATAACCAACAGAAGGCCGAGTTATTTTCCGAAGGCCTTGTAGATATTCTAAACAAAAGCGCGATCGCGCTTGCCTTGAGCATCGGCGACCGATGCGGACTGTTCAAGGTGCTGGCAAACCTGCCCGCATCGACGTCCGAACAGATCGCCGCGGCGGCAAAGCTGAACGAGCGCTACGTTCGCGAGTGGCTCGGCACGATGGTGACGGGCCGCGTCGTGAACTATTTCCCCGAAACGCAAACGTACCAACTGCCCGACGAGCACGCGGCGTTCCTTACCGATGACGGCGAGTACAACTTTGCCGGTTCGATGCAGTTCATTCCTGTGATGGCCGGTGTCGAGGACCAATTGGTCGAGTGTTTCGAAAAAGGAGGGGGCGTGCCGTATTCGGCGTACCCCCGATTTCATGAAGTTATGGCCGCCGAAAGCGCACAGACCGTTGTCGCGGCGTTGGACCCGTATATTCTTCCGCTGGTGCCGGGCCTTAAAGAAAAACTTGAGGCCGGCATCGACGTGCTGGATGTCGGATGCGGCAGCGGCCGGGCGATCTTAAAACTTGCGGCGGACTATCCCGACAGCAATTTTTCCGGTTACGACTTTTCCGACGAGGGCATCGCCCGTGCGAACGACGAGGCAAAACGGCTCGGGCTTAAGAACGTCCGTTTTGAGGTCCGCGACGCGGCCAACATCGGCGAGACCGAGGCGTATGACCTTATCACGTCGTTCGATGCGATCCACGATCAGGCAAAACCGGCGGCAATGCTCGCGGGGATCTCGCAGGCGCTCAGGCCGGATGGCACATATTTGATCCAGGACATCGCCGGGTCGAGCCATCTCGAGAAAAACCTCGATCATCCGGTCGGCGCGTACATTTACGCGATCTCGCTGACGCACTGCATGACCGTTTCGCTGGCGAACGACGGCGAAGGCCTGGGCGCAATGTGGGGCGAGGAAAAAGCGGTCGAGATGCTGACCGACGCGGGCTTTAAGAACGTCGTGCTCCACCATCTGGATCACGACTTCATCAACACCTACTACGTCGCGACGAAGTAGGCGATCTTTCGGGCCGCGAATTACACGAACTCAGTGTATTTTTGCGGCAATTCAAATGCGGAAGCCTGCGCGTGAACAAGGGCGTAACATCCAGCGTTGAATGTTACGCCCTTACTAAGGTGCGGGCTTCTGCATTGGGGCGGGAGCCTCATGAATCACGCGGAACAGCCGCGAATTTCAAGGCTCCACTTCTCCCTCACTCACTTTCTCCCCGTCTCTCCTCTCTGGCCGCATGTGCGGGAAGAGAATTACGTCGCGGATCGAGTGTTTGTTGGTCAGAAGCATCACCAGACGGTCGATGCCGATCCCGATGCCGGCCGCGGGCGGCATTCCGTAGCTCAGGGCACGGATATAGTCTTCGTCCAGCACCATCGCCTCCTCGTCGCCACGCTCGCGTTCGCCCATCTGATCAACAAACCGCTCGTACTGCTCCTTCGGGTCATTCAACTCCGAAAAACCATTGGCCACTTCCATTCCGTTGATGAAAAGCTCAAACCGTTCGGCGATTTGAGGATTCTCTGGTGAGGCTTTTGAAAGCGGTGAGATTTCCTTTGGATAATCGACAACAAATGTTGGTTGTAGCCGACCCAGTTCCGACTCCGCCATTTTCTCAAAGGCGTCTTCAATTAAGGTCGCCATGAGAGCACCTGCGCGATGCCTCTTTTTCGGCGCCTCCGAAATTTTCCAAGCCTGCTGAATCTGTTCCCCACTAGGCGCGGATGGATCATCGACTCCCCGAAGCCATTCATGAAAGTAATACAGCCTTTCGAGGTTTTCCCGTTGTTCAAGAAACTCCGCGTCGAGCCTTGGCCCACCTTCGCTCGCATACGCGTCGACCAAGCCTGATTCTAAAATTGCTTCTTTCATGCTCAGCCTACGCCAGGGAGTTGAGAAGTCGATTTTTGGCCCCTTGTCTCGCCAGTGACTAAGATGAACAACAGGGCTCCCGTTCGCTTTGATTACTGCAAAGTGCATTAGCTCTTCGCAGAAGTCCATCATCCCGTTAACGTCCATGTATGCACAATAGAACTCGAGCATCGTAAATTCCGGGTTGTGTTTGTACGAAATTCCCTCGTTGCGGAAGTTGCGGTTTAGCTCGTACACCTTTTCAAAGCCACCGACCACAAGCCGCTTGAGGTAGAGTTCCGGAGCGATACGTGCGTATAGGTCGATGTCGAGAGCTTTGTGATGCGTCTTGAATGGTTTCGCCGCCGCACCGGTCGCTTTCGGCGTGAGCATCGGCGTTTCGACCTCGATGTAGCCGTGATCTTCGAGAAAGTTGCGAAGAGACGAAATGGTCTTGGCCCGCACCTCAAAAACTTCACGTGTCGTCAGTCCTTCATGCTCGACAGCGAGCGTGGAGCCGATCAGATCGACATATCTTTGCCGCTGCTTTATCTCCGGGTCCTCGATGCCGTGCATCTTGTCGGGCATCGGCACCATCGCCTTGGCCAGAAATTGGAGTTTTTCGACGTGGACCGAAACCTCGCCGGTGTTTGTCACAAAAAGATAGCCCTCGGCGCCGACAAAATCGCCATGGTCGACCATTTGCCAGGCCGTCCACGCGTTCTCGTCGTCCGGCGTATCCTTGCCGTCGTTCTTTATCAAAGCGAACTGGCCCTTTTTGCAATAGATCTGCAGCTTGCTGATGCCATCGGTCAGATGGACGAAGTTACCGCGCGGCGGCGTCGTCAAACGGCCGGCGATCCGCACGTTGCCGACAGCCTTTAAGCGTTCGTTGATTGCGTCCTTCACATCCGCCGGCGGCCGCTCGCCTTCTTTTAGCCCCGAGCGCACCTCAGCCATCTCGGCCTCGACCTTAACGATCGCCTCAAACCGCTTGATCGCGGTGATCGTGTCGTCCGCACCGGTCAGCTTCGAACGAACGAACTTGTTCGGATAAACATTGCCGGTCAGTTCGCGGAGTTTTTCCAGGTGCTCGCGACGCGCCTCGGTCTGGTCGTTCGGTTCGACGATCTCGTTAAATTCAGGAATGCTCATAGTTGATCAAAACTGTAAAACCTAAATTAGACCAAAGAAGCCCGAATTTAGGAAGCCGAGCGGTTTTGTGGCAGATCAATTGAAAGCTTTTGCGTCCGACCTCTTTGCGAACTTCGTGTCTTTCTTTTGCGCTCTTTGTGGTAGGAAAAAACCGTGAAACACAAAGGGCGCAAAGGGAAGACACTAAGGTCACGGAGGTTTCAAGCCTCCGAATAGGAAAAACCACCCAAATCGTTTATAATCAACATATTCCCCTTGAATTAGCCTCTCACAAAACGATTTATGCGCGAATTTTTCAATAACTATCTCGGTCCGTTTATCGATCTTCTCAACTACAACCTTTTTGCTCTTGGCGACGCAAAGATAACGCCGCTCAGCATTTTATACATCCTGCTCTTCGCTGTCCTGCTTATCTATTTATCGAGCAAACTGCGAAATCTATTGATCGCAAGACTGCTGACCAAAACGTCGCTGGACCGCGGCGCACAGGACGCGATCGGCACGATCATACGTTATGTGATCCTGGTCGTCGGTTTTCTGATAATAATCCAGTCGGTCGGCATCGACCTTACGACATTGAACGTACTGGCCGGTGCGGTCGGCGTCGGCGTCGGTTTTGGATTGCAGAATATCGCAAGCAACTTTATCAGCGGGCTTATCATTTTGCTCGAACGACCCATCAAGGTCGGCGACCGCATCGAGGTGGATGACGTAAACGGCAAGGTCACCGCGATCGGCGCACGTGCGACCCGTGTCGTGACAAACGACAACATCGCCATAATCGTGCCGAACAGCAAGTTTATTTCCGAGAACGTCGTCAATTGGAGTTTCGGCAACGAAAAAGTGCGATTCCGCATTCCGGTCGGCGTGGCGTACGACTCGGATATGAATTTGGTCAAACGTTTGCTTATCGAGGTCGGCGAAGAAAACGAAGATATACTGTCCGATCCGCCGCCGGCCGTTCGCCTCATCGAATTTGGCGACAGTTCGGTCAATTTCGAGCTGTGGGCATGGACAGAAACCCAGATACAGCGCCCCGGCGCATTCCGAAGCGGCGTCAATTTCGGCATCTGGAACAAACTGAAGGAGCACGATATCGAGATTCCCTTCCCGCAGCGTGACCTTAATCTTCGTGAAGGTCGTGTGAAAGTAGATCGAAGCGGTATCGAATTCGACGCCGATGCGGAAGACTCATAGCGCAGCTGCCTTCGCATTAATCCTGTAAACTGTGGCAAACTAATGTATCCGCATGGAAACGACCAATGAGGCTTCGACCCCTCTTGGCCGTTTTCTGCGGCTAGGTGCGTTTGTGGCGGAAGAATTCGACAAATTAAGGGCTGCCGTGGAACGCGGCAAACGAGTCATAACGATAAGCGGGCTGACGTCAACCTCGGCCAAGGCCTATGCAATTGCGCGCCTTCGGGCCGAAACCGGCAAGAGCTTCGCTGTCGTTTCCGACTCGAACAGCGAAATGGAAACGTGGGGCTCAGACCTCACGTTTTGGCTCGGTTCGGCGGAATTTAACACCAATACGTCCGTGGTCACCATTCCTTCGTTCGAAGTCGATCCCTACTCCGGCGCTTCGCCGCACGCAGAAACGCAGGAACGCCGGGCACTTTCGTTGTGGCAGATCGCCAAAACCGGGAGTGAGGTCGTTGTCCTTCCGGCCCGCTCGCTTATACAGCGAACCGTTCCCGTCAATGAGATCAAGGAGCTCGGATGTGAACTGGTGCGGGACGAAGACTTTCCGCCCGAGGAACTTACCGGGCGTCTTATCGCAGGTGGTTACGTACGGGAAGAACCGATCTTCGGACCGGGACAGTTCTCACTTCGCGGCGGCATTATCGACGTGTGGTCGCCGGACGCCGACTCTCCCGTCCGGATCGAATTTTTTGGCGACACGGTCGATTCCATCCGCACGTTCGACCCGGAAACACAACTCTCGATCGAACAGCTAAGAAGTGTGCCGATCGCGCCGATGCGGGAATTCGCGGTGTCGGAATCGGACCTAAAGGATTGGTCCTTTTTCGCCGCCGACCGATTTGCGGACGACAGATATCACCGCAATCTGAAGGACCGCACCGATTTTGCCGGCAGCGGCGAAACATTTTCCGGCTGGGAATTTCATCTTCCGCTTGTAAAGCCATTAAATGCAACCATATTCGACTATCTGAGAGGGCACATTTTGGTCATCGACGAACCCGTCGCGGTCGAGCAAGCGTTATCGGGACTGTACAAGCACTTCGATAAAAGTTTCGCGGCCACCACCGAAGCCGGTGACATCGGCCTCGCGCCTACTGAACTGTTTCTCGAGCCTGAGAAGCTAAGGGAATCTTTGGGATCAAGGCCGCTCATCGAGCTGCGAGGGCTTGGACGAACGGCAGCCGCGACCGATGAACAGTTTCAGTTGTCTTTATCAAACTCACTTCCTGTCCTAGGGGCGGCGGACGCCGCTTCGGCCGACGCGGTCGTGAAACGTACAGATCTATCGGCTTCGGAAACCAGCCCGTTGTTCTTGTTCTCTGCGGCATCGGGCTCGGACGAGATCGAAGTTTCGTCTCGTTCAACACGCAACTTCCACGGTGACGTGCTGGCATTCACGCGGGAGTTTGATCCGGCCGCGCCCATCGTCGTTCAGACACACGGCATGGCCGAACGGCTGACCGAAATGCTCCGTGAATATGATGTTTTCGTGCCGGTCGAATCGATAAGGATCGGAGCGTTATCGAGCGGTTTTGAAATGCCGTCCGAAAACGTGTCCATCTTCACCGAGCACGACATATTCGGCGAAACCATAGCGCCGTCGGGCGAAACCCGGCCGAAGCTCAAGGGGAAAAGCACGAAATCGAAACTTGGTGCGTTCATCTCGGATTTTCGTGATCTGAAGTCGGGCGACTTTGTCGTGCATGTGGACCACGGGATCAGTCGTTTCGACGGCCTGCAGACGATCTCTTCGCAAGGTATGGACCGCGAGTTCATGCTGCTGGTCTATGCCGACGACGCAAAGCTGTTCGTTCCGGTCGAACGCATGGACCTTGTATCGCGATATTCCTCCGGCGAAGCAACGTCACCGGCTTTGGACCGTCTTGGCGGCATCGGCTGGCAGAAAACAAAGGCCAAAGCAAAACGAGCGATGCGCGACATGGCGGATGAGCTGTTGAAGCTCTACGCCGAACGCAAATTGGTGACAGGACACGCTTTTCCGCCGGACGCTCCGTGGCAGCATGAATTCGAAGACGCATTTCCATACGACCTCACGACCGACCAGGCGTCGGCGATCGACGAAGTTAAAGAAGATATGGAAACCCCTGTCCCAATGGACCGTCTTATAATCGGTGATGTAGGTTACGGCAAGACGGAAGTCGCAATGCGTGCCGCGTTCAAGGCGGTGATGGACGGAAAGCAGGCCGCGATTCTTACGCCGACGACCGTCCTGGCCTATCAGCATTATGAAACATTTAAGAAGCGATTTTCGGCGTTCCCGGTGAAGGTCGATCTGCTCTCGCGTTTTCGGTCAACAAAGGAACAAAAAACGGTCGCCGAAGCGGCAGGTAAGGGTGAGGTCGATGTTCTGATCGGCACGCACCGGCTCCTTTCTAATGATGTAAAACTTCCAAAGCTTGGCCTTGTCGTTGTCGATGAAGAGCAGCGTTTTGGCGTTGGGCACAAAGAGAAGTTAAAGCAGCTGAAGAAAAAGGTCGATGTGCTCACACTTTCCGCAACACCGATCCCGCGAACCTTGAATATGTCGCTGCTCGGCATGCGCGATATGTCCGTCATCGAAACGCCTCCGCGCGACCGTCTTGCGATCAACACTCAGGTAGTGCAGTTTTCCGAAAGCGTTATCCGCTCGGCGATCGAGCTTGAACTTTCACGAAGCGGGCAGATCTTTTTTATCCACAACCGCGTCGAATCCATTGAGTCCATTGCCGCTCTTGTTCAGAAGATCGTACCAAATGCGCGCGTCGCCATCGGGCACGGGCAGATGAATGAAAAGGAAATGGAGCAGGTGATGCTCGATTTCATCGACTACAAATACGATGTGCTTGTCGCGACGACGATAATCGAGAACGGAATAGACATTCCGCGGGCGAATACCATAATTATCAACCGTTCGGATAATTACGGCCTCTCGCAGCTTTATCAGCTTCGCGGCCGAGTCGGTCGTTCAAACCGCAGAGCGTATGCATATTTACTGATCCCCAGCGAATTGGAGCTAACGCCGATCGCCCGCCGCCGGTTGTCGGCTATCCGCGAATTTTCCGATCTCGGTGCGGGATTCCGCCTCGCTGCTCTTGATCTCGAACTTCGCGGTGCCGGGAATATTCTCGGCGGACAGCAATCCGGGCATCTTGACGCACTCGGCTTTGATCTCTACACGAAAATGCTGGAGCGGACGATCGCCGACCTTCGCGGCGACGAAATCTCCGATGAGACAAGCGTCGCGATCAATCTTGGTATCGATGTCTCGATACCAAAAGAATACATCGCCGAAGCCAGCCAGCGGCTGCGGACTTACAAACGCATCTCTTCGGCGGAAAGCGAGGACGCTTTAATGACAATACACGCTGAGATAGCGGATCGATACGGTCGCCTTCCGGCATCGGTCAATGACCTTTTCGAGTACGGCCGCCTCAGAAAGATGGCCGACGAAATGCACATTGTCTCTATTGACCGCTCAAAGGAAGGCTTTGCGATAAAGCTGTCTGAGACGGCGAAAGTACTTCCGGAAAAGCTGATGGGTTTCCTCGGCGAGGATTCCAACGCGTCTTTTTCGCCAAACGGCATTCTGCGATTTCATTCCGATCACAAAGAGCCGATCGCAGCGATAAGGACGGTCCTTGAAAGAATTCGAAGCTAGGAAGAGCGGTTTTCCGTGCAGTCGCTAAACGGGTTTACGTCGCAGACGAACAAGTCGGGAACATAGTCGCGTGTTTGTTTTCTTATTTCACGCCAGACAGTCGAATCGGCATAGTTCTGGCCTATCCAGCCAAGTTTCTCCCGATTTCGCCATACGAATTCGTATGCCTCTTTCTCATCCGCACCCTGAAGGTGTTTCGCCTCGTGAAGCAGGACCGCGGCCCGTTCGATATCATCTTTTGGATAAGTGAAAAAATCCGGATATATAGTTATTATTTCGAACGGAAAATTGGTGGCCGCAAACGCATTCTCCTTGGCAACGGACGCATTAAGCCAATTGTCCGTGGAGCGAAAAACAGCCAGCCGCCGCAAAAAGATCGCCTCGCTCGTAAAACCTTTGTTATCAAGGACATCTATTGCGGCTTGGATCGACTTTTTCTCCTCGTAGCCGATAGGTTTTGCCGAAGAAATAAGCGAAAGGTAAAAACCAGCTAGTGCCGCGACACAAACAAATAGACAGATCACAGCCCGCCTAACTATCTTTGCTAATAAAGATTTTTTATCCGGCGAATCGGCGATATCAATACGCAGTAAGGGTGAGTTACAACGAACGCATTGGTGAGCGGTCCGATAATTGACCAGCCGGCATTGAGGGCACTTTTTCTTCATTCTCTCTTCATTCTCTAAGGGAGGTTTTAGGCGGGAAACCTGCTATTATTTATAAAGTTCTAATCGCGGCTGCTTCCATTTACCGAATTTTGCGGTGAACGGGAATAAACGCGGGCGGGTTTTTCTGCATCATAGACCTTAAGTTCAAGTGTCAAGTGCGGGCATTCACGGCCTCTGACTTCCAAAAGGAGCATTTTAATGAAGAATTTTCTTTCGATTATTTCGCTGTTTTCGATCGTCCTGCTTGCGGGAATTGGTATTTCCGCCCAGGAAACCGAAGAACGCGTGGTTGATGAGGTTGTCGCCCAGGTGAATGACGGAGTTATAACGCTGTCCAAGATCAAGCGCGAGACAAAGTCTATAGTTGACGAGCAGATAAAGGCCGGCAAATCACCGGAAGAGGCCCAAAAGATTGTCGATGAGAAACAGGGCGAATTGATAGCCAATCTCATCAATGAAGAATTACTGATCCAGAAGGCCAAGGAGCTGAACCTCGATTCCCAGATCGACGCGACCATAAACGAACGCTTTATTCAAATAATGAAGCAATACAACCTTAAAAGCCTTGACGCCCTTTACAAGTTGATGGAAGAACAGGGTGCCGACCCCGCAGAGATCCGCGAACTGTGGCGAAAACAGGCGACAAAGGACATGGTCATTCAGCGGGAGGTTCAGTCAAAAGAATATTGGCGGCCCTCGGGCAAGGAACTTCGCGACTATTTTGAAAAGAATAAAAGCCGTTTTACCAAACCGGCAACTATCTCGATAAGCGAGATATTCCTTAGTTTTGCCGGCCGCGATGAGACCGCCGTGCGTGAAAGGGCGAAAAAGCTCGTTGAACAGCTCCGCGGAGGGGCCGATTTTGTAAAGGCGGTTGCGGAAAACTCCGACCGTCCTGAGGCCGCGAAGACCAAGGGAAAGGTCGATACATTGAACCTGAAAGATCTTGACGAAAAATTCGCCGTGGCTCTAAAGGACGTGAAGACCGGTGGTTACTCGGACCCAGTCGAGATCGACGATATCGGTATTAACATTCTCCGAGTTGATGAACGGACCCAAGCCAGCAGCGAGTCCTTTTTTGACGAAAACGCCGTTCGAATGGCCATTCTCACCGAACGTGCCCCGGCTGCGACAAAGGAATTTATGTCCTCGCTAAGGCAGGAATCGTACATAAAGATCGGCGAAACCTACCGCCCGATCGTCTCGCCGATCCTGTTTGCTGAAGAGAGAAAGGAAAAAACACCTGGTAAATAAGGTTTCCGTTGAAACAGTTTAAGAAAACGGCTCCTTTTCTTCGGGGCCGTTTTAATTTTGAAACAAAACAATGCGTCTCGATCTTTTTCTAAAAGTAAGCCGCCTTATTCCACGACGCACGCTGGCCCAGGAGTTTTGCGATAAGGGCCTGATCGCGGTGAACGGGGTTGCGGCAAAATCTTCAAAGGAGGTAAAGGCCGGCGACGAGGTCGAGGTCACGCGCCGAAACGCATTGACAAAGATAAGGGTGCTAAGCGTTCCCGCCAAAAGGCAGCTATCTAAAACCGAGGCCCTTGAGATATTCGAGATCGTCTCAACCACGATCAATGCCGATCCGGACTATCTATCCTAGGATCTCCTTGATCGCCGCTTCATATATCTCGACCTTTCGCTTGGCTCGTTTTACGTCAGGATGTGCCGGTTGAAGGTTTTCAAGCAGCCGCCTTAGATCGGTCTCAAGTTCGACCTTTCGCACCATTAACTTACCCAGAGCTAGTGTCAGGCCCTGACTGCCTCGTGAAGCCGCCGCGGGAAGCCGGTCGGCCTCTTTCTGTAAAAGTTCGAGTGATATCTTTATCTCCTTCACCCTCGGATACTCTTCCGTGTACTCCTGCAGAAAGGCCTCCAGGTCCGATTCAAGCTCTGCCCTTCTCAACCTCACCTCAGCATAAGCGGCCGACGTCTTATAGTCAGCCGTCGCCCGATCCGCGAGATCGACTTTCCTTTCAATGGTCCGCTGGGCCTGTCCGCCGACTACCATCATCAACAAAACCAGTGCCGTAAAAATAAAGCTCGAAATTCTTAGTACCATCAATCTATTTTGCGTCTATATCGAAGGTTTTGTCGTCAAGCGGTTGGTTAAAAGCGAATTCCGAAAGACTGCAGGCCCACTCAACCTCTCTGGTTCCACGCTGCCCGGTTTCAGAATAAAGCAGTTTATAAGTGTTCGGAAGCATCAACCCGCCCTGTTCCTTGAAGTCGGAAAAGGTCTCGATGATCTTGATCCTCGTTTCGTCGAAACCGCTTGATTGATTTGGATTTCTGCCGATCGCTGCCGACGAGGACCGTTTGTACTCAGTACGGACATGCCGAAAGGTCTCCTTGTCAAAAAAGAGCGAAATATCGTAATCACCACCGCCTTTCGGCGAATAGCCCAAAACGTAAAATTCCTTTCCGTCAATTTTCTTAAGGCCTCCTCCTGAGACCTTTGCCTTGTTGCCCGCGAGGTCCGTGAGGGCCCATGACGAATTAAGCGCCCCGGCCAGCAAACTATCCTTTAGGAGAGCTCCAGTGCTGTCGACAAAAATGTTCAAATAAGATCGAGGAGTGTTATTCGTTGGAACCGCGACCCTTGCCTTCGTTCCGTCATAACTGAACTTTTCGCCCGGGTAATCGGACGCGTTCAGGCTGAGGCCAAAAAAATTCTTATCGCCCGCGGAAGCCATCACTATCCGGCCCACCGTCGGCTGGTTCTTTTGGGAAAGGAATGTGACCGAGGCCTCGCCAACGGCCATTCGTGATTTGACTGCCGCCCTTGCCTCTGTGGAACCGATAGAGTCCAGATGTTTCGCGACTAATTCATCCGGTTTCAATTTTTGACCGGCTGCCGCTGAAGTCATTGCCGTAACGGTAAACAAGATTACGAATGAAAGAAAAAGAACACGTTTCATCTCAATTCTCCTGATCTATTGGAATATTCTAAATGGCCGAAGCAGCTCCTCTGATCGTATCGGGCTGAGGCTTTTCAATGAAAGCTTCACACGAAACGATCTCAGAAACATCTGCTTCGATTACCCCGTCACCGTAACGGTTGCCAGCGAAGAGGTTCTCAAAATAACTTGTAATGTTGTCCAGTATCTCTCGGGCAGAATGCGAATGATAAAGGGTCTGTCGAAACTGGGCACCGCCGGGCAGCCCTTTTGTAAATTGCCCGGCCAACTGCTTCATTTTACCCAAAGCGACGATCTCCGGCATCTGTTCACGGCACATCGAGAAAAATTCGAGCAAAACGTGCTTTTTCTCTGCAAGATCCGGCTGATAAGGCTCGCGGCCCTCGAGCGCATCCAGTATCTGGCGAAAGATCCACGGATTCTGCATCGCACCGCGGCCTATCAAAATGCCGTCGGTGCCCGCTTCTTTCCAGCGTTTCAACGCATAATCTATCGTTGTGATATCGCCGTTGCCGGAGACCGGAATATTGACCGCTTCCTTTACCTGTTTTATAAGATCCCAATTGGCAAGGCCTTTATAGCCCTGTTCACGGGTGCGGCCGTGTACCTGTATGTGCTCGACCCCGCATTGTTCCGCCATCTTGGCGACATCGACAACATTTATCGTCGAATCGGAAAAGCCCGTGCGCACCTTCAAAGTAAGCGGTATGGTGATCGACTTTTTTATTTCTTTGAGGATCTCTTCCAGCCTCGCGGGGTCCTTGAGAAGTCCCGACCCGCCGCCGTTCCTCACCACCTTTGGCGCCGGACAGCCACAGTTCACGTCCAGAATGTCAGCGCCGACCTCTTGGGCCATCTCGGCTCCCAGAGCCATTCGCGGAGCCTGCCCGCCAAAGATCTGAACCGCAAAGGGCCGCTCTTCCTCATCAAAATGCATTTGGCGTTTTGATTTCGGATTGTGCCGTGTCAACCCTTCCACCGAGATAAATTCGGAAACGACCAGGCCAACACCGCCGCGCCGCTTGATAAGGCGGCGGAAAGTGTAATCGGTCACGCCCGCCATCGGCGATAGGATCAACGGCGGGTCAATAACTATATCTCTGATCTTGAAAGACTTATTCACGACAAAGCTAGCCCTTCTTTCGGTTCCTGAGCACGAATATCAAGCCGACCACGAACATTAGGAAAGCTACAATCAACACCAAGATACCGGGAATAATACCCAGTGCCGCTTCCTCCCAGCTGGTCCGGCCATCGGTCAGGATCGGAAGGGCTGCTGAAATTCCGGTTACAGCAATTCCGAGCAAAACCCCAAGAACTCCTAATACTAGAACGATCTTCCAAAGCATAAAATAAGCCCCCAAGCACAACGATTTCGCCACAGGCCACGAACCAATTAGCTTACCACAATCCGACTCGCATTTTGGAGCAGGATCGCGAGCAAAAAAATTGAAGGCGGCGTTCAAAGTTTAACTTTTTCTCAGTTGTTTTTTGCTGAACATCGGCATTATAATCCGATAACCTCTTATCAACTTTTACCGTCGAGGAATATTGTAGAACCTGGATGGTCACAGTCGATCCACAATATATCTATGACGGCAAAGGCTTTAGTTAATTTTCGGAACACATAGTCTTACAAGGAAAACCAATATGAGAAACTCGATTTCAGCAATTCTGGCAATTTCTATTTTCTTGCTTTTTCCGGTGCTGGTTATTGGACAGTCACAGGCGACGACCGGAACAATTCAAGGCGTTGTTTCGGATCCGAACGGGGCGGTCGTTAGCGGTGCGTCCGTTAACGTAAAGAACACTCAAACCGGATTTGAACGAACAATCGTTACAAATTCTGACGGATTTTTCACCGCCCCGCTGCTGCCACTGGGTAAATATCGCGTGACCACTGACGCTTCTGGGTTTTCCAGGTCCGTTCTGGAGAATGTCACGGTGACGGTTGGTCAAACGCTCGCTTTGAATATAGGCGTCAAGGTCGGCACGGCGACGGTAACGGTCGATGTTTCGGCAGACTCCGAGGCCGTTGACACCGCCAGGACAGAGTTATCCTCGCAGATCAACGAGCGTTCGGTTGAAAACCTCCCGATCAACCGTCGCGATTTCTCGCGTTTCGCATTACTCACGCCGGGCGTCTCGATCGTTCAGGGGCCGGATGGCGACGAGATCACTATTAACGGCCAGAAAGGTATCCAAAACAATGTTTCGATCGACGGTGCTGATGCGAATAATCCATTCTTCGGCGAGCAGCGTGGTGGCCAGCGGCCCGCCTTTACGATCAGCCTGGAATCGGTGAAGGAATTTCAAGTCGTACCGGTCGGGGCTTCAGCCGAATTCGGACGCAGTTCGGGCGGGTTTATCAACGCCGTCACAAAATCGGGCACGAACGAGTTCTCGGGAGCAGCGTTTCTCTTTTTCCGAAACCAGTCACTTTCCAGCCAAAATCCGGACGCGGTCGATGCAGGCCTTCCGACCGAGGATTTCCGCAACTATCAGTTTGGCGGCAATGTCGGCGGGCCGATCAAGCGGGACAGGGCGTTCTTCTTCGTCGCCTACGAACGCAACGACGGCACCAGCAGTAAGCCGAATTTTATCGACCCCAGGCTGGTGAATATTTTCGCGACCAGGTTCAATTCGCCCGGCGAGCAGGGAATAATCAACCGGACGAATGTTGCCGACGTGTTTTTGGCAAAGGTCGATATTCAGGTGAATAAGAACAACCTTCTGACGCTTCGTCACAATTTTAGCCGTGCAGAGCAGGTAAACGGTACCTTTGACGTGCCCACTTGGGGTACGAGCGCCAATGGCCGCGAGACCGATAAATCCAATTCCTTTATCGGCCAGTTGGTCACGAATTTTTCGGCCACGCTGCTTAATGAATTCAGGTTTCAATGGGCAAAGGAAGAGCGTCCCAGGTTCTATGACGGTCCGGATCTGCCCGACACCACCATTGGAACATTTGCCGGCGACATCTCTTATCGCTTTGGCCGTCCGTTCTTCCTGCCCGTTCCTTCAGATGATGTCCGGCTTCAATTTACCGACAATTTCACGGTTATCAGTGGTAACCACGCCATCAAATTCGGATTCGATCTGAATCGCACTCGTGTTTCTCAAACTTTTATCGGATTTGCCCGCGGCCGCTACATCTTTGCGGCACCTACTATCGATCTGGCGATCCAGGGCTTTACCAATTACATTGACCGAATTAGCCCTTCCGGGCTCTCGCTTTATCTTCAGTTTGCTCCGATCGGCAATCGAACCGTCGAAGAGGCGGGCACGCAGGCATATTCGACGATCGAACCTGCCCTTTATGTGCAGGACAATTGGCAGCTTCGCTCGAATTTGACGTTGAATCTTGGTTTCCGCTGGGAAGCCCAATTCCAGCCGGACCCGATAAACAAGCCTTCTGACACGCCATACGGCCAGTTTATCGGCGATCCGCGGTTCCCGTCCGATGGTACCATCCCTGATTTTACCGATGGATTTTCACCGCGTCTCGCTCTTTCCTGGTCGCCCGGCAAGGACGGCAAAACTGCAATTCGCCTGGGAGGCGGCCTCTACTATGCACGTATTCCGGGCCTGGTAGTGGCAGGCCCGCGAAACACGGATGGAGCGATCGCGGGAAATATCTATCGTGACGGCACGTTCTGTACCTTGGCGCCATCGCCGGTTCTTTGCCCGATCTATCCGGGAATCCTAACGACCGCGGGATTCACCGCATTCAATCCGGGGATCGCGGTCTTTGAACGGAACTTCAAGAATCCGCGGACGATCCAATTGAGCGCAAGCGTTGAACGCGAAGTATTTAAGAACACATCGTTCCTCTTCGCTTACAACTATGCGAAAACAGACCGCTTGACGCGCTTTGTCAATCGGGGGAATCCGGCCCTTTATGGTGGAACATCCCCGTTTGCATTAGCGAACGGATCGGGCGTCGGCGAGATCCGATCGACCGAAAGCTCGGCAAAATCGCTTTATCAGGGTGTTACATTCACCTTAAACAGGCGATTTGCTAATCGTTTTCAGTTCCAGGTAAATTATCTTCTTTCCTTCGACAAATCGGATGACGATAACGAACGCGATCCATTCACCTTCCGGTACGCCGATGTAAATAATTTCGGGCCGGAGTATAACTGGTCGGACCGGGATCAACGGCACCGGTTCAACGCGTTTGCAACGTTCCTGCTGCCGTACAATATAAATATCTCACCGATCATCCAGTATAGATCTGCTCAGCCGTTTTCGCTCCGGCCGATCGGTGAAGCAGGCCCATCTCCAATAAGACGCAACACTGAAAGGCTGGATAATGAATTCCTTACACTGGATTTCCGGGTTTCAAAGGGGTTCAAGATCACCGAAAAGGTCGAGATCGAAGGCATCTTTGAGGCATTTAATCTTTTCAACAATCGAAATCAGCGGAGCGTCCCGCGGCCGCTTACCTTTAATTTTGACGGAACGGTCTCCGCCGGTTTCGGAGAACCGAGGCAGGCGCAGATCGGTGTAAGACTGAAGTTTTAGTCTTATTGCAACGACTAAAAAGGCTCAGCCCCGGCCATTGGGACTGAGCCTTAATTTGCCTGGCGGCAGTTTCCTCTTACTTGTTCTTGGCCAACTCAACGCCTGTAGCTTCGAACGAAACCTCCGTCACTGTCCCGTCAGCATTTCGGCTATCAAACTTGGCCCCGTCGTCATTTATCAAATGATCAACATGCTCTTTGGGAAGCACCTTTGTCTTAAAAACACCCTGTGCACGGACTTGCAGGCCCGCGGCATTCAGCGGGATAAAGAAAGCGTGGTCGCCAAACGTCACGCGAACAGACTTGCCGCCTTCCTTGTCGGCCATTTCCATCCAGCAGCCTTCTTTTTTGCACGAACGGACAATAACGCCTTTGACCTCATAGGTATTGCCTTCGAGCTTTGCCGGCTCGGCAAACGCCTTAGCAACGGTCGTTCTTTTCACGTTCTTCGCCAAAGTCTCTCCGCGCGTGATCTTGTCACCAGCCTTCAACTCGACCGGGGCATTGTCCTTGCTCTTAACCACCGGCTCACCTTTGCTGTTAACTTCCTGGCCAAACGCGCCGACCGCGAAAGCCGTTGTGATCAAAACAAACCCGAAAATTTTCTTCATCATAAAACTGCTCCTTAAAAAATGGTTTTTCCCTTCTGATTACTTTGAATCATAGACCTGCTTTCCGTCAACAAAGGTCGTCAGAACCGTCGCTTTGTCTGCCATCGCGGCACCGTCAAAAATACTCGAGCTCAAAATAACAAGATCGGCGTATTTTCCCACCGCGATGCTTCCCTTCGCATTTTCCTGAAACTCTGCATACGCTGATCCGAGGGTATAAGCACGAACCGCCTCGTCCGCGGTCATCGCTCCTGGTCCGGTCGTTGCCGAGCGGATACCGAGCAGCGGGTCGAAATCGGTTATCGAAGCGTCCGAGCCGAACGCCAGTGGCGTTCTAAGTTTAAGATGGGTTGCGTAAATAGACGAGCTTGTCCCGTTAAACAGCCACGGCTGCATCGACGCGATTATCCCAGAGCGGACAAAACGCGGAAGGTCTTCATCCGCGGCGTTCTGTGCGTGTTCGATGCGAAAACGTCGGTCGCGGGTGCCATTTACCGCTATGGTTTTCTCGAACGCATCAAGCACGATGCCGTTGGCGCGACTGCCGATGGCGTGTATCATCACCTGCAATCCCGCCTTATCGGCCGCCGCGATGTCCCGCTGCAATTGGAGAATTTCTGCTCCGTCTTCGTTGCCGTCCGAGAAATATTTAACGCAACCGGTCCGCACCATTGCATCGCCGCTTGCGGCCTTTATTCCGCTTGCTGCAAGGCGTTTCCACGCGGAAATGGGCGAGCAGTCGTAAACCCGTGTCTTTAGCTTTCCCTCGCGCTCAAGCTGCCGGTAAACGTCCGCCAATTCGTCCGAGTGCATATCCTGGACACTCGTCACGCCAAGGCTGGCGGCATAATTCGACGCGGTTTCGATTATCTCCGGCCAATTCCGCGTGTGATCGGTGGGCACGATTGAAGACACCAACCGAAAGGCCGAACCCTTGAGTATCCCGGTTGGTTCGCTCTCATCGTCACGCACGATCACTCCGTTGGGCGGATCACGCGTCAGTTTGGTTATCCGGGCTTTTGAAAGCGCGGCCCCGTTCGCAAATGCGGCTTTGCCGTCAGAAGAATAAACAAAAACGGGATTGTCGGCCGTGACGGGATCGACGATTTTCCGGTTTGGCACACTGCCAGTCAAATCCCACCCGCCGCCGAGTATCCACCGGCCTTTCGGCAGAAACCTAACGTAATATGCCAGCCGCTGGGCTATCTCGCCCGGTGTTTTCGCAGTTTTTAGATCAATCGTCGAAAATTTATTGCCGATCGCCGCAAAATGGACATGAGCGTCGTTAAAGCCGGGAAGGACGAGCTTGCCGCCCGCGTCGATCTTTTTTGTCTTAGGTCCGGCAAAAGCGAGGATCTCTTTATTCGTTCCGACCGCCACGAACTTATTTCCCTTTATTGCGACCGCCTCGGCACGCGGTCTCTCTCGCGACATCGTTCGAACGTCCGCATTAACGATCACAACATCGGCATGCATCTGTGCATGGCTGACGTGCATGCAAAAAGAGAACGCGAGCAAAAGTATTGGGAATTGAAGAAAAAACCTCACGAAACTTTCAACTGACAAACTTTCAACTATCAACTGTTTTCAATTTATTCAATGTATTCAGTTGATAGTTGATCAGTTGCTAGTTGACAGTGAAACCAAACACTCATTTAGATTCATAAACGACCTTGCCGTTAACAATTGTCATAAGAACTTTGGCGTCGCGGATCTTGACGGGATCGATGGTAAAGATGTCCTCCGAAAGGATGACGAAATCAGCAAGTTTTTCCGGCTCGATCGTGCCTTTGACGCCCTCCTGAAATTCGGCATAGGCCGATCCCCAGGTAAACGCGCGGACCGTTTCAAGCACCGAGATCTTTTGTTCGGGAAGCCAGCCGCTCGGGTTCTTGTCATCCAGAGTCCGGCGTGTGACGGCTCCATAAACGCCCCAGATCGGATTCAGCGGCGCGACCGGCGAATCAGAACCGAACGCCAGCACACCGCCTGTGTCGAGAATGGTTCGAAACGCATATGTCCCCTTGAGACGCTTTTCATCCAGGCGCTTCCATGCCCATCTTCCATCGTCGATTATGTGAAATGGCTGCATTGAGGCAACAACCTTCTGCGAACCGAATCGCTTGATGTCTTCCTGACGAAGATGCTGGGCGTGCTCGATCCGGAACCGCCGGTCTCGCGGGCCGTTCGCTTTATCGGTGGCGGCGTAGATATCAAGTATCGTCGCATTCGCCTTGTCGCCGATGGCATGAATATTGATCTGTAATCCGGCCTTGTCGGCGGCAAGCACGTTCGCCGGCGTATTGGGTATCTCATCCGCTGCCAGGCCCGACGTATTCGGCGCATCCAGATACGGCTCAAAGAACCATGCGGTTGTCGATCCAAGACTGCCGTCCGAATAGCCTTTCAAACACCCGACGCGAAGCATCGCGTCGCCAAACGCGTATCGAACGCCCGTGTTCTGCCACCGCTTGTAATCGGCAAGAGGCGAACAGCCGTAAACACGCGTTTTCAAAGTACCACGGCGGAGCAGCTCCTGATAAATACCGACATCGGTTCCGGCGGACATATCCTGCACGCTGGTCACGCCAAGCGAGGCCGCATGATCGCTCGCCGCTTGAGCCGCCTCAAGCTTTTGATCGAACGGCATATCAGGTATGACCTTGCCCACGTAACCCATTGCAGCGTCCTTAAAAACACCGGTCGGATTGCCGTTTGCGTCACGGACGATCTCGCCGCCGTCAACGTCCTTTGTGTTTTTATCGACCTTTGCCAGCCGCATGGCAAGGCTGTTTGCCAAGGCCATGTGGCCATCGAGCCGGTCGATGAAAACCGGATGATCGGGCGTCGCCGCGTCGATCATCGCCGCCGTCGGCAAATTGTTTGGCGTCCAATTCTCATGGTCCCACTTGCCGCCCAATATCCACCGGCCCTTTGGCAATTTTGCCGCAAAATTCT
>JBGTJP010000102.1:0-7979 GCA_041745075.1 Pyrinomonadaceae bacterium | reverse complement strand
GATCCCATTCGACGCGACGATCCCATTCAAATTCAGCACATCGCCAAGATCATAGCGGAACTCGTTTCCGAACAGATCGGTAACTTTTCCGCCCGCTTCCTCCAGAATTATCTGCGGAGCGCACGTATCCCAGAATTTTGTCCGGTGTGAAAGATGAATGTACAGATCGCAGGACTGTTCAGCGATCAGGCCGATCTTGACGCCGACCGACCCGCGGCGGACCTCGTTCCGCAGTCCGAGTTTATCTATGATCCGCGACATCTTCGGGCTTCGATGGTCGCGCGAGACCGCGATGTCCATCTCGTCAAAGGCGGTCTTGCCGGACACGCCAAGTCTCACCGGCGGGCCGCCGTCTGCAGAGACGAACGAGCCTTTGCCCTTTGAAGCAAAATAGAGCACGTCACGGGCCGGCAGATAGACGACGCCCACGATCGCAGTGCCTTTCTCTGCAAGGCCTATTTGGACTGCGAAATCGCCGTCTTTTTTGATAAAGCCTGAAGTGCCGTCGATCGGGTCGATTATCCAGACACGTTCGCTGGCCAGGCGGCCGTGCAGTTCGTCAATCTCTTCTTCGGAAAGGATCGCGTCGCCGGGAAATCGGTCGGAAAGGCCATTGACTATGATTTGGCTGGCCTCGCGGTCGGCGGCTGTGACGGGCTCAGAGCGGTTATCCAATCCGATCTTGTTTTCGGAAATTATCTCTAAAGCGTAGTGTTCAAGGATGGCCGCCCCGGCTTTCCTGGCAAGCTCTATCGCGGCGTCGAGTTCAGTGTTGAGCATTTAATAAAACCTATCACCGGCCCGTTAAAAAGCCAACACCATTTAGTTTATCCGAAGATTTCGATTCGGAATAAGTGAAAAGTGATAGCTGAAACGTGATAATCTCGGATGCGTTTTCAACTTTCACTTATCACTTATTCCGAATAAGCAAAGGACATTTTGCCGGGCTTTTTCAAAGGATCCTATGAAGTGGATAAAGGATAGTTAGGAGATGTCCGCAAGTTCTGTGACGCCGCATCTTGGACAGACAAGAATTCTTTGCGCGGCGTCGGCCCATTTGGCAAGAGATCTGTTTGAGAGCTCAGGACGTTTGCTTTCGGCTTCGCCCTCGGTCATGAGCCGGGAGTGCCGCCCATTTGCATTTGCATCGTGACCGAGTTCTTTCTCGCAGTGTCGGCAGGCCCAGCCAAAGCCGTCGTTGTAAAAATCATTTAGCTCGATCATAAAATAAACGGCGAGCCGAAAAGGCCCGCCGAAATAGTTATAGTCGGGAATCGGTTTTATTGGATCGAACGCCGGGTATTTGTCGGCGTGGTCAACAGCTTTACAGGCACGGTCAAGTTCCGGCCCCCTCTGAAAAGCTCAACCTGAACGGTGTCGCCGATCTGTTTCTTGTCCAGCAGCCGATACAGGTCATCGACGCTGTTCGTTGTCTGTCCATCAACGGACAAGACGATATCGCCGATCGTGCCATTCGATGTAATCCCGCGAAGGCCGGCCCGTTCGGCCGCCCCGCCCGGAACCAGGCTGTAAACAAGCAATCCCTTTTCTACAGGCAGCCTGTAACCGCGTGCCAACAGGTCTTCTACCGAGGGAAGCGAGGCTCCCAGCTTAGGCCGGCGCACTTCGCCAAACTGGATAAGCTGTGGAATTACCCGCTTTGCGGTGCTCACTGGAATGGCGAACCCGACGCCGACCGAACCGCCGGCCGGTGAAAGTATCTGCGAGTTGATCGCGATCATCTTGCCGAATTTATCAAGCAGCGGGCCGCAGGAATTGCCAGGGTTGATCGAAGAATCGGTTTGAACCGCGGCATCGATCGGCCTGCCGTTGCGGGCCCTGATCGGCCGCTGAAGGCCTGAAATGACGCCCGTCGTTAATGTGCGGTCAAGACCGAAAGGATTCCCGATCGCCAACACCTTCTGGCCGACAACAAGCTTGTCCGAATCGCCGAGCGGAACCACGGTCAGTCCTTCCGCCGGCGGAGTGATCTTAATAACTGCGAGGTCTGTATCAGGATCGGCACCGACCAGCGTCGCGGGGTAAACTTTGTCACCGCCAAAATTGACCGTAAGCTTTTGAGCGCCTTCGACCACGTGATTATTTGTCAGAATGTGGCCTTGAGTGTCGATCACCGAGCCCGATCCATTTCCCTTGCCTTCCTGCACGCCGCCCCACCAGTCCTGTTGATACGACGTCGTGTTGATAAACGCCACTCCGGGCGAGATAGCTTTATAAACTTCAATGCTGTTTTGCTCATCCGTCGTCGAAGACGGATCCGAAAGGCCTGCCAGCGGCGCCGATTCGGCCAGCGAAACACCGGAGCTATCGATATGCCGCCAGTAATTTGCCATGGCATAGACCAGAGCGGTAAGTCCGACGGCGATCAAAGCCGTGGTTACGCCAAGCAGGATCACTTGTCGGGCCGTAAGTTGGTAAACCGGTTTAGTATTCATGTTATTAGTCCTCAATGAATCTGGATATATTTTGCAAATGTTTGGATGCCGTCAGTTGCCAAGCGCGTTGTGTCAATTCAATACGCAAAAAAACCGCCCGAAGTTCATTATTAGAACGCCGAAAGCGGATCGAGACTGGAATCAAAAACTTTAAAGTACCGCGGCGAAAACCGTTCTGGTCCAGAAAGCCACTTCCTCCAAAGCCGTTTCTGAGATCAGGCCCAATGCGGCAAGACCCGTAAATACGTGGATTCCCATCAAACCGGTGTAAACCGCCAATGCCAGAGCAAGCCCGTATTGGGCCAATCTTCGATTTCCCCAACGCAATAGCACGATCACCGCTAGGGTCCCGATCGCAACCTTTACCGCAAGGAATGAAAAATCCCCGATCTCAAGAAGGCGTGCCATGAGCTCGTTGCCCTCGGTCGCGATGCCGTTCCGAACCCACACCAGCGTCAACAATGCGTCAAGCAGGTTAAGGCCGAAAAGCAAGGTTGTTCCACGCAATAGCTGCATAAGACCAGGCAAAAACCTGTTAAACACTCAGCCGAGATAACTTTACCCCCGGCGTATGGACCGGGGGCAAGGCCAGGAAATAGAAATGAACTTGTCGTTAACGCTTACAATATACACACAATAGATCGAAGTTTCAAAAAAATTATGTCTGATATCAGCCGCGTGCAACAGCACTATGATAAAATCGAACTATCAAAAAGCACTTGAAAAAGTTTAAGGGACAACGGATTCGTCTAACAATTCGTCGAAATGCGGCGCGTTTATTTACCGCGAAAAGCGCACGCGACCCGATCCGCTGCTAGAGTTACAGGAGACAATATTATGAAAAGCATAAAGAGGCTTACAACATTGATGGGAATTTTTTCCCTGATCGTTCTGGGTGTAACGTTTGACGCCCAGGCACAGACGAAACGAAGGCCGGTCATTCGAAAAGCACCGGTCAGAAAGGCTCCGTCGCAAAATCTTTTTGTGGTTGAGAAAGGAAAGAAATTCCGTGTACGGATGGAGAGCACGATCTCTTCAAAAACGGCTAAGGCCGGCGATCAGTTTACGGCTACTGTTACGGAGCCGGTTTATTCGACAAACGGTGCTGTCGTCATACCGGCGAGCAGCGAGGTCGTAGGCCGCGTGGACTCGTCAAAACCGGCTGAAAAAGGCGGAAAACCAGGCCAGATCGACGTCAGCTTTATCAAAGTCAAACTTCCGAATGGAAAAACCCATGCAATAAACGGATCATTAACGGACCTTGACAGCGATGACGCTAAAAGCGATTCCGAAGGTACAGCGTCCGGCGACAAAATGAAGCACCGCAAGATCATCTTTATTGGCGGCGGCGGTGCCGGCGGGGCCATTCTCGGAGCGGCGATCGGCGGCGGGAAAGGAGCTTTGATCGGCGGATTGATCGGTGCAGGGGGCGGTTTTTTAGGGGAACGGTTTACCAAAGGCGAGAATGCCGAGGTTAAAGCAGGCACGGAATTCGGCGTTTATCTCAATCAAGCCATCTCGCTGCCAAAATTTAGCGAAGCGGTCGAAACGGCCGATTATGACGACAGCCCGTCGCCTTCATCGGGTGGTACGACCTATGTAGTCCGCGCGGGCGACACGCTTGGCAAAATAAGCCAGCGGTTCTACGGCAATACGCGTGATTATTTGCGGATCTACGACGCCAACCGGGACCGGCTGAGCAGCCCCAGCAGTATTGAGGTAGGTCAGGAATTGATAATTCCGTAAACGCGGGAAAGGCCGTTTAATGCATCTAAAAACGAAAAAGGCCGCCTTATCAGGCAGCCTTTTTTGTGTATTCAGAAAAGCTAGCGCACCGACAGATCGTTATCGATCTCGTGGCCAAGTTTCTTCAGATGCCCAACCACCTTGTCAATAAGCCAGGCTGGGGTCGATGCGCCGGCAGTCACACCTACGTTCTTGACCCCTCGAAGGTTATCGGCATCGATCTCCTGCTCCGTTTCGATCAAAAAGCTTTTTGGGCACTGTTCCTTACAAACGCCAAGCAGCTTTACGCTGTTGGATGAGTGACGGCCGCCGATCACATAGAAAGCATCGACCATTCCCGCAAGGGCCCGGGCTGCTTCCTGCCGGTCCTTTGTTGCCGAACAGATCGTGTTCACTATCTCGACTGCATCGTCCGTCCTGGTCTTTATCGCCTCGGCCGTATCGAAAAACGTTTGAACTTTGATCGTGGTCTGGGAAACGATGAGAGGTTTTCGCAAGTTTGGCAGAAGGCCGACCTCGGTCTCGTCGCGAATAATGAATGCGTGGTCGGGTGCGTAGCCCTTAACGCCTATCATTTCCGGATGGTCGGGGTTGCCGATAACCACAACGTGCCTGTTTTGGGCGGCCGCTCTAGATGCCAGCCGCTGCACTCGTGTTACAAAGGGGCAAGTTGCGTCAACAACCTTTGAGGCACTCGCTTCCAATTCGTGCTGGACCTGCGGTGTTACGCCATGGGCGCGGATCACCGCGGTCTCGCCGCGCCTGATCTGGACGGGTTCGCTGATCGTGGTTACGCCGAACTTGCCAAGCCTTTCCATTTCCTGGTCATTATGGATCAGCGGCCCCAGGCTTCTGACGGTATCGCCCTCACCGAGGGCCTCTTCGACCATCTCGACGGCGCGCTCGACCCCGAAACAAAAACCATATTCATTTGCTAACAGAACTTGCATTTTAGGGCGGCTATAATTTATTTTCTTCTAGGTTAATTCCACAATATAATATTATAGCTACTATTAATTCTATCAAATGGATTTTGGAAACGAAACTCCGGCGTTCGAATGCCGCTTTCTGGATGAAAGCTTTTTCGAAGCCACTCTCGAAAAATTTGGCGAAGCTTTTTCTGATTACGCCAGGCCCTTCGAGCTTGATCTTATCCGCTTTCGCAACCATATCAACCTGAACGCGATCGATCTTGAGCGATCGGTTGGATGCTTTGAATGCGGTAAACTGATCGGTTTTTCTCTAAACGGTTTCGGTTCCTGGAAGGGGAAAAGGACCGTTTATGACGCCGGCACGGGAGTGATTCCCGATAGGCGGCGTCTGGGCGCCAGCAAGGCGATGTTTGATTTTATGGTGCCGAGGTTTCGCGAGGCGTGAGTCGAACAATATCTGCTTGAGGTGATAACGAACAACACGCCCGCTATTAAGCTATATGAAAAGCTCGGGTTTAAGATAGAACGCGAGCTTTTGTTTATGGAGGCCCCAGCCCAGATCGACCCCGACACCCGGCCGAATAACGAAATTGAAGTGCGCCGAATGACCGCCGCCGACCTAAGCCGATGGGAGGAACGGTGGGATGCCCAGCCGTCATGGCAAAATTCGAACGACGCGATCACCCGATGCGAGGCGGCGAGGACGATCCTCGGGGCGTTCATCGACGGCGAGTGTGCCGGTTACGCGGTTTTTACGAACGGACTTGGCCGCATCGCCCAGTTTATGATCGACCGTCGTTTCCGAAAAATTGGGATCGCCTCGCGGCTTCTTATGGAAATGCAGGCCGACTTGACGCCGGATTCGAAAATGCAGGTCATCAATCTGGATCATGTTCTAACCGACACCGTGCAATTTTTTGAGAAACGCGGATTTCGAAAGGTTTTGGCACAATTCGAAATGCATATGACATTGTAGGAAGGCTTAGCGTATTGGCTCCCGCAACAGGCTTTCGGCGGTTGTTCGGGCAACGGCGGCGGCTTTTGGATTCGAGTTTTTTAAATGGGCGATCTGCATCAACGCCTCGCCGGTCCGCGAAAGCAGCCGGAACAGGTCACCCTCTTCGGCCTGCGTCCTTTTTACAAGGTCTCCCCATGACATTCCGTCGCACCATTTTTCGGCCGTCGCGGCCGCGGACAGATTTATCTCTTCCGACGGTTCGATGCCGAACTTCCACTCCACTTTTGAAACATCGTAAATGATGTCCTCAAGAGTGTTTACCACATCAAGCAGATCATTCGATAGGTACAGGTCGCCATAATTGCGGTCCGAATCGGCCGCAAGCGAGGCCATCAGACCAGCCATTGTTTTTGAAGCAAGATCGTCAAAAATGCCCCGCCGCAAGGCCTCGCCGACCAGCAGTGTCCGGTCAACCCGAACATCGGCCAGCCATTTGCCCGATTCTGTAACGGATTCGTTTCGAAAATCTATGTATCCGAAATGATCGAGCACCTTTGCCCGCCGTTCAAAAGGGAGCCAGATCTGACTGTAAAGAAACTCGATATCGCGACCGGTTTTTTCGATACCCGACGCATTTTCTGAAACGCTCCACAGAAAAGCCAGCCGCTCTTCCGTGAGTTCCGGGTCATTCTTTACGCCAGCGATCCTGTTCATTGCGGCGTCGAATTGTTGTTCGGCGGAATCGATTCCGTCTGGTTCGCGGGAAGGACGCGGTTCATCGAGCGGCAGATTCTTTCGCTCAAAAGTATCGAAGAACGCCTGCTCGATGTTCTCTTCCTTTTTTATCGGGTAAATATTCTTGTAAACACGCGCAACTTTGTCCATAACGAGCGACGTTCCATGCCCGTCATCGCGCATGGCCGAGATCTTTTCGCCGTGTACGCCTATGACAAGATAGATGCGCTTGCCGCCGCGGCCCTGTGAAACGACTCTTCCGGGAAGCACGTTCTCCTTCAGCCATTCGTGACGGGCTTCGGCCCGCGTGACAGGGACTAACTCATGCAGCCTCCGCTGGGCGCTTGCAAGCCGTTCAAACCCGAGCACATCACCGAGGCCCAATCCTTCGCCATTTTTTTTCAGGGTCGCTTCCAGTTTGACTATCCGTCCACGATTCTCACTCTGCATCTGCTCGATCTGACGGGCCGTTTTTTGATAGGCAAAGCTCTTTTGTGCGATGTCGCGGACCTGCTTAAAACTCTTAAATGCATCGAGCAAATTGAGAAGGCTTGTATAGGTCGAGCGAAACTGACTCTCAAGCGGCTCTGGCGGAGCTTTTAGAAGTTCAGCGATCTTTTTCGGGTTTTGAAACTGCCCCGGCGCAAGCACGACAAATCCTACGTTGTCCTTTCCGCGTCGGCCGGCACGGCCCGTCATCTGCTGAAGTTCGCTTGCGAAAAGCGGTCGCCAGCCGTCATTGCCGCGTGTGTCGGCATTGCATAGCACAACGGTCCTGGCCGGAAAATCGACCCCGGCAGCAACGGTTGACGTGGCAAAGATCGCGTTTAACAGCCCGCCAGACATCATTTTCTCGATCAAGAGCTTCCACGCCGGGATGTGGCCGGCATGATGAGACGCGACGCCGGCGTTCAGAAGTATCCGGGCGTGTTTGTGAACCTTTACCTCTGGATTATCAACCGCGAATTCATCAAAGATCTGCTGCCGACGCTGGTGCTTTTCGGAGTCGGACTTTTGAGATTTGTCGTTCGCGACCTCCAGGGCGGATTCGTCGCATTTCCGACGCGTCGGCATAAAGATGATCGCCGGCAGCAGGTTGTATCCGCGCAAGGTGGAGATCAGTTTATGCGGAGGAATTTCCGGCGGGCGAGG
>JBGTJP010000101.1:0-25079 GCA_041745075.1 Pyrinomonadaceae bacterium | reverse complement strand
CGCTCCCACCGACGCCAAACGAACGGCTTCTGTCTCCATAAAATGCTAATTGTTTGTCCTTGCTTAAAGTTAGAATGCCGCAGCGGCGAAATTTAAGTTAAATTTCTATCACAACCGTCTCGATAAAACAACAGAAATCCTCGATACTTGTTCCCTGATTCGGTTTCAGCCGTCGAATCTTGAGAATCGAAAAGGCGGTGCAGAACAATTAGATCGCTCGGTTTTCGCTGGAAGTGCGCGTATAGCGGGCAGGTGCGTGAGATTAATTTGAACCCGGTCGCTATCGCTCCCGTCGCTGATGCACATCGGCGCTGATTTCGTGGACGGAACATCGCGCGTTTTTGGCCTTGTGACCCGTAGGACCGCGGTGTATTAACTTTCCGGTCGAAAAGCCGGTGTGCGGCGTGGAACTGAAGATCGGCGGCAGCGGGTCGGTCGGTTTTTGGATGGATCTGCCAGCATCATTACGGGACGCATCTTGTTGGGTGGTCATTTTCTCTCCTTTTTTCTGTATCGTTATCGAGCAACTCGCTTGATTTCTTGATTTAAGGATGTTTAGTGCAATCGGCGTTCCCGAGTGATCCTGAAAGGCGAAAAGCCGGTAACGCACAATTTGCGAAACCGGCCTTTGGGGGTGTGGGCGAAAATTTGAACAGCGGCTAAAAACTCTTGCTGTACGGCAGTTCGTTATAGCAGGAACACGAGATCTTTTTCAGTTTCTGGCGGTCGGTAATAAATATCTGGCCGCGGACATAATCGATCGCCTCTTTTTCGCGAAGGGCCTTGGCCATGCAGGTCACGCTGGGGCGGTAAACGCCCAGCACGCCGGCAATATATTCCTGGGTCAGGTTGAATTTGCTCTTTTTGCTGCGGTCCTGCAGCATCAGCAGCCATGTGCAAAAACGTTCCTCGACCGCGTGATGCGTGTTGCAAATAACTTTTTGCGAGATCTGCTTAATGTAAGAATTTATCTGGTCGTGCATCCAACGCTGAAGCGGCCGGCTATAGGTGAGTTCCCGCTCGAGGATATTCGTTTCGATCTTATAGGCGTTTCCACCAACGCACACCTGAGCACAGTTTACGGCGTTTGACGTGCTCCAAACCGACGAGATGCCTACGGCACCTTCCGATCCAGTCACGGCCACTTCGATAGTACGCCCGTCGGCAAGCATTTGAAATTCTGAGATGACCGCCGTTTCAGGGAAATAGATACAAGCAACACGGTCATCTTGTTGAAAGAGATATTCGTCCTTAGAAAGCTGGGTGTATTTCAACAGCGGCCTTAGTTTGCTCAACAGAACGCTTGGCAAACCGCCGACCCCGATCCGCACCGGCATACTCCGGACGGGTTCCAGCTGTTCGAGCCCGAGATTATCGTAAGTAGTTCTTATCACGTCGTTTATCCGGAACTCAGCGACTGCCGGCACACTTACTTCCGCGGTCCGCCGTGCGAATCCTGAATCGGCCTCATAACCTTCCATTACTTGACTACCTCCGATAAAGCGCCATTAGGGCACTGGTTCCGAATAACTCTTACAGATTTTTACCCCTTGTTCCGGCTTTCGCTTGTTACACCCGCATCTGCATGCGGTTTCGGTCTATGATGTATTGATTAAATTGCGCGAATCTTATCGTTCCAATGCCTTTGCAGGCCTTTTTGCGATCATTTCATAAAAGGACGCGCACGGCGGCCAATTTTTGCTCAAATTATTAAGATGTCTAAAAGTTTTAATGCCGAATCGCCATCCGATCAGTGTCAAGCCCGCAAATTCTAACTTCGGGCCATTTTGGAGCCTGATTCCCAGCTTGATCGCGCTAGGGAGGGCCACCCTCGCCGCAAACCATACCAACCGTAAATTTCACGCGTTTCTTCGCGCCGAATGTGTCGAACTAAATAGAGTGTGACGGAATTGTATTACGTTCTGTTGAAAATTGTAAAGTAATTTACGTACCTAACCGAAGACGCAAAAAAGGCCGCCGATCATTTGGCAGATCGCGGCAAATCGTAGCATTTGAAAATAAAAAAACGGGCCGCAGGTTATGCAGCCCGTAATCTTTTGGTGGAGTCGAGGGGGATCGAACCCCTGACCTCTGCAATGCCATTGCAGCGCTCTCCCAGCTGAGCTACGACCCCTGGGATTATTGCCGGGTGAGGCGGCAATCTCTGAATTTAGCGAAAAGACAGTGGCGCGTCAAGTTTCTGCCGTTACTTGCCTTTGAATTCAGGCTTTCGTTTCTCAAGGAATGCCGAAACACCTTCCTTTTTGTCTTCGGTCGAGAAACAGATGGCGAAGAGGTCCACTTCGCGCCGCAATCCTTCGTCAAGGTTTGAGCGCGATGCAAATTTCACGGCTTCTTTCGCAAGCTGTAGGGCGATCGGAGCCTTCTCGGCTATTTTCGAGGCAAGCTCCAGGGTCATTGCCCGCAGTTCTCCGATCGGATAAACGTGATTGACGAGGCCAAAGCGGTACGCCGTCTCGGCATCGATCATATCTCCGGTCAGGCACATTTCCATCGAACGGCCTTCGCCGACGAGCCGTGTCAACCTTTGCGAACCGCCGCCGCCCGGAATAATGCCAAGATTTATCTCAGGCTGCGAGAACCGGGCGTTTTCGCTGCAAATTCGCAGGTCGCAGGCAAGAGCCAGCTCATTCCCGCCACCGAGGCAAAAGCCGTTTACCATCGCTATCACCGGCTTGGGGAAAGTATCGACCGTGTTAAAGAGCGTGCGTTCCTGAAACGTCGCCCGCTGTGTAACCGGCGTTTTTCCCTCAAATTCGCTGATATCCGCTCCCGCGATGAACGCTTTTTCGCCCGCACCTGTAATGACCACAACACGCACGCCGTCGTCCTTTCGCAGTTCGTCCAATGCGGCAACGCCTTCGATGTGAACGGTGCTGCTCAGAGCATTGAGCTTATCGGGCCGGTTGATGGTAAGGATCGCTACCTTGCCTTCCCTTTCAAGCGTTATGGTTTCGTAATTAGACATAAAATAAATACGACAGGCTTGCTCCTGCCTGCCGCTTTCGGACTCAAAAATTTGGAAAGGATGACCCGGCCTGCGTTAGATCGGTAGCACGGCCGGCTATTCGTCCATCACCTCGGCAACATTATCGTCCGCTATCCAGGCGACAAAAAGGCGCAGCCAGCTTTCTTTTTGTTCGATGATGGAAACACCGACGCGCGATGTGCCGTGGTTTGCAGGGGAAAGACGCATTACCTGGGCCTTTACCTCGACGGGAACTCCGTCCGGGCGATGGGAACGGATGTAAAGGCTGTCACCCTGGGAAATTGTTTGATTGAGCTGGAACATCGCTCCAAGCGTAGAGATGTCGTCAGTCTCGGTCGGTTCGCTCCAAGCGGCACCGTCGTCCGACCTGCCCGAAACCACTATCGGAAGCCGAAGGGCCATTCGGAGAGCAAAGCGTTTTTCCTCGAACTGAGGCTGCATAGAAGTCAACATTTATGCTCGTCTATTTTGTGTTGCCGTTGTACCAAAACAGTTTAACACGAACACTTTACAAACAACTATCGCATTCGGGTCGGCTACAGTGGAATATTTCGGGGCCCGAAAACGATCTCTTCAGGGAAGGGACTGCGACCGGCCTCGACTAACTTGGCGCCCGATAGTTATACTATATTCAAAGCATTTATTTCAAATTTTGCGGAAAACCGCGTGCAGACAGTTTCGCTATGGCAGAAAAAACGATCGAACGAAAAGTGGTTATTTTGGGTTCGGGGCCGGCCGGGCTCACAGCGGCAATTTACGCTTCGCGGGCCCAGCTTGAACCAATTGTGATCGACGGCCCGCAGCCCGGCGGCCAGTTGACCATTACGACCGACGTGGAAAATTACCCCGGTTTCAAAAGTGGCATTATGGGCCCGATACTGATGGACGAATTCCGCGAACAGGCCCAGCGTTTCGGCACCGAGATCCTGAACATTTGGATCGACAGGGTCGATCTTTCGCAGCGGCCGTTCACGTTATTCGGCAAGGAAAGCGAAGACAGCGACGCGGTCACAACAATAATAAAAGCCGAAACCCTAATAATTTCGACCGGAGCGTCCGCCAAATGGCTGGGTATTCCCGGCGAAGCTCCGGTTCCGGAAGGCCTCGGCGGCAACGGTGTTTCTGCCTGTGCCACATGCGACGGGTTTTTCTTCCGTGATGTGCCGATAGTAGTGGTCGGCGGCGGCGATACAGCAATGGAAGAGGCATTGTTCCTTACAAAATTTGCGTCGTCGGTCACCGTAATTCACCGCCGCGACGAATTTAGGGCATCCATGATAATGCAGGAACGTGTGCTGGGGCACGAAAAGATCAAGGTGATCTGGAATACGGAAGTCCGCGAGATAAACGGAACCAAGGAGAACGGCGTCGAATCGGTAAGAATATTCAACTCGGAAAGTAACGAGGAAAGCATCCTGCCGACCCGCGGCGTTTTTATTGCCATCGGGCACAAGCCAAACACCGACCTGTTCAAGGGACAGCTTGATATGAACGACGTAGGATACCTGATCACCGAAGGGCGGACAATGGAGACGAATATTCCGGGTGTATTTGCCTCGGGCGATGCGCAGGATTCGTATTATCGCCAGGCCGTCACCGCCGCCGGCACCGGCTGCATGGCTGCCATCGACGCCGAACGATTTCTCGCCGAACACCCGGTCGAGGCGGCCGCGATCGCTTAGAGACTTTGATATTAACGAAAAGTTTTTCACTATTTCATATCTTCTGAACTACAATTATTGTGAATCAAGACCGCAGTTTTCCGAATATCGAGAAACACGGCCATTGGTCATTTCTTTTTTATATGCCGATCTACGAATATCAGTGTCAAAAATGCAGTGCGCGGCTCGAAAAACGCCGATCGGTTTCGGATGAACCATTGAAGGTCTGCGAAATTTGCGGCGGCGAACTTGTGAAACAGATCTCGCTTTCGGGCTTTCAGTTTAAAGGGGGCGGCTGGTACGTGACCGATTATGCCGGAAAGAATGGAAAAGCCGGTGAAAAGGCGGCGGCTGAAAAAAGTTCAGGAAATGAATCAACCGCAGCGGCAGACGGTGCATCAAAGCCGACAAGTGATGCACCCACTGCCCCAAAAGCCGATAAACCGGCCAGCAAGGACTAGAATGAGATTTTTTGCCGCCAGATCAATAGGATTGATGATATGCCTGGCAGCGGTGTGCGCCCAAGTGCTGGCCCAATCGCGTCACAGCTCCAGGACGACCGATACCGATGGATCGATCCTAAGCGTCACCGCCTGGCGCACGGACAAAAAAACTGATCCGCTAAAGGCTGAGAATCTTTTTTTATACGAGAACGGCGTCGAGCAAAGAATAAAGGGCCTTTCCTTCGATCCATCTCCGTCGAAGATCGTCGTTTTGGTGGACAATTCGCAGACCTTGCCGGCAGACGTCGAGAAACTCAAGAAAGCGACAATGGAATTCGTCTATGAGATATTCGACGGCGACCAACTTTTCGTTGTCGCATATGATGAAAAAGCCGAGATCATCCAGGAATGGACGGATGATGCAAAAAAGCTGGAACAATCCCTTTCAACCTTCCGGAAAAAAGGCAATCCATATCTTTTCGACGCGCTTGACGCGACCGTTAATGAGGTCCTTCTTCCGCTGATGCCCGGCACACGAAAGACCGCGGTCGTTTTGATCGGCGACGGCCTTGACCGCGGCAGCACCACAACTTTTGATAAGGTTCTCAGTGACCTGCAGCATTACAACATCACCGTTTATTCGCTGCAGCTTCCCGACCGTACTCGCGGAGCCTATCGCCGCGACGCCCCAAAGGCCGGTGCGGTGATACAGGGCCTGACGGTTGGCACCGGCGGAGCCATCTTTCCTCTTGACGATGCACAGGCGGCAGCCAAATCCATCTGCGACGAACTCCGCCGCAACCGGTACCTGCTTTCGTATTTCCCGGTCAACACGTCTTCGTACGATTTCCGACGGGTCTTCCTGATCGCCGATGAGGGCATCGCCACGCGCACCAAGAACGCTCAGCCTCCTAACATTAAATAGCTCCGGGATCTTTTGACTTTAACTCTGTAATACAAGTGGTTTGTTCATAGTTGAATGTGAATAACCATGACCCTTTCAACTATGATAGAATCGTAATTTTGAGACGTTATTTACGTTACCCAATGGAGCCATGCCGCAGTGAGCGAAGATAATAAGATCCCAAAACCGCCGCCGCCCGACGATTTCTCAAAAACGACGCCGAACGTCAACTTCGGCGCGGACGACGGCCCCAAAAATGACTGGGACAAAACGAACTACAATTTTCCGAAACAGCCGGCGGCCGATGATTGGGGCAAAACCGTAACAAACATAAAACCGATCGATACCGAAAATCAGGACTTCGGAAAGACCGTTTATCCGGGTTCGCAGCAGCAGGTTCCGGCGACGCCCGAATGGGGAATTACCGAGGCGAATGTCAGGATCAATCCGGCGGATATTGGCTCTGCTCCCGAGGATTTCGGCCCGCCGGCCGGCGGTTATGACAAGACGACGCCGTATTTCCAACTTCCCGAAGCAGAACGTTCCAAATATCAGAACCTGCCGCCGACCCCTACCGAACAAGCCGAGCAAGAAAAAAGGGAGCAAGCCGCGAAAGGCGGTATTCCGGGCTGGTTTTGGGCTGTTGCCGGAATATTCGGCATGTTTCTCTTTGCCGTCGTGGTTCTGTTGTTCGTTTACTTCTTTGTTCTTCGCGACACTTTTTTCGAGGCGACCGTTCGGCTGGCACCGCCCGGCAGCAAGGTCTTTGTTGATAACCAGCAATGGGGAACGACCCGCGAGGATGGCTCTTACAAACTCACGAACCTTAAACCCGGAACGCGTAAGGTTTCAATAAAACACCCGAATTTCGAATGCCGGGAAATGGAGGTGACGGGAGAAGCAGGTGTCACACCTGAGCCGCTCACGGCCCGCTGCACCCCGATCGAGGTCAAGCCGGGCGAGGACTGCGGAACGTTCAACCCGGGCGAGTTCGACAAGGCGGAACGCTGTTACAACCGGGCGCTTGATGCTCTTCCGACTCCTTTTACTGTTGAAGAGCTGGTGAATGCACTGAACATCCTTATTATTAACTTTGACAGTGGAAGTTTCGCGATCCCGGATGAACGGCTTGCCGCATTGCAAAAAGGAGCAGGCTTTATCAAACGGCTTCCACCGGATAGAGTCCTGGAGGTCGGCGGCCACACCGACAGCGTCGGAAACGATGCTTCGAACCAGACCTTGTCCGAAAACCGAGCGAAGGCGGTTAAAGACAAATTGGTCCAGTTCGGCGTACAGCCGGCCACCCTGCAAACCCGCGGCTATGGTGCGACAAAGCCCAGATTCGACAACAACACAGAACAGGGAAAATTCCTTAACCGCCGTATCCAATATTCGATCGTGAAGTAAAAAGCGGTTGTCGTCGGAGGTCGGCTCATGCCGATAAAACGGTCTTCAATCGCTTCAAGAATTTCTTGTCCTTGAGAATATCGTTTTTGAGATCTTGCTTCGCGATATCGGCCCTCATACCGTCAATGAATGTCCTCAGCGCTTGGTTCATAAGCGTTTGGTATCCTACGCCTTCGCTTTCACTTAACTCTTTAAAGCGACGTACAATATCGGAATCAAAGTAGATAGTTACACGGCTCTTTTTCTCACTCGTCGCAGTTGCCACACGACGTTTGAGCGCGACTAATTCGGCCCCTTCGAGCCTTCGAAATCTCTGGCTAAAAGCCCCCTCGTTCGCAAAAATGGTCTCATCATAATCGTCAAGGTCGGTTTTCTTGTTTTTCATATAATCTTGCCATCCACTTTTCGGCACGACGTGCGGTAATCAGGCGAATATCATCACCGCGAAACGTGTAAATAGCGACGACTAGTCCGTATTCGGATGTCTTGCCGATTATCAACCACCTCTCCTCTGAATTCAGCTTTTCGCGGTCCGCCTCATAAATCGCAAAAGCATCTTCGAAGATGTCAGCGATCTTACCAAGATCGACACCATGGTTTTTGATCACCTGCCGCCGCTTCTTCTCGTCCCAGATAATCATCCAATCATAATATACATATATTTTATATGTATGTAAAGATTTCTAGACAGCCACAGGTGCTGCGATCTTTCCCCATGACTGATAATTCTCTAATTTCAAATTCTCAAATTTGAAATTCAATAACCCTGCAAGACCCTTCAGCTCTTCTGCACCAGTGAATTCGAGCGTGGGCAGATCAAAGGGTTCCCGCGAAAGCAACTCATCGACCTGTTTCAAATGGTTCGAGTAGATATGTAGATCGCCAAATGTGTGGATAAAATCACCGGCCTCAAGTCCGCACACGTGGGCGACCAAGTGTGAAAGTAAGGCGTAGCTGCTGATATTGAAGGGTACGCCCAGGAAGGCGTCGGCACTGCGTTGATATAACTGGCAATGGAGCGTTTTCTCGTTTTCGATCTTGAACTGAAAGAGCGTGTGACAGGGCGGCAGGGCAACCTCATCGCAGGTTTCGGGATTCCAACCGGTCACGATTAAGCGGCGTGAGTTTGGATTCGTTTCAATTTCGCTGATGAGTCGAGCAAACTGATCAACGCCGTTCATCTTCGGATAAGCGCCGCCGAACGAACGCCACAAATATCCGTAGACCGGCCCAAGATCGCCGGTCTTCCTGCCAAAACGAGCGGTCTGCGCGTCCGTTGCCCATTCCTGCCAGATATCAACGCCTCGGGCCTGCAAGTCGGCTTCATTCGTCGAACCGCTCAGAAACCAGAAAAGCTCCTCCGCCACCCATCGAAACGGGACCTTCTTTGTGGTTACGATAGGAAATCCCTCGCGCAGGTCGAAACGCGTCTGGTAGCCAAAAGCCGAGATCGTGCCCACACCCGTCCGATCTTCATGCTTCGAACCGTGGTTTAAAACGTGATTTAGCAGGTCGTGATACTGTTTCATCTTAAAATAAATTGTAAATTACTAATTGCCATTGCTACATGTTTGCCCAGAAGATCCTTAATACTGCCTGTCACGGTTAACAATTTACAATTAACAATTTACAATTAACAAGCCCGAGCCTTTATGAACAGCAGTAAACTCGAGATCAGTTTTAACTCACCGCAATGCGGTTGGATGTCCATCGGCTTTGAGGACGGTGTGAATGAATTTCACACAACGACGGCCCACGCGCCTCATGCCTCGGCCCTTCCGGAACTGATGAACATCCTGACCGCCCTCGCCGACCCGAACACAGCGCAAAACGATTTCATGCTCAAATGGAACCGCGATCCTGAAGAATTCGATTTCCGTTTTCTTCGTGAAGGCGAGGATATGCTGATCGAGATCTATCAGTATCCTACTGACGAACGCGATACCAACGAGCGTGAACTTGTCTATTCGCATCGCGGAACGGTCACCGATGTATTGCGGGCCTTCGGCGGGACCTTCGATCAGCTTTACGAAGACCGCGAAACGGACGAATTCGAATTCAACTGGCGGCAGCCTTTTCCTTATAAGGAATTTGACGATTTTAAGAAAACCATCAACTAGCACCTAACCATTAACCGCTCGATCAAGCGAGTCAGTTTGTCCTCCCGATATTTGCGGTTAATTTTCCTATGAAAGAGAAACTATTAGACCTGTTGGCCTGCCCCACATGCGGCGGGGACATTTTGCTGGCGAATGTCAGTAAATACGAAGACAAAGAGATAATGGAAGGTCATCTGACCTGCAGAAAGTGCGACCGCGAATATAAGATCGTTCGCGGCGCACCGCGTTTTGCCGACCTTGGCAAGATCGAGCCCGACAAGGCCAGTACGGCCAAAAACTTTGGTTGGCAGTGGACGCGGTTTACGCAGGAAGACCCGGATTATTACGACCAGTTCCTGGGGTGGCTAAAACCGGTGACCTCGGATTTCTTTAAGGGCAAGGTCGTGCTTGAAGGCGGCTGCGGGAAGGGCCGCCACACAAAACTTGCGGCCGAGTGGGGGGCAAAAGAGGTCGTCGGCATAGACCTGGGCGACGGCGTCCGGTCAGCATTTGCCCTTACCCGCCACCTGCCGAACGTACATATCGTGCAGTGCGATATTTTCAGGCTGCCATTCAAAAAGGTCTTTGATTATGCATTCAGCGTCGGCGTGCTTCATCATACGCCCGACCCGAAAAAGGCGTTCGTTTCCTTGGTATCGAAGATAAAGCCGGGCGGCCACGTATCGGCTTGGATCTACGGGGCCGAGAACAACGAATGGATAACGAAATATGTCGATCCGATCCGCGAAGGCTTTACATCAAAAATTAGCCAGCCGATGCTCTACCAGCTTTCAAAGCTGCCGACGCTTAGTGTGTTTCTGACCACAAAACTGGTTTACAAACCGGCAAACCTGATCGCAAAACCGGTCGCAAAACGGCTCTTCTATAACGATTACCTAAACTATCTAAGTGGTTTCGGCTGGCGCGAACAGCACAACATCGTCTTCGACCACCTCGTCGCCCCTACCGCGTTTTATATTTCTAAGGAGGAGTTTGAAGATTGGTGGAAAGAGATCAAAGCTGAGGATGTCGAGATCATCTGGCACAACAGCAATAGCTGGTGCGGGTTTGGAAAGATAACCTAGCCGCGGATTAAAGCAGATCACGCGGATGGATCGTTTATTCTTATCAGCGTTATCTGCGGCAAATTCACTATGAAATTCGACAAAGGCATCGCCAACAATTACCGCAGATCCATTGAAGGCGCGTTCGCCACGATCCTCGAGCATGGCACCGATCTTCAAAAAGAGATCGCTGAACACATCGTAAATTCGAGAATGCTCATTCGTGTAAAACCGGTTAGCGAGATCAATGCGTCTGGTGTGACCGGGCTGATCGACCCTGAAACGACGAATGACAAAATCGCCGACGAGATTTTGAGCCTCCGGGAAGCTCTTGGCGAAATTTATATCGCCATCGCCGAAGAAACGATCGACACGGGCGGTCAGCGCGGCTGCGAAGGCACGTTCGTCCACGAGGGCCGTCACGCTTATGATTTTGCCCAGACGATCGCGAGTTTTTCGGATGCCGATGTAAACCCTCTCAGCCTGTTCGACCCCACGCTTTACGAGCTCGAATACGAGGCCCACAAAATTTCCGGCGACTATATGCTCTGCATCAACAAGGACGAATATATCGAAGAAGGAATCAGCCTGCTGATCCTCGGCCGCAGAGATGAGATCAGCCCCTGCTTCGTCAGCGACGAAGGCATTCACAAACGCCTCCGCGACAGCTATGGTCTGACGCCAGATGTAAATCCCGGCCCGCTCGCCAGTGAACTATTGGGACTACGACAAAAATAATTAGCGATGAATAACACGAATCTTAGTGGTAATTTCTCATTAGTGTAATTCGTGCAATTCGTGGCAAACTTTCTTTATGAGTACCGCGCTTCCGCAGGAAATGGAGCAGCATACATACGCGATCATGGATCGCGTAGAAGATTCGCATTGGTGGTTCGTCGGCCGCCGGGCGATCCTTGAGAGTTTTCTCCGTCAAATTTCCTCATCACTCGTCACGAATCACTCATCACTAAAGATCCTCGACGTCGGCTGCGGAACTGGGGCCAATCTCGAGATGCTCGCCCAATTCGGCTCGGCCGAAGGTGTCGATGTGTCCGAAGACGCTCTCGAATTCTGCCGCAAAAAAGGCCTTACGGTTCAAAAGGGCCTCGCCGAGACCCTGCCCTACGAGGACGAAACCTTCGACATCTCGACCGCCCTCGACGTTATCGAACACCTTGACGACGACATTGCCGGCCTCAAAGAAATGCACCGCGTCACAAAAACGGGCGGCTATTCGCTTATTTTTGTGCCGGCATTTATGTGGCTCTGGGGCGTGCAGGACGACATTTCGAACCATCGCATCCGCTACACCAGAAAACAGATCGTCGAACGAGCCGAAGCCGCGGGTTTCACCGTCGAACGCGCGACCTATGCCAATTTTACGTTTTTCGCCCCGATCCTGGCCGGACGCGCCCTGATGAGACTGACCGGTATTAAACCGGAATCCGAGAACAACGTCAACATTTCTGCACTAAATGGGTTCTTTGGCAAACTATTTAGTGCCGAACGGCTGTGGCTTAGGAACTTAAACTTCCCTTTTGGAGTCTCGATCGTGGTGGTCGCCAAAAAGCCTTAATATTCAATAAGTTACACGCTTTCTTTACACATATCCGTATCTCAATTTCTCGCCTGAACTCCGTTATTGGCACGCTTCTTGCGCCTCTTTTTTAACATGCACCAGGCGGGCACTTTTCCAAAAAGAGTTGATCCGTCCTTTGCATAAAAGAACAAGAGGGAGAAAAAAATGATGAGAAACATTCTGAAGTTTGGGATTATTTCGGTTGCAATGGTTTTTGGCTTAATACTGGTCAGCCCGGACACGGCATCGGCGCAGAACAGGGGTTCGAGGGCCTCCCGCGAATATCGAAAGGATGTTCGGGAAGCTCGTAGGGATTATAATCGGCGTGTCCGCAATGGTGACTACCGTAAGGCACGGCGCGAGTATCGCGAGGATATCGTTGACGCCCGTCGCGACTATTACCGAAACGTCCGCCGCGGCCAGCACGGCTGGTATTATTATCAGAATAACCGCAGATATTACCGGCCTTATTCAAGCTGGACCTACCGAAACGGACGTTTTTATCGGCGGTCCTATCGTAGATATTAGTGCCAATAGACGAGTTGTTAGCGAAGGGCCGCGTTTTCGTGACGTGGCCTTTCTTGTTTGACGTGCCCGGCGTTACAATCGCGAGGGATGAAAAGCACGGATTTCTATTGCGATGAAGTACTAAGCGGCAAAACACCGGTAGAGAAACTGTTTGAGACAGATAATGTCCTAGCCTACCGCCACACGCGCCCGTTTTGGGAAACACACATCGTAGTGATCCCTAAAATACATATCAGTTCGCTGTTGACGATCGACGATAATGATCTGCTTTTAGAGATCCTCGATGTAGTCAAGCAAGTTGCCGCAATGGTCGTCGAAAAAAAAGGCGCCGCACGTGTGCTCACAAATCTTGGCGAATATCAGGAGTCAAAGCATCTGCATTTTCACGTAAATTCAGGCCCCAAGCTGGGACCGCAGGCGTCCCCGTCTGCATGAGTGCGAATCACGAACAAACCGCTTGCAGCGAGGACTTTTAGATTCTCACTGTTTGACGCCGCAAAAGACGCGGCGTTGCAGGCGAGGACGCCTGCCGGTCCCGGGATCAAAACCAGCTTTTCGCCTCAAAGACCTTCCCCTTCGGATACTGCTCGTTCGTCACCGAAAACGTAAATTCCTTCACGATTGAAAAAGCCCCGATCTCGCCCTTATTCGACAATGCAACAAACCCGACCTGCATTTTCCTCGCCTTGGTGAGATGGTGCCTGACGATGAGGCGGATGGCTTCGCGGCAGGCCTGTTCGGGCGTACGGCCCGCACGCATTTGTTCCATAATAGTGTGTGTTCCGCAGACGCGAATCACCTCTTCACCGACGCCGGACGAAGTGGCCGCTCCGACCTCGTTATCGACAAACAACCCGGCCCCGATTACCGGCGAATCGCCGACGCGACCGCGCATCTTGAACGCCATGCCGCTCGTCGTCACCATTCCCGAAAGCCGGCCTTTTGAGTCAACAGCGATCGTCCCCATCGTGTCGTGATTTGGAGCGCCGTCATCGAAAAAATACGGCGTTCGCTGAGGCACCTTTTTATTTTCAATATTGACCTCGGGTTTGTACTTCGACTCCTTCAACCACTTCCGCCACTGCTTCTCGGCTTCGTCTGACAGCTTTCCCGATTCGAGTGGAAAACCGTTCGCGACCGCAAACGCCTGTGCACCTTCGCCGGACAGCAGCACGTGCGGCGTCGTTTCCATCACTTTCCGCGCGACCGAGACAGGATGCTTGATCCGCTCAAGAAACGACACCGCACCGCAATCGCCGTTGCCGTCCATGATGCACGCATCAAGCGTCACCTTGCCGTCGCGGTCCGGCCACGCCGCAAGCCCCACACAGCAGCTCGGTTCTTCCTCCGACGCCCGCCCGCCGGCTTCGACAGCATCCAATGCCCGGCCGCCTTTTTGTAGGATCGGCCACGCCCCATTATTCGCCGTCAGGCCGCTATCCCAAGTCGATACGACTGCCGGCATGTCGACTTTTAGCGTCGATGCGGTCTGATACGCCTGAGCAGGAACATTCCGGCCGAGTAATAGCGGCAGCCCGGCCAATGGGAAACCCAGAAATCTTCGTCGATCGAGTTTAATCAAAACACTCCGCGGGAACGTTCTCCAGTGTATTTATAATGAGCATATCGACGACGGCGTTGAAATCTCCGCCGGAGCCTTCGAACACCCGCAACTGCTCGTCTGCGGATGTGCCGCGTTCGAGAATGGTGTGGATGTGTTCGATCTCTTTTCGCGAATCGAGCGGGTCGACCACGTCATCCACGAATTCCAGCAATTCGCGGATCAGGTCCTTTACCGGCACCTCTTTTTGCTTGCCTAAATCGAGCAGTTTTCCGTCAAGCCCGTACCGGATCGCCCGCCATTTGTTCTCAAGAATAAGGCGGCGGTGATAAATGCGGAAACCAAGATTGCTGTCCGTAAGACGGTGCAGCTTGCAGACGATCGCCTGGAACAGCGCCGCAATGGCGATCGTGTCATCTACGCGAGTCGGGATATCGCAAATGCGGAACTCAAGCGTCGGGAACAAATGATGCGGACGCACATCCCACCAGATCTTGGAACCGTTCTCGATGCACTTCATCTTTACCAGCAGATCGACATAAGTTTGAAATTGAGCGTATGACTCGAAATGGTCAGGTATCTCGGTCCTGGGAAACTTTTTAAAAACCTCGGATCGGTAAGATTTTAGGCCCGTATTGAAACCGAGCCAAAACGGCGACGATGTGGTCAATGCCAAAACGTGTGGAAGGAAGTACCTGGCCGCATTCATGATCTGGATCCGCCGCTCCACATCAGGCACACCGACGTGAACGTGAACGCCAAAGATCAACAGGCTGCGGGCGACCATCTGCAATTCGTCCACAAGCAGCTTGTACCTGTCACCATCGTAAATCTCCTGTTCCGACCATTTTGAGAACGGGTGCGTCGAGGCGGCGACTATCTCCATTCCCTTTTTCCTGGCAAGGCTTGAGATAATGCAGCGCAGCTTGGTTATGTCCTCGCGCGCTTCCTGTATGTTCGCGCAGACGCCGGTGCCAACCTCGATCATTGACTGGATCATCTCGGGCTTGATCTTTTCTCCCAGCAAAAGCCGGCCCTCGTCCAGTATTTCCGAAACGTGCGACTTCAGCTCTCGCGTTTCGGGGTCAACGATCTGAAATTCTTCCTCGATGCCGAGCGTAAATTGTTCAAACATAAAAGTATTTAGAGATCGATCAACAAAACTTTCGGCAATGGTACAGGTCCAGGCACAAACGCTTTCGCGTTTATCTGAAAGTACAATTCGCCAAAACGTTCAAAGAAACGCCTGTCGTGATCTTACTGCTCTGGAAGTTCTATATTATGCTTTAAATGAATTCTCTACAACACAAAAATGCATTAACGACTCATTTCCCTGGCTGTTTTTAGAAACGCTTCGGCGGCATGCGAGAGGACTGAATTTTTCCGGTATACGATGTTCAGCTTACGTTCAAGTTTCATTTCCGGCACTGAAAGTCCAGCCAATTGGCCGCTTTCGATCTCGCCCTTTGCCGCCAATTTCGGCACCAGGGCAACCCCGGCCCCGGTTTCAACCAGCCGCTTGATCGCCTCAAGCGAGGGCAGCTCGACGGCTATGTTCAATGTTGTCTTATTCTTCTCAAAGGTCTCGATGACCTTGCGCCGGTAAGGTGAAACGGCGTTGTGGGCGATAAATATCTCATTGCCGAGTTCCCTGACCGAAATTGACTTTTTCGAGGCAAGCGGGTGTGACGGCGATACAATTAATTTTAATTCATCGGTCAAGATCGATACCGACCGCAGGGAATCGTCATTCGGCTTGAAAGAAATTACGCCGAGTTCCACTTCCCTCGCTGTGATCTCTTTTGGAATGCGACTGGCGACGCCGCGCTGAACCTCGATCTTTATGTTCGGATGCTTTTCGCGGAACGCCCGGATCAGTGGTAAAAGGCAGAAAACCGTGTGCTCATTGGCCGAAATAGTTACCTTTCCTTTATGCAGGCCGCGCAGGTCCCTGATCGCGTTACCTGCCGAATTTCGCAAATTCAGCATCTGGCGGGCATAGCCAACCAGCACTTCGCCCGCGTACGTGAGCGTCCCGTCCTTCGACGACCGGTCAAACAACGTCTCGCCCAGCTCGGCCTCAAGCCGTCGAATGGCCTGGCTTACCGCCGGCTGGGTACGTTCCAGTATTTCCGCCGCCCGGGAAAAGCTCCTTTCTCGTGCAACCGTGACCAAAACTTCAAGCTGGTTAATATCCATTTAATTCCTGGTATCCTCAACAACGTCCATACGTCTCGGCAATAATCAATCTAATACAAGAATAACAATTCCGTTTACCGATAATACGCTTATTATATTATGTTATGCAAAAACTGAAAAGATAATATTGACTTTCACCTTTCTAATTGGCAAGATTCTGTTTTGAGTTCGGTTAGCGGGATACGGACGCCCGTAATTTGCTGTTGGAGACGATATGAAACCAGATAATGTAAAGATCTTTGACACGACATTGCGTGATGGAGAGCAGTCGCCTGGATGCTCGATGTACCTTGATGAAAAGATCCGAATGGCGAGACAGCTTGAACGCTTGGGTGTTGATGTTATAGAGGCGGGTTTTCCGATCGCGTCCAATGGCGATTTCAATTCGGTTCGTGCAGTTTCCCGGGAGTGTCGTACAGCAACGGTCGCGGCACTTGCCCGCACCGTAGGCGATGATATTTATCGTGCGGCAGACGCGCTCAAAGGTGCAAACCGTTCGAGAATTCACACCTTCGTTGCCACGTCCGATATACATCTTAAATATAAGCTAAAGAAAACCCGGTCCGAGGTGCTCGAGATGGCAAAATTGGCCGTGCGTACAGCAAAGGACCTTGCCGACGAAGTAGAGTTTTCAGCCGAAGATGCGACGCGAAGCGATGTCGATTTTATCTGTGAGGTCTTCAATGCCGCCGTTGACGAAGGGGCCGTTATCCTCAATGTTCCTGACACTGTCGGCTATACCCTGCCAACCGAGTATGCGAACCTTATCCGCACAATAAAGGAACGGGTTGTCGGCGACAGGGACGTTACGATCAGCGTTCATTGCCACAATGATCTCGGGCTGGCCGTCGCGAATAGCCTTGCGGCGGTCGAAGCAGGCGCCCGGCAGATCGAATGCACGATCAATGGAATTGGCGAACGCGCCGGGAATGCGTCTCTGGAAGAGGTAGTAATGGCATGCGCGGTCCGTTCAGACAAAATGCCGTTTGAGAATGGGATCGACACAACTCAGCTTTATCCTACGAGCGAACTGCTTAGCTCGATCATCAGTTTTGGCGTGCAGCCGAACAAGGCGATCGTCGGCCGAAATGCGTTTGCCCATGAAGCTGGAATTCACCAGCACGGCGTGTTGAGCAACCCGCTTTGTTACGAGATAATGACCCCGGAATCGGTCGGCATCGCAAAGAATGACATCGTTCTTGGCAAGCACTCAGGACGTCACGCCCTTTCCTCGCGGTATGAAGAGATGGGATTCTCATTCGATCCCGAGGAGATCGCGGAACTTTACCTGCGGTTTGTGCAGCTTGCCGATAGGAAAAAGAATATTTACGATCAGGACCTTATCGGAATAGTAAAGGAACATCAGGTTCCAATGCTGGCGACCCAGGTTTGATTTATGAAGATAACTGTTTTGCCGGGGGACGGCATCGGGCCGGAGGTCACGCGTGAAGCCTTACAGATTCTGAGGGATGTCTCTTCGGCGTTCGATCTCGAGATCGAGACCGAAGAACATTTGATCGGGGGGGCGGCAATAAGAGAAAGAAGCTCGCCGCTGCCGGATGAGACGCGTGAATCGTGCGTTAATAGCGACGCGGTTTTGCTCGGAGCGGTCGGCTCGCCCGAGTTCGACGATCTTCCGCCCGACCGGCGACCCGAGATCGGGTTGCTTGGGTTGCGGAAGACCCTTGGCGGTTTCGCAAACCTTCGTCCGGCAAAGGCTGTTCCGGCTTTGATCGATTCGTCACCGCTCCGTCCCGAGATATTTGCAGGTACCGATCTTCTGATCGTCCGCGAACTGCTTGGCGGGCTTTATTTCGGAACACCGCGCGGCTTTGACGACGGCCGTTCGGGCGGTTATAACACTATGCGGTACTCGGTGTCGGAGGTCGAGCGAGTAGCGCGCGTGGCATTCGAATCCGCGCTTGTAAGACGGAAGAAAGTTACATCCGTAGACAAGGCGAATGTGCTCGAGACCTCGCAGATATGGCGTGAGACTGTTGCGCGGATCGGAGGCGAATATCCTTCGGTCGAGCTTGAACATCTTTTTGTCGATGCCTGTGCAATGCATCTTGTTACCGCTCCGACGCAATTCGATGTGATCCTGACCGAAAATCTTTTCGGTGACATCCTGTCGGACGAGGCCGCCGTCTTGACCGGCTCGCTCGGCATGCTCGCATCGGCAACGATCGGTTCGGATATCGGCCTTTACGAACCCGTCCACGGTTCGGCACCGCAGATCGCTGGTAAGAATATTGCAAACCCGTTGGGAACGATAGCCTCGGCCGCAATGCTGTTGCGCTATTCGGCAAAAAACGAACCTGCTGCAGCGGCGATAGAAGACGCTATCGATGCGGTTCTGGACACCGGATATCGAACGGCGGACATTGCTCCAAAGTATTGTGAAAAGGTCGTCTCCACTGAAGAAATGGGTCGGCTTGTCGGCGACCGGGCAGTCGAAAACGCCAATATCAAGCTTGCCAGTCATGCTGTCTAACCCTTAATGAAAACGCTTTACGATAAGATCTGGGATTCGCACCTCGTTTATGAAGAGGCGGAAAAACCGTCTCTGCTTTATATCGACTTGCATCTGCTGCACGAAGTCACTTCACCGCAGGCGTTCGAAGGGCTGCGGCTGACCGGCCGGAAACTGCGGCGCCCGGACCTGACGTTTGCAACGATCGATCATGCGATACCAACAAGGAACCGGAATCTACCGTTCAAGGACCCGATCGCCGCGCAGCAGGTTGAAACTCTCAGAAATAATTGCCGCGAATTCGACGTCAAACTATATGACCTTGACGCTGTCGAACAAGGCATAATCCACGTTTTTGGGCCTGAACAAGGCCTTACCCAGCCTGGAATGACCATTGTTTGCGGCGATTCGCACACTTCGACACATGGAGCGTTTGGCGCCCTCGCTTTCGGCATCGGCACCAGCGAGGTCGAACATGTCATGGCCACACAAAGCCTTCAACAAAAAAAAGCCCGGAATTTTCGTATTCAGGTGGAAGGTGAGCTTCAGTTCGGCGTCACCGCAAAGGATCTGATCCTGGCAATAATCAACCGCATCGGAACCGATGGCGGAAACGGGCACGTTGTCGAATATTCCGGCCAGACAATTCGAAGCCTTTCGATGGAGGGACGTATGACGGTTTGTAATATGAGCATCGAAGCCGGTGCAAGGGCGGGCCTTATCGCTCCGGATGAAAAGACCTTTGCATATCTAAAGGGCCGCAACTTTGCGCCGTCTGGTGAAAGCTGGGATCGAGCTGTCGAAACATGGTCGCAGTTGGCGACCGATGAGGGCGCGGTTTTTGAACGGACAGCCGCATTCGACGCGGCAGAGATCGAGCCGTTTGTGACCTGGGGAACTTCGCCCGGCATGTCGGCTCCGGTTACCCTTGGAGTGCCTGACATTGCGCCGGGCTCGGATGAAAATCACCGAAGATCATTTGAACGGGCACTCGAATACATGGGCTTGGAGCCCTCACAAAAGATCGCGGACATCCAAATCGACCGTGCATTTATCGGATCCTGCACAAATTCGCGGATCGAAGATCTTCGCGAGGCCGCTAAGGTAGCAAATGGCTATCAAGTAAATAGCAGGGTCAACGCTATGGTCGTTCCGGGTTCGATGATCGTGAAACGCCAAGCGGAAAAGGAGGGTCTGGCCCAGGTGTTTCTCGATGCCGGGTTCGAGTGGCGCGATGCCGGTTGTTCGATGTGCCTTGCGATGAACGATGACGTTTTAGCGGATGGTGAACGGTGCGCATCCACCAGCAACCGAAATTTCGAAGGCCGTCAGGGACGCGGCGGACGGACCCATCTTGTCAGCCCCGCAATGGCCGCCGCGGCCGCGATCGCTGGCCACTTTGTCGATGTCCGCGAGTGGAAATTTAAGGATTGAATCAACCAGCAAATGAATAAATTTACCACGCACACCGGCACGATGACGCCGCTTTATCGGCCAAATATTGACACCGATCAGATAATTCCAAAGCAATTCTTGAAGCGCATAGAGCGGACCGGTTACGGAGCGTTTCTTTTCTATGATTGGCGGTTTGCCGCCGATGGCTCGCCAACTCACGATTTTGTGATGAACGACGGCAGGTATGATGATTCAACCATTCTTATCGCCGGGGCAAATTTCGGCTGCGGAAGTTCACGCGAGCATGCACCGTGGAGCCTGTTCGATTACGGCTTTCGAGCTGTTATAGCTCCCGGTTTCGCGGATATTTTCTACAATAACAGCCTAAAAAACGGCCTACTTCCGATTATCCTTCCTGAGACGGATGTTGCCCGCCTGGCCGTCCGCTGTGAATCTGACCCGACCGCGCAAGTCACGATCGACCTGGAACTACAAACGGTTTCTGAAAAGGGCGGGTCGAATTGGAGTTTCGGGATCGATCCGTTCCGCAAACACTGTATTCAGAACGGGCTCGACGACATTGCCCTTACTCTCCTGCATTCCGATAAGATCGATTTGTACGAAGAAAATCCCGCTCGGGAGCCCCGTTTTTCGTACCTCGAAAGCTGATCATCCGTCGTAGCGGCAGTAGAACTTCCTGTTTGCATTTTTTAATCCGGCAAGTTACCATTAAACCCGTTAAAATTAGGGTTTCGTTCGCCTTTGATCCTGCTTTTTCCGACTCAATTTTTTACATATAAATTTCTCGTAACCGGTTCATATGGGCTTTTCGACAACTGCAATTCACGCCGGCAACGAGCCTGACATTGCCACAGGGGCGGTTAGCGTCCCGATATACCAAACATCGACATATGCTCAGGAAGGCCTCGGGAAGCACAAAGGTTACGAGTACGCACGGACGCAAAACCCCACCCGGCTGGCCCTGGAGAAGAACATTGCCGCGCTTGAAAATGCGAGTTTCGGATACGCTTTTGCATCAGGAATGTCCGCCATTGATGCCGCTCTCAAACTGGTAAAGTCCGGCGAGCACGTCATCCTTGGCGACAACACGTACGGCGGAACCTTTCGTCTTTTCAGCCGCATTCTTTCAAATTATGGAGTTGAGTTCGACCTGGCGGACACGTCGGATATAGCCGATCTTGAAAAGGCGTTCAGGCCGAACACTAAAATGGTGTTTGTCGAAACGCCGACCAACCCGGTTATGACCGTGACCGATCTTCGGGCGGTTTCAGAACTTGCTCATGCCAACGGGGCCAAAGTGGTCTGCGATAATACCTTTATGTCGCCCTATTTTCAGAAGCCGATAGATCTGGGGGTGGACATTGTTGTCCATTCGACCACAAAATATCTAAACGGCCATTCGGACAGTGTTGGCGGTTTTGTGGCATTAAATGATGAAGCGGATGCCGAATGGATAAAATTCGTGCAAAATGGGGTGGGCGCGATCCTTTCGCCATTCGACTCTTTTCTGGTGCTTCGCGGCACGAAAACGCTTGCAGTTCGTATGGAGGCCCATGACAAAAATGGCCGCGTGGTCGCGAACTTCCTGGCTGAACATCCGTCGGTCCAGAAAGTTTATTATCCGGGCCTTGTTTCCCATCCGCAGCACGAATTGGCTAAGCGCCAGCAGACGGGTTTCGGCGGCATGGTAGCGTTTGAAACGGGCTCGCTGGATAACGCAAAAAAAGTTTTGGAAAACGTCAAACTATGTACTCTCGGCGAAAGTCTCGGCGGAGTCGAATCATTGATCTCGCACCCGGCTACCATGACCCATGCTTCGGTTCCTGTTGAAACAAGGGAGCGTCTGGGAATAACGGACGGCCTTGTGAGAATTTCTGTCGGTATAGAGGATGTTGAAGATATAATCGAAGATCTGGACCAAGCGCTTAGTTAGTTTTAAGTTCCCGGTTACTGTTTTCTGGTTTGATGACGCGGAACGGGAAAGCCAGGAACGTGAAACTAAGTTACCTTATGTTAACTGTAGAGATACATGCAACTTCGCACATCGGCCGTGTTCGCCGGGGGAACGAAGATAACTACCTTATTTTGAATGTTACGCGTTCGAAGGCGTGGACGGGCGCTCAGGCCGACGGCGAGTTTGTGATCGAAACACAGAAGTTCGAGATAGATTCGAATGGGGTCGTGCTGGCCGTATCAGACGGAATGGGCGGAGCTCTTGCCGGTGAGGTGGCCAGCAAAATGGCGGTCGAATCGGTTTGCGAAAAGATCCTTAATGAGGATGTGGACGCGACGCTGACGCCGGAAGAGCATGAGCACCATCTTATCGCAAAGCTTTATAACGCCACTGTTTATGCGAATTATCTGATCCATGAGCAGGGCCGAAGCGACGCTCAATTTCAGGGCATGGGGGCTACTTTCACGGGAATGGGCGTTACGCCCGAGGCGGTTGACATTATCCAGGTTGGCGACAGCCGGGCATACCTCGTTCGGAACGGCAAGATCTACCAGATCACAAAAGACCAGTCGCTTGTACAGCAGTTGATCGACGCTCAGCAGATCTCGGCCGAGGAAGCCGAAACCCATACGCTAAAAAATGTTATCCTCCAGGCACTCGGTGCACAGAACGAGATCTATCCGGTTTCAGCGCGGCTGGTCCCAAGCAAGAATGATGTAATTCTCCTCTGCAGCGATGGTTTGTCCAACAAGGTAACGGCCGCAAGCATGCAAAAGATCGTTACCGAGAACCTTGAAGAGCTGGCAACAGCCTGCGCGGAACTGGTGACGGAAGCCAATGAGAACGGCGGCGAGGACAATATTACGGTGGTCATCGCTAGACTCACCGGAGACAGCTTACCCGACCCGGAAGGCGAGGACGTCCAGCTCGAACTAATCGATCTGGGAAATATTCACGACACCGCCGATCAGGATACGGCAGAGATAGTTTAGCCGCTGCCTCTTACTGGTCCTGTCTCCATTCGGGCAGTTCGTTCGTCACGCGGCGAACATAGATAGACGAGCCTTTTACCCGCACGACCTCTACCTTTTCCCCCTCAACCAGCAGGCTTTCGCCGTCGATCGGAAAAGCGGTCCACGTTGAACCGTAAACCTTTACCGCACCTTCATTTAGCGCACCTTTACTGGCGACGGCAACGGTCCCGATCTTGCCCGGAAGCGAATCCATGCCCATCTTCACTACATCCCCATCACCGTGTGAAAGGTATTTTGAAAAGATGGTCCGCGACATTGCCGTGAGGGCGATCGAAACGACGGCAAAAACAGTAAACTGGATCACAAACGGAGCACCCAGCATGCCCGCCAGTGCGGCCGCTAACGCTCCGATCCCGAACCATAGCAGAACGAAACCGAGTGTAAATATCTCGGCAATTATCAGCCCGATGCCGACGATAAGCCATCCGATCCAAATCAATTGATCCATGCCGTTTCGTTTATCCTGGGTCAATCATAGCATAGAACATTTCCGGCAAATGATGGGAAGCTCCGCGGAACTTTAGTTACTTTGAAACTGAAATGCTTCGTGGTAATCTTCACTCGATGCTGGGGTGGCGGAATTGGTAGACGCCCAGGACTTAAAATCCTGTGCCCTTAGGGGCGTACGGGTTCGATTCCCGTCCCCAGTACCATATAACCTATTTATTTTTAATAACTTATCGGCCGCCCTTTTTCAGGAGTGGCCCTTCTTTTTGCGCAATTATTTTCCCGGGGGGAATTTCGGGGGGAATTTTCCCAGTCAGAAAGTATGCTTTCTGACCAAAAGTCAGGCTTTGCGGCCACATATGTCCAGTTTCGAGATTCTTCACAAGGTTCGAGGTTTTGCATGTAATAAGAAATGAGGCGATCTATCAGCGTCAAGTTTTCGGCGGCTACAATCTCGGGCCAGGATGCACCTTGCCGGCACCCGAGGCAATTGCCAACAATTCCTTGATCGTTGAGGATGGCAAGGGTTCGGCGAGCGTCGATGGGAACTGGCATTGGGTGTACTGCAACATTTTCTGTTGATAGGTGTCACATCTCACGGATGAAGACTTTTGGCAAAGTCGGCGATGTTCGCCGTACCCTCCGTCAATCAGATCGGGTGAGATATTGAGATAGCCGATCATCAGGTTCGCGCTCGATAAACACCTGCAGATAGATATTTTACAGTGTCGTTAGCCCGTTCAATAGCACGAGGAGGGGGATCTATCTCAGAAAGCAAATTCGCTCGATGCCGGCATTCTCATCTATTCAAGAAGTAAAGGTTTATTTGCCGGTGCGACGATAGCCGGAGCGGTTCTAGATGCCGACAATAACGTCAGTGAGACTCTCTATTATATAAAGGCGTCTCAGGTGATCAGCGATTCATCGACGGTAACTACGAAAAACCTTCCGAAGGAATTGACAGTGTTTACGGTGACAGTCGGCCTATATTCGAAATAAAGATCGTGAGTTGATTACGACTGTTCGCGTCTAGATGAATGGAAAATTCCGGACAACTTCCACCGAACAAGAAGCCTGGTTCGCGATGGCTAGGGCGACACAACCGAGAGGCGAAAATTGGAGTTGACGTTCCAGGGAATGGGCTCCGAGGAAGATCGTGTCGGCGTCCCATGTTTTTACTTCACGTGTTAAGACCACACGAGGATTCCCGGAATAAGAAAATAAGGAAGCCGAAAGACCAGATTCGCATAGATGCTGCAAAGCACCCACTGCAAGTATATGGACCCATTTTTCTTCTCCC
>JBGTJP010000100.1:0-5976 GCA_041745075.1 Pyrinomonadaceae bacterium | reverse complement strand
TGGCGGTTGTTTCGGACACGCCCGGCGATCTCTATATTCTAAAGGAAAGCGAAGATGGGTCGGCCTTTCAGCTAATTTATCCATCTCCGGGTTCGCCATCGGCCGCGGTCGCGGCGGAAAAGACGGTCGGCACAGCTCTGGCCGATGCAGAAGGCTTGCCATCCGTAAAGGCCGTTTGGTTAGTGTGGACGGGCGTAAAGAACGAAGAGATTGAGTCTTTTAGAAAAGCAGCCGCGGGCGGAGCCATACCGGTCGAAGAGTCTCGGCAGCTAAAGCATTTCTTGGAACGGAACAGAGATCTTCGCGTTGAAACCGCGGGCGGCGAAACGGCCGGACAGACTGTACTGAACGGGGCCGGCGACAGGATAGTTCACCGCATTGACGTCGGAGTATTACGATGAGAAAAATAACGCTGATCTTCGCCGTTCTGGTCGCCGCTTCAACAATAGCCTTTGCCCAAAGTGAGAAGCAGATTGCCTCCATTCGTGCCGAGGTGAATTTGATAAACAAGACGGCGCCTAAGTACAGGAAGACGGTCAGAAATGTTGAGGGCATTTCGCTCGAAGGATCGGAAGCGACCTTTTTTACATCGGGAAAAGGGTTAAAGAAGATAACCGCGAAGATCTACGGTGAGACGTTTCGGGCCACGTCGGAGCTTTATTATTCAGGCGAGGAGATGATCTTTGCCTACCAGCGGCTTGAACGTTACGACACTCATGTTGCCGCGAATCCGCCGCCGAAAGTGGCGAGCGTGACCGAGACGAGAGTTTACTTCGCGGATGCAAAGGCGTTCAGGGTTCTGATCGGAAAACGCAGTGTGACGAGGACCAATATCAGATTCACCGAAGCCGAGATGGAAATGGTGGAGCTTTCCGATCAATTAAAGGCAGCACTCAACTAAGGACCTCCTCAATAACGGATTCTCCCTTTGAGCGATCGCCGCTTGTCCATTGCCATTTTTCGTACAAGCGAAGCCTGCCGTCGGTCAAAACTTCGGGCGTCGATAGGCATTCGCCGGTCATCAGATCACCGTTTGCATTGATGTGCTGGTAACGCATATCGAGCACTCCAACCGGATCGCATTTTGCTATCAATTGTCCGCGAACTATAGAACCGCCGCTGTATTCTGCCCAAACAATGTCGCCGCTCTGGTGATAATGAAACACGGTCTCGGAACCGACCTCGCCGGAACTCGAGTTTTGCAAGGAAGCGAACTTTCTGCCGTCGTAATCAATTCGGTTCATCATTATCTGTAGTTCTCTTTGCGACCTCGGCCATTTTTGATCGGATGAGGTCAAAATCGAAGCCCTGCCGCAGCAAATGATCGTAGAATTTCTTGCTGTCTTCGCGTGTTTCGGGTTTGCCCTTGAGCCTAAGGCGTTTTTCGATGGCGGCGTCTATCAGTTCTGTTTCCGGGAGCTTTTCGAACGCCGATTCGATGGCGGCCTCGACATTTTCGGCACTCAGCTTTTTTTGCGATAAGGCTTGCTTTAATCGCCGCTTGCCCTGCGGTTTCTGACGGAGCTTTGATAGCGCAAGGTCACCCGCGAATTTTGCGTCATCGAGGTAACCATATTCCTTAAGCTTTTCGATGACGCGGTCGACTATCTCTTCATTCGTCCACAATTTTTCCAGGAGCCGCTCGCGTAATTCCCCGACCGACCGCGGCTTTGCCGCCAGCAGCTTAACGGCGCGGTTCATTGTCCGCTCACGCGACCTTTCGAAGTCGGCGATAAAACGTTCACGCTGCTGGTTGAGGTCTATGCGTTTTCGCCACATAACAAGTTGCTTTATCTATCATCTTTCATCTATTTCGGAAATAGTGTGCCCGGGTAAAGAAATATCCGAAACAGATGATAGATAATAGATCAGAGATTATAGATGGACGGACTCATTGTAATAGATAAACCGGCGGGCATCACGTCGCACGATGTTGTCGCCCGTGTGCGGCGAATATTGAAGACAAAGCGGGTCGGACATACAGGCACGCTCGATCCGTTCGCAACGGGTGTGATGGTCATCCTGGTCGGACAGGCAACGCGGCTGGCACAGTTTTTGGACAAGGATGAGAAGGAGTACGAAGCTGTCGTCCGATTTGGGTTTGAGACGGATACGGGCGACGGGACGGGAGTGCGGACTCTGGAGTGCGGAATGCGGAGTGAAGAGCTTTCGGAGCTATTGGGCAAAGTTGACTGGGACGATGTTCTGGGGAAATTTCGGGGCGAGATAGACCAAGTGCCGCCGATGTATTCCGCCAAAAAGGTGGAAGGTAAGAAGTTGTACGAACTTGCGAGAAGCGGGCAAACGATTGAACGAACGCCTCAGAGAGTGAATGTTTTCCAGCTTGAAGTACTTCATGAAGGCACACTCCGCACTCCGCATTCCGCACTCCGCATTCGCATAGTTTGCTCGGCCGGCACTTATATCCGCACACTGGCCGAAGACATCGGGCGCTCGGTTGGCGTTGGCGCGCACCTTGAGGAGCTTCGGCGTACCCGTGCCGGCCGGTTTGCGATCTCGCGAGCGGTCACTTTGGAGGAACTTGAGGGATTTGACGCTCCGGCTTCCGCGCTGGTCCCGATGCATGAGGCCGTAGAGCATTTGCCTGAGATCACGCTGAACAGCGACCGGGCCGCAAAGACCAAAAACGGCCTGTCTTCGCGGGTTGTCGACGCCTTGTTTGCCGATGGCGAGACGGTCCGCATGGCCGGCCCGGACGGCGAACTGCTGGCGATCGGAGAATACAGCGAAGAAGAGAAATCTGTTCAGCCAAAAGTTGTTTTAGGTTAGAATCGGGTCAGGGCCCGGTTCTACTATGTATTCGGGATTCGGCTAGTTTGTTATGAGAAAACGAGATCTTGCTATTGCATTCACGGGCGGCCTGGCGGTTGGCGTCGGCGTAAAAATGCTCAGGCGGGCCCGCTCCGTAAACTGGGATGAGGTTTATGATCAGGTGCCGCATTCGGATCACTCGCATTTTATCAGCGTCGAGGGTGCAAGGCTGCATTATCAAGAGTTTGGCGAGCGGACAAGCCCTTCGCTTATTCTGATCCACGGCTACACCGCATCGCTGTATGTCTGGCATATGGTGGCACCGCTTTTGGCGGACGCAGGATTTCATGTGATAGCTGTCGATCTGGTCGGTTTTGGCTATTCGGAAAAGCCGAAGTGGTTCGATTATTCGATCCAGTCGCAGGCGCGGATGGTCTCGCGGTTTATGAACCGGCTCGGCATCGGGCGGGCGACGCTCGTCGGGAGTTCTTACGGCGGAGCGGTCGCGATGACGATCTGCCTGGATTATCCCGAATTTGTCGAGAAACTGGTCCTTATTGACGCCGTTTGCAATAACGAGGTGTTGCACCACCCGATCCTGCGGCTTGCTTCGATACCCGGCGTAGGCGAAGTGATAACGCCGTTTCTTGTCGATTCGCGCGCGCTTCTGCGTCACCGAATGCGCGGCACAATTGCAAAAGCGAACCACGACCTGATCACAAAGGAACGCATTTCAAACGTCCTCCGGCCGCTGACCGCCGCCGACGGACATCATTCGGTTCTGGCAACCTCGCGAAACTGGCGGGCCGACCGCATCGAGCAGGACGCCCACCTCATCAATCAGCCGACGCTCATCATCTGGGGCGAAGAAGACACCGTCATCGGCATCCACAACGGCTATAAACTCCACGATTCGATCCTCCATTCACGCTTCGTCATTCTAAAAAACTGCGGCCACGTCCCGGCGGAGGAGAAAAGTGAATTGGTAAGCGAACTTGTGACGGAATTTTGTCGTGACAGGAAGGGCCGACTCGGTGAACGCCAAAGTGACGAAGCTAAATTCGCATCAGCATGAGGTCAGTTCCCAAAATTTGGAAGCGTATCGCTGCCGCCTTGATCGGGTTGGCTTATGCGGCATTGTACGGTTTTTGGACGATGTTTATGACCGGCGGCGGGCACGCAAATTTCATCTGGTTTTTTCTTTTCATATTTGTTGGGTTCTGGGGTTTATATTTTCCGTTGATGGCGGTGCTGATCGTTGATCTCCGCTCAATGCTTTCCAGAATTATATTTGGCGGCCTGATCGCGTTTAATCTAATGGGCAGCTCATTGATGATTTTCGACTGGGTACGCGAACCAAGCTACTTAATGCCCGGCGATTTTGCCAAGACTTTTCCCTCGCTGGGTTGGAAAGGACTTATTTTTTTCGGCGCCATCCACTTCTTGCCGACGATCGTATTTGCGATCTTTTTGATCGTATCAATGACCCGTAGCAAGGCTGAAAGCGAAGACGACAAGCTAATCAATATTCAGCTTCCATAATGTCCGGATCACGATCAGCCACCATGTTTTTGTACGGCAACGGTATTTTCACGACGCTCGCTGTCGTGGACGGAAAACCGTTTCTTTGGGAAAAACACTGGCGCCGACTGTTAGATAATGCCGCGAAATTAGAGCTCGATCTCTCTCAACACGCTGAACGAGCCGTTTTGGGCGTGGTTGCCGAATCCGTGGCGCAGAACAAAATCGAGAATGGGCGGGCGCGGATAACATTTTTCGATGAATCGCCGAGCGAAATTTGGGGCGGATTTGGAGCTGACAAAACAAGTCTGTCGATATTAACCGCTGGGCCGCGAGCGATCTCAAATAGCTTCAAACTGACCGTTTCGCCTCATCTTGTAAATTCAACTTCGCCTCTCGCCGGTATCAAATCATGCAACTATCTCAATCACTTGATCGCATTTGAGAAAGCAAAGGGTCGCGGGTTTGACGAGGCGGTAAGGCTTAACGAACGGGGCGATGTAGCTTCGGCCTGCATGGCGAATGTGTTTTGGGCAAAGGGCGGGCGGCTTTTTACACCGAGCCTGAAAACCGGCTGCCTTGCGGGGACGACACGCGAGTATGTTCTTGAGAATCTTGACTGTGAAGAGGTCGAGGCGGGCATCGACGCGTTACGGGCGGCTGACGAGATATTCCTAACGTCAGCAGGAATCGGGGTCGTAAGTGTGTCGGCGTTGGATTCCAAAAAGAAGCAGTATTCCGGCCACCCGATCACGAAACTTTTGCCGTTCTAATCTACCAACTAAGAACTATGATAGATATTGAAGATAATACAAAATTGGTTGCGGCTGAAAATGAACGCGCGACTGAGGGAGTGCTGCAAAGCCTTGCCAGGCTGCTGGGCGAGGAAAGATCTCAGATAATTGGGGCCAATCGGGTCGATGTTGCGGCTTGTCCGCCGGATGACATTGTGATCTATGACCGGCTGAAGGTTGACGATGCGAAGATCGATAGAATGATCGCTTCGGTAGAAAGCGTGATCGCATTGCCGAGCGTCAAAGGTACGATCATTTCATCTCACACCCGCCCGGATGGACTTCGCATCGAGAACCGCCGCGTTCCTTTCGGCACTATCCTTATTATATTTGAAGCCCGGCCGGACGTATGTATCGAGGCAGCGATCATCGCCCTTAAAGCAGGAAATCGAATTTTGCTAAAGGGCGGCAAGGAAGCTCGGAATACAAACATGGTACTTGCGGATTTGTGGCAAAAAGCCTTGCAGGAAAACGGGGCTGCTGCCGAATTCGTGCGTTACCTCGACATCTCTCGCGACGAAACGCAAAAGCTGATCGCCGGCGAAACTGAAAAGTTCGATCTTGTAATTCCCCGCGGTGGCGAAGCGCTGATCGATCTTGCTGTCAGGAATTCAAAGGCTCCCGTGCTGGTTAGCGGACGCGGCAATAACTTTTTATATATCGACGAAGAAGCCGACTTTGGAATGGCGTCGAATATTGCGATCGACGGCAAATCGCGATTGAGCGTATGCAATGCCCTCGACAAGATCTTGGTGCACCGGAATCTTCCTGATCTTGAAGGACGCATCAGAAAACTCGCAGGCGATCTTCGCGATATCGGAGTTGAGGTGTTTGGCGACGAGGCGGCTTGTGCGGCCGATGCCGCGATCCGCCCGGTCGATGACGAAGC
>JBGTJP010000099.1:0-26752 GCA_041745075.1 Pyrinomonadaceae bacterium | reverse complement strand
GCCGCGAATAAATTCATCCGTGAGCGGAACCAGTTGTGGATTTTCACCTAGGATCTTGAGCAAAGCCTCGTTTGCGTCCGAGGGTTTCGACGGAAATTTGTGCGTCGCAAATAATCGGTGCAAAAGGCCTTCGACGGAATTCTTCCCTTTTGAACCCTCAAGAAGAACGAGGTCCGCGAGAAAAGCAACGACCATTCCGCGAGCGTACAATTGCGTCTCAGCCCCGCTCCAACGTTCATCAGACGCCTCTATCAATGAACGGCGTTGTGTCTGTGAACTGTCTATATTGTGCGCCCTTGATAGCGTGTCAAGGAAATCGTCAAATCTTATCTGATTCAGGAATACCGCGGTCTTCAACGACTGATAAAGAGCAAATCCCTCGTAAAACCAATCGTATCGGCCGGTAAGATCAACGCCATTTGGGAGCCAAAGATGGAATATCTCGTGCCGAAGCTGCTCATGCAAACGTTGAAGCGACTGGCTCTTAAATGACGTGTCGGTCGAGGCCAGAATGATCGTGCTGCCGCGCGTTTCGGCTTCCCATTTACCCTTTGGCAGATCCGCTTGAGGAAATGGGAAAACCACGACTAGCGACCGCGCTGCGGCATTGCCGCCAAAGATTCGGTGATAGTCGAGATGAATTTCGGCTGCCATTCCGCTTGCTTCAACGTCTGTAAAATGCCACGCGCCGGATATGGCAACCTCCGGTGTTCCGGCGGCCTCTCGAAGGGCTTTCCCCAGCACAAATACCGCCCGATCGACTTTTTCAACACTATACGTGTCGAGCCCCTTTCTTGTCTCAGTCGTGACAACCTTCCATTTCTCGGGCAGACGAAGAGTAATGATAACCTGGCCAGCATTTTCCCTATCCGTCCGAGGAAGGAGATCGTCGAGAAGCAAAAGCCCATTCTCGTCACTCAGCCACGAGGTATGGGCAGCCGACCTGGCATCCTCCCCGGGTTTCAGATCGACATCGTACGAAAAGTCCGTAAAATCGGCTTCGGCAACAAACTCCGTCGAACTGAACCTTCGCATTGGGACCATTCCCCCCGGCTCACGCTGCAAACTAATGCTTGAGATGCGAGAGCCAAGATCGGAAAAGCCGATGGCTGATCTGAGAAACGACAAATTTCTCATCCCGCGGCCTTTCGACACTTTTCCCTTAACTGTGGCTGAATGGGTTGCCGGATCAAGAATTATCTCCGCGGCAGCATACTGCCCCGTACAAAGAACCGGGCAAATAAGCAGGCCCGCAAGGCCTATGAGACATGTCAGAATCGAACTGTTGTCCTTTGACATCGAAATTAGATCGGAACTAAACTAAATATTTGTAGTTCAGATCGTTGAACTCCCTAGTACAAGGATAAGGATTTTCATGAGTCTTATCAAAATAATAATCTATGCTCTGGTCCTTTTGCTTGGACTTTTGTTTTTTGGGCGTTTCTTTGTGTGAGGGCTGTCTCGCGTGTATCTGCACGCGGTGTCTCGAAATAGATACGAAAAAGATATACGGTAAAGCGGTCGCTTAGGCCGTTTTTTTGTTTGCTATGGATGAACCTAGGAAAATCAGGCGTGCTTTGATCAGCCTTTCCGACAAGACCGGGGCCGTCGATTTCGCGCGTTCGCTTGCCGATCTTGGCGTCGAAATAATTTCCACCGGCGGAACGGCCCGGGCTCTTCGCAATGCCGAGATCCCAGTTACCGAGGTTTCCGACGTTACGGGTTTTCCAGAGATGATGGACGGCCGTGTCAAAACCCTTCATCCAAAGATCCACGGAGCGTTCCTTGCAATGCGGGACAACCCGGAACACGTCGCGGCGATGCGGGACCATGAGATCAAGCCGATCGACCTCGTCGCGGTCAACCTTTATCCGTTCGAGGATACGATCGCAAAGGACGGCGTTACCCTCGATGAAGCGGTCGAAAACATCGACATTGGCGGGCCGGCCATGATCCGCTCTGCGTCGAAGAATTGGCGGGACGTGGCGGTCGCCACAGACCCGAAACTATACAGTGGCATTTTGGACGAGTTGAGACGGAACGACTGCTCGCTCTCCCTAAAAACCCGCCAGCGCCTTGCCGTGCTCGCATATACGCGGACCGCAAGCTACGACCTCGCCATCTCATCATATCTGGCAGGGCAGCTATCAGACGAAGACCTGGAATTTCTCGAACCTCTGAACCCGCTAGGTGATCTTGTTTTTATTGAATCTGAACAAATGTCGCAGGATGACGAAAGCCCCGGCCCTCGCACCGGGCTGCCGGAATTTGCCGAACTTCGGTTGGCAAAGGTCACCGATCTCCGCTATGGCGAAAACCCGCATCAAAAAGCCGCTATCTACAAAACCGGTGAAGCGAACGGCATTGCGAACGCCGAACAGCTTCATGGTAAAGAGATGTCGTTCAATAACTACGTGGATGCCGAAGCGGCTTGGAACCTGGTCCTGGATCTCGACGAACTCGCCGTCGCAATTATCAAACATACAAACCCGTGCGGCGTCGGCCTCGGCGAAAACAACGAGCAAGCCTACCGGCGTGCACTTTCGACCGATCCCGTCTCGGCCTTTGGCGGGATCGTTGCCTTCAACCGGGCGGTCGATGCCGAAGCGGCGAGATCCGTCAATGAAATATTTACCGAGGTAGTCATCGCACCCGCTTATGAACCCGCGGCACTCGAGGTTTTTCGCTCGAAGAAGAACCTGCGTGTTTTGCGAATGGACGCTCCTGACCGCGTGTCAAAAACGGAGCCTGTAGTTTCAAATCTCGGATCTCGAATTTCGGATCTGTCCGAATTTCAACTAAAACAGATCTCCGGCGGAATGCTTATCCAGACGAAAGACGATCATCAGATCACGTCCGGCGAGCTAAATACCGTCACAAAAAAACAGCCAACCGAGGCTGACATTCGCGCGATGCTGCTCGCGTGGAAAGTTTGCGAGCACGTGAAGTCGAACGCGATAGTCGTTACCAACGATGTTCAAACGATCGGCGTCGGCTCAGGCCAGATGAACCGTGTTGACTCGATACGAATTGCCGCTATGCGTGCAGAGCGGTTCGATCTTCGATTGAGCGGATCGGCTCTTGCTTCGGATGCTTTTTTTCCCTTTCGCGATAATGTCGATGAAGCAGCAAAATTAGGTGTTTCTGCCATAATTCAACCCGGCGGATCGATCAAAGACGAGGAAGTTATCGCCGCTGCCGATGAGCACGGCATTGCAATGGTCTTTACCGGAATCAGGCATTTCAACCATTAGGAAAAAGGGGAGCGAGTGCGGGGTTCTTTTTGCATCCAGCAAAACACGATCGGGCTTAACTCCCGCCTTGACAATGCTTGCGCCGTGGTGATAAATCTTCTCGCGACCAGGAATACAAAAGCAAGCTCGATCGGTTTTTCGATTCAAAGAACATCGAGGCTTTGTGCAATGAATTCAGATCGATCTTGAGAAGATCAACGCCGATGGCGGTTGTGACGGCCAAAAGAATGGCCCGCTTCACCAGACCGCGGTCTATGTTAAGGAAGGCGACGCCTGGAAACTGGCGTTTATGTTCGAGTCTCCGGCAATGTAGTAGCCGGTGTAACTTTGGGGTCGCGATCAAAAAGATCGCGACCCTTCCGTCATTTCGGGTTTACGACATCGCCAAATTGAATGTAGCAGATCAGCTTGAACCTTTCGTGAACTTCGTGTCTTCCCTTGGTGCTCTTTGTGTTAAAAGGCCGCTAACACAAAGCTCACGAAGGGCGGACACAAAGTTTTACAAAGTGGAGAAAACGCAAAATTTCAAAATGGCACACTACTAATCGAAATAGTTCTTGACAAGATGTAGTACCAATGTTTAAACTTTACACAATTAGGACGATATAGGAACGCTCGAACGGTTATTTCAAAAACCGTCGGGCTTTTGTTTTTAATTGGCGATTCCGGTTCGGAATTCGTAAGAAAACAAATTGCCGCGGGTTTACGATTCCGCCTCTTCTTGCTCAAGAAGCTTGTCCCTTATCTCCTGAACATACCTAATATCATCGGGGACGACATCCGCCAGCGTCACCACCAACTCACCCTTGCGGCCCTGTTTGACCGCGTGCTGGATGGCCTCGCGGCTATCGGAAATGACTCGGACCTGAGGATCAGTTCCGCTGCGGGCGATGCCTTCCTGAATAAGAGCGGCGATCTCCTCAGGTTCGCGGCCCCGCAGATAGTGGCCTGATCGAATGACCACCCGGTCGAACGCATGCCCCGCTATCTCGCCCATTTCGCGAATGTCATCATCGCGGCGGTCACCCGGCACGTTCATAACTACTGTCCGGTACTTGTTCGGAAGCTTGGAAACGAACTTCGTCAATCCGCTGAAACCGGCCGGGTTGTGGGCATAATCCATCAGGACGGTCACGTGGCCTACTTCGATAAAGTTAAGGCGTCCGGGCGTTTGCGCGGTTCCCGCGTTGAAGGTCGTTAGTCCAACGCGGATATCTTCGATCGAGACACCGTGAACAAAACATGCAAGCGTGGCCGCAAGCACATTCTGTATCATAAACTCGGCCCGACCACCGTAGGTAAGGGGAATATTGACGACTTTTTCGACGCGCACCTTCCACTTCCCCTTCAGTATAGTGACAAACCCATTCTCGTAAACGCACGAGATCCGGCCGCGCTCGGCACGGCGGAGAATGTTCGGATGGTTTTCGTCCATCGAAAAACAAACGACGGTCCCGTCAACCAACTCCCTCATCTTGTAAACAAGTTCATCTTCGGCATTCAGGACGGCGTAACCCCGCTTGCCTACCGCCCGCGGGACAACCGATTTGACTCGGGCCAGATCTTCAAGCGTGTTTACATCCTTTAACCCGAGGTGATCGGCCGCGACGTTCAAAACCACACCTACATCGGCATGATCGAAGCCAAGGCCCGACCGAATAATGCCTCCGCGGGCGGTTTCGAGTACGGCAACATCCACTGTTGGATCTTTAAGAACAAGCTGAGCCGAAACAGGCCCGGTATTGTCGCCCTGTACGATCTGCTCATTGCCGATGTACGTTCCGTCGGTTGTAGTAAAGCCGACCGTGCGGCCGGAATTTCGTAATATATGCGCGATCAAACGTGTTGTCGTGGTTTTTCCGTTCGTGCCGGTGATCGCGAATATTGGAATTCGGGCCGGTGCACCGGGCGGAAAAAGCATATCGATGACATGCTCGGCAACATTGCGTCCGATCCCCTCGCTTGGTGCAAGGTGCATCCGAAATCCGGGTGCCGCGTTAACCTCGATTATGCCGCCGCCATTTGCACGCAGGGGCTCGCTGACGTTCGGCGCTATCACATCGACGCCCGCAACATCCAGCCCGATTATCCGTGCGATACGCTCGAACAAAAACACGTTCTCAGGGTGGACCTCATCGGTTACATCGATCGCGGTTCCGCCGGTCGAAATATTTGCCGTGGTCTTGAGGTACAGCCTTTCGCCTTTGTTTAAGACCGAATCCAGTTCATACCCTGCATTGCGAATACACCGCATCGTCTGGTTGTCTATGTCGATCTGCGTAAGCACGTTCTCATGCCCGTATCCGCGCCGCGGATCGGCATTCGTTTCATCGATCAACTGCTCTATCGTCTGCTTTCCGTCACCCGTAACGTGTGCCGGCACGCGCCCGGCAACGGCAATAAGTCGATTGTTTACAACAAGGGCCCTGAAGTCGGAACCTTGAAACTGCTGCTCTACTATCACCCAGCGGGAGTATTCTTTCGCCTTTTCCCAGGCCGTCTGTGCGTCTTCGAGAGACGTTATACCGACGGTCGCACCCTTGCCATGATTTCCATCAAGCGGCTTGATGACCGCCGGAAACCCGACACGTTCCAGCGTGTCCTCAAGTTCTTCCTCTTCGCGAATGCTATACCCTTTCGGGACCGGCACACCCATATCACCAAGCAGGGTTTTCGTTGCGTGCTTGTTTCCGGCAATATCGACCGCGATCATATTGGTGTTCGCCGTCGTCGTTGCCTGAATGCGTTTTTGGTGAACGCCGTAACCAAGCTGAACAAGCGATTGGTCATTTAGCCGGATAAACGGAATGTCCCGGTTTACCGCTTCTTCGACAAGCGAACCCGTTGACGGACCGAACCGCACATCCTCGCGGATCTCGCGCATCTGCTGAATATCTGCGGCAAGCCTTTCCTTGATCTCCTCTAGCGGGGCGTTCTCAGCCAGGTCGAGAAAAAGCTTGACGGCGGCCCGGGCGGCGTACCGTCCAACTTCTTCCTCGTGATAACTGAAAACTACGTTATAAATGCCGTCTTCGCCTGTCTCGCGCGTTCGGCCATAACCCGTGTCCATTCCCGCCAGCGTCTGCAATTCGAGCGCAAAATGCTCGATCACGTGCCCAGCCCATGTACCCTCGGTAACGCGCCGCAGGAAACCGCCTTCTTCGCCGTAGCTGCAGCCGTGCGATAGCATCGAGGGAATAACCTCGTTCATACGGCCATAAAAATTATCGATCTTATCCGTGGGCCTTTCTTCATACTCGCCGATATCGAGGCGCGTGATGATCAGCTTCTTCCAATAGCCGCTCCAGTAATTCGGTCCGCGTAATGTTCTGATTTCAAGGATTTCCATATCGGGTCGTTATCCAAGGTCGGGCAAGAGAAATTCTTTTTTCGGCTGCAGCGGATGGCGTTCGATATATTGATAAACGAGGCCGTCCCGAAGGATATGCATTTGCACCCCGCAAACACCAAACGATTCGTGCTCGGAAACCTCGGCGATCTCGTTGTACGTGATCTGCGAGCCATCGACAACGGTTACCGAGCCCTGTCCGAAAATCTCCATTACGCCATGCGGATCGAGTATTATCGCCGTATTCTCGTCAATGCCGATGCCGAGATTGTAGGGATTATACGATACCGCCGTGATCAGACGGCTTATGCGCCCGCGTTCGGTAAAATGCTGGTCGATTATGATATTTTTCAGAAACCCAAGACCCGGCGAAAGTCGCACGGCATCTTTTTTAGGGTGCGATGCCGCTTCACCGCGAACGATCATCGACGTGCTCATGCCCGCCGCCCCGGCGCTCGTGCCCGCCAGGACTATCGGCGTCTCACGGACCATCTTTCGAAGCTTGGCCGCAAAATCCGTTCCGCCAAGCAGCGAAACTAGCCGCATTTGGTCGCCCCCCGTGATAAAAACGCCGGAAACCCCGTCAAGCAGTTCGTCCGGATCTGCCTCGCATACGTCCTGGCGCGAAGTGGCCCTGAGGACACGCGGAGCGGCTATGCCAAGGTTTCGGAAAGCCTGAGTATAGACGTCCGCGGCAAACTCCGGATAATCGGATGCAACCGGCACGATCAGGATCTCCGCTTTCTCCCCGCCCGCCAGCTTCAAAAACTTCTTGAGTATCCGCCGTTCGTTATACTTATCCTCGGCCCCGCCGATCACGAGCAGATGCCCGCCGATGATCTCACGGTCATGCGATTCATTCATAATTATTTCAGAACCGCGAGCGATAACGATCGGGCTCCTAGTTAGTAAGTCTAAGTCTTTGAGATCCAGAGCTTAAAGTTATTTGCAGTTAAGACATCAACCCTGCTCGCTCAGCGAATAACACTATGGTGCAAAAGCGTTCTTGATACGTGGTGACGGTTCCCCGCGATGCGTGAATTCATACAATTCCCATCGTAGTCTTTTCAAAACCCCAGCGCTCACTAGCCTATTTTCCTTAAATACCTCGTCGCAAAGTTTGCCAAATTCGAAATCAAGTTTTTCATTTGAAAAGACAAGGTCGTTCAACGATCCCATGCCGCCAAAGCATGAATTCAAGTCAACCCTCGCTTTCAAGACCGTTGACGGATCTTCGAGCTTTTTTTCAATGTCTTGTAGAAAAGAAGCCCAATATCCTGGTTCGTTCTTTTCAAGAAACGAAACCAAGTTTTCAAGCGCAGATCTAAGCCTTCGTACGGCCATTTATTCTCCAAATTACTTTAAATTGACCTAAGCCGCCTTTAATTCTTTCATAGTTTCGTGAATCTCCTGCAAACTCCTCACCATAACACTTCCTTCACTTTTCTTGGACGAAATTGCCTCGACCAAAGCCTCGGCACCGGTGACCGTCGTTACACATGGAACATTGAATTGCAGCGCAGCTTTGCGGATGGCCTTTTCGTCGTAGTGTGAGGTTTTACCGAGCGGCGTGTTGATGATCAGAGCGATGTCGCCTTGTCGGATGAGATCGGCGATATTCGGGCGTCCTTCGTTAACCTTGAAAACGCTTTCACACTCCAGGCCAACTTCGCGAAGCCGGTTCGCCGTGCCATAGGTCGCGACGAGATCGAATCCGAGTTTGTTCAGTCGCCGCGCCAGCAAAACTGCCTGACCTTTGTCCGCGTTCGTCACCGAGACAAAGGCCTTTCCACTTAATGGCAGCGTCAGCCCGGCGCCTTCCATTGCTTTGCCGTAGGCCTCGCCAAAGGTGGCGCCGACGCCCATCACTTCGCCTGTTGAATGCATCTCGGGGCCGAGGATCGGATCGACACCCGCAAATTTTTTGAAGGGAAAGACCGGCGACTTGACGAATATTTTTGGCACGGGCAGACCGTCCGGCAGCTTGAAATCGATCAGTTTACTTTCTCCCGCCATAACACGCGACGCGATCTTTGCGATCGGAACTCCTGTCGCCTTTGCGACAAACGGCACCGTCCGCGAAGCCCGTGGGTTTACCTCTATGACATAAACGCGGTCGTTCTGGATCGCGAACTGGATGTTCATCAAACCTTTCACCTTCAAAGCATTTGCAAGCAGTTTCGTGTAATGCTGGATCGTCTCAAGATGCTCGGCCGCGATCTTTTGCGCAGGCAGCACGCTTGATGAATCGCCCGAATGAATTCCCGCTTCCTCGATATGCTCCTGAATTCCCGCAATAATGACCGCCGTTTCATCGGCTAAAGCATCGACGTCGATCTCGGCCGCCCGCTCCAGAAACTTGTCGATCAAGATCGGCTTTTCCGGCGACGCATCGACCGCCGAACGCATATATTCATCCAGAGTAGCGTCATCATAAACGATCGCCATCGCCCGCCCGCCAAGCACAAAACTCGGTCTCACAACGACCGGGTAACCTATTTTGTTTGCAGCGGTTTTTGCTTCATCGCCTGAGGTAACACTGGAATTCTCCGGGCATGGAATTTTCAGATCTTCCAGCAGTGCGCCAAAGCGCTTTCTGTCCTCCGCCAGATCGATCGAATCGGGCGATGTTCCGATGATCGGTACGCCCGCCTCATGCAGGCGGTCAGCCAAATTCAGTGGTGTCTGCCCGCCAAACTGGACGATCACGCCGTCCGGTTTTTCGACATCGACAATATTCATCACATCCTCAAACGTCAGCGGCTCAAAATACAATCGGTCGGATGTGTCGTAATCGGTCGAAACGGTTTCCGGATTGCAGTTGACCATGATCGTCTCGAACCCAGCGTCGTGCAGTGCAAATGAGGCGTGGCAGCAACAATAATCGAACTCGATTCCTTGCCCGATGCGGTTCGGCCCCGAACCAAGGATCATGATCTTTTTCTGGGTGCCCGGCGCCGCCTCGCATTCCTGTTCGTAGGTTGAATAGAGGTACGGCGTGTATGATTCGAACTCAGCGGCGCACGTATCCACACGTTTATAAACAGGACTTATCCCTAGTCCTATTCTATATTTACGCACGTCCAGCTCAGGTGAATTCGTAAGAAAAGAAAGTCGCCTGTCTGAAAGCCCGTATTCCTTTGCCAATCGCAACTCGCCAGTTGAATATTCGGCCAAAGGCTTAGCGTCGAGGCTGTCCTGAAACTCCATCACTTGCGACAGTTGGTCCAAAAACCACGGATCGATCTTCGTCAGCCGATGTACTTCTTCTATCGAATAGCCGTTCTGCAAAGCGTATGTGATGTAAGAGAACCGCTGCGAATTCGGCCTGGCGAGCTTCCGCTGCAATTCTGCATCGGGAACATCCTGCAAACGCAGCGGTTTAACGGCCTCAAGCGAACGCAATCCCTTAAATAAGCTTTCCTTAAATGTCCGCCCGATCGCCATCACTTCGCCGACGGATTTCATCTGTGTTCCTAGAACGTCTTCCGCACCCGGAAATTTTTCAAACGCCCATTTTGGGATCTTTGTGACGACGTAGTCGATTGTCGGCTCGAACGAAGCGGGTGTCTTTTGTGTGATGTCGTTCGGTATTTCGTCGAGCGTATAGCCAACAGCCAATTTTGCCGCGATCTTTGCGATTGGGAAGCCCGTCGCTTTTGAAGCCAGAGCGGATGAGCGCGAGACTCTCGGATTCATTTCAATAATGCGGACCTCGCCATTCTCCGGATTTACGGCAAACTGTATGTTCGAACCGCCCGTTTCAACGCCGACCTTGCGGATACACTTTATCGACATATCGCGAAGGTTTTGGTATTCGACATCGGTCAGCGTCTGTGCCGGTGCGACCGTTATCGAATCGCCGGTATGCACGCCCATCGGGTCGAAATTTTCTATCGAGCAGATGATGACAACATTGTCATTAAGATCTCGCATCACCTCAAGCTCGTATTCCTTCCAGCCGAGGATCGATTCTTCGATCAATATCTGCGAATTCGGCGACGCGGCGAGACCGTTCTTTGCGATCTCAGCAAATTCTTCCGGATAATAAGCGGTGCCGCCGCCCGTCCCGCCAAGAGTAAAACTTGGCCGGATGATCGCCGGATAGCCTATCTCCTCCACGATCTTCTCGGCCTCCTCCCAGGTGTGCGCAAAACCGCCTTTCGCGGATGGAATTCCGATCTCGTCCATCGCTGCCTTAAAAAGCTCGCGGTCTTCACCGACCTTTATCGCGTCGATATTTGCACCTATCAGTTTTACGCCGAATTTTTCGAGAATTCCCTGCTCGAACAGTTCAACCGATAGATTCAGTCCGGTCTGCCCGCCTACGGTCGGCAGCAGGGCATCAGGCCGCTCTTTATCAATGATCGCGGTCAGCGTTTCGAGGGTAAGCGGCTCAATGTACGTGCGATCGGCAATTTCCGGATCAGTCATGATCGTCGCGGGATTGGAATTCACTAGCACGACCTCGAATCCTTCTTCCTTCAAAGACCGGCAGGCCTGCGTTCCCGAATAATCGAATTCGCAAGCCTGCCCAATAACGATCGGACCCGAGCCAATAATCAAAATTTTGCGGATGTCAGTTCTTTTCGGCATCTTTTTTTCTTGTTTCGGTGCAAAATGACATTGTATTATAGGGGAGGTTTGTTCGTCATAACCGGTTGGGCTTATTTATGAAATTTGCTGGATATCTCGCCTCCGCTCTCTTCCTTTTTTCGGTTAATGCTTTTGGTCAGGATGTCTCAAAGGCGGCTGAAGCCTACAATCGCGGCCTTCAATTGCAGGACGCCGGCGACGCGGACAATGCCGTTAGAGCATATGACCTTGCCATCGCGGCCAACCCGAAAATGGCCGACGCATACAATAATCGGGCGAACATCAAGCTTGCCCGCGGAGATGCCGATGGAGCGCTCGCGGATTTTTCCAAGGTCGTGGAAATTACGCCGCGGCATCCGCTGGGTTATTACAATCGCGGAAATATCTATCTGGAAAAAGGCGATTATGACCGTGCGATTACAGATTTTTCAAAAGCGATCGAGCTTTTCAGCGGGCTGACGCAATTGTATGACAAGATGGCCCACGGAATGTCATACAACAATCGGGGCAACGGTCTTTCGGCAAAGGGTGATTGGAAAACGGCGCTTTCTGATTACGATCGGGCGTTGGAGATATTGCCGGGCAGCTACGAGGCACTGACAAGCCGCGGAGCGGCGAAACAACAACTTGAAGACTATGCCGGAGCTGTCGGCGATTATACAAAGGCTCTCGAGATCGTACCCAAAAACACGCTGATCCTTATGAACAGGGCAAGCGCCCTTACGGAGATCGACCGGAAAGCGGCCATTGCCGATTACACACGGGTGATCGAGCTTCAGCCAAAGAACGCCGACGCCTATGCCCTGCGCGGCACAATTCACCTAAGCCTCGGTCGAAAGGCCGATGCACTTGCCGACCTTCAAAAAGCAGTTCAACTGGATCCAACCCTTAAATTGGAGTATGAAAAATATTTTCGCGAAGCTCTAAGGAAATAAGTCGTGAGCCTTCCTGCATCCGGCCGTCGTCTTGATTACACAATATTTAGAACGGAATTCCGGGTATCCTGATCTTTTCCCTTATCTTCTGGGTGCCGTAATCGATCGCTTTTCCGGCGATGATCGAGCCCAACTGGTCGGCCAGATCAGGCCGGATCTTTTTCAGCTTGGCCTGCGTTTTTTGAGCGCCCTTCTTATCACCGCTTGCGTATTGGGTTGAGCCCAGATTGAACAAGCCGGAAACATTATTGCCATCAAGCAGGACAACACGGTTGAATGAATTCAGAGCCAGTCCGAGGTTCTTGGTTCCGCGATACGCCAGTCCAAGCTGGTTTAAGGCAATGACCCAATCATTATGAAGCCTCACCGCTTCGTTTAGCGAAACGACCGCCTTGTCATGCTCGCCAAGGCTGTTATACGTCGAACCAAGATTCATATGGGCCGCATCCAGTTTCGGGTCCTTTTCCACCGCCGTCTGAAGCGACAATTTGCCCTTTTCAAGTTTTTCCTTCGCGGCGGCATCGTTCTTAGCTGCCTTATCAGCCTGAGCCGAATTGTAATATGCCCAGCCGACGTTCGACTCTTCCTCAGCGGTCGGGCTCATCCCTTTCGCGGTTTCAAGCCGGGCTGTTGCTTTGTCCCACTCGGCGGTTTTGCCAAGACAATAACCCCATTCGCTGTAAAGGTTTGGGTCGTCCTTGATCGTCTCGGACGCGATCTTGTACTCCGCATTGGCCTCGGCAAAACGTTCAAGCTGACGATAGGTGCTGGCCAGGTTTGCGTGAGTCCGGGCGTTTGCGTTGTCGGCCCTAACGGATGCCTGGTAAGCGGTCAAAGCACTCTTATAGTCTCCCTTGTTGTAATAGATCACGCCTAGGTCGAACCATGCCGGAGCGTAACCGGGATCGATCTGCGTGGCTTTTTTTAATGCCTCGATCGCCTTGTCCTGTTGGCCAAGTTTGTCGAACAAGACTGCCCGCTGATACTGAACGGCACCGTTTTGCGGCTCAGCCAGCGCGATCTGATCAAAAACTGCCAGGGCCTCCGCGTTCTTATTTTGCTTGTAAAGCAGCACTCCACGGGCCATTTTCGCGTCGGTTCCATTGGCCCCGGCGGCCTCGGCCTTGGTCAAGTAAAAATCGGCCTTTGCGGCATTGCCCGATTCCACATAGGCAAGGGCAACGGGCAGATAAAGCGATGACATCTGCGGGTCGATCGCCAAAGCCTTTTCATAATTAGTTATGGCAAGGGCATTCCGGCCCCGCGCATCGTGGATCTCGCCCAACTTAGTGAATGCTACCTCATTTTTCGGATCAAGTTTCACCGCCTCGTCAAACAGCGGCACGGCGGCCTCGTTATTATCGTTACCCGCCGTCTGAATTCCCGATGCGGTCAGGGCCTCACTAAGGCCGCTGATCGATTCGGCATTCTTCGGATTTGCTTTTAACGAACCGCGGTAGTCAACGATCGCGCCCGTAACATCTCCAGACTCCATTTTCCTTTCAGCGGCGGCCGCAAGAGTATCCGTCAGTTTCAGCTTCGCCAGCCGTTGCCGTCGGCGGGCACTTGCAACTGCCGCGGCCCTGGCTTTTGCCGCATCGGCCTTTTTCTTTCGGCTGGCGGCGATCTGGGCATTCAGTTTTTCACGGTAAGAACTTCGGCCGCTTCCGCCGACATTGACCGATCCGCCCGCACGTTCCTGCGGACGCTTGCGAGATTCGCGAAACACGAAGACACTCGAACCCGATACGACATCCTCGGTCGCTACGATATCGTTCGCCTTAACGGTTGGAAGCCCTTGAAGATTGATTGAAATGAAAGCCAGTACCGAAAAAAGTACCTTAAAGAAACTATTTGTTTGAAACATTGCCGACCTCGAAAAAGATGAAATGTAGGGTAGGTAAAACTCTAGCCACCCAGTATTGTACTTCATTCGGACGTTTCAAGTTGCGGTTTTTTGCTAAAGGAATTAAACATTTTTTCAGCCGGCATCGCGGCCCCAACCAACATTCCCCGATCAAGGACCCCAAATTACTGTTGATTATTGCCAACGAAAATGGGTTCCGGCATCAGATCGACGCCAAACTCGTTCCTTACGGTCTCTTGTATCAGGTTTTTTAGATCGACAATTTCCGCGGCCGACGCTTCTCCACGGTTTATGATCGCAAGCGAGTGATTGGTTGAAATTCCGGCATTTCCCAGCGAGAATCCCTTGTAGAATCCCGCTCGTTCGATCAGCCATGCTGCCGGTACCTTCACCATTCCATCACTCGCGTTGAAATGCGGCACTTTGACGTCCAATCGATCCTCGAGTTCTGATAGACGCTTTAACGAGATGACCGGATTCTTGAAGAACGACCCGGCACTCCTGGAATTCGGATCTGCGGGGAGAATCACCATGGATTTCGCGGCACGGATCTTGAGCACCGTTTCGCGTGTCGCCGCAAGAGTGGCTTCGCGTCCCGAAAAATACTCCATCAGGTCCTTGTATTCGATCTTTGGCGGGCCGGCGGGAATAAGGCTAAACGTCACTGACAGAACGATATACCGGTCCCTATGACTGGAATTAAAAATGCTTGTCCGGTAAGCAAAACCGCATTGCTCATTCGTTAGCTCCAGCGTTTCACGATTTGTCCGATCCAGACACTTGACCGAAATGATCGTCTCGGAAACCTCCTGTCCATAAGCCCCGACGTTTTGGACGGGCGTTCCGCCGACAAATCCGGGAATTCCGCTCATGCACTCGATGCCGGCAAGGCCCTTGCTCACACAAAATTCGACAAAAGGATCCCAGTCCTCACCTGCCTTGGCCGTGACTACCTGTCTTTTACCCTCAGATTCTAAGGATATTCCTTTGATTGCGACCTGGATCACCAGCCCGTCGAAACCCTGGTCGGAAACCAGGATATTGCTTCCGCCGCCCAAAACGAAAAGTTCCAGCGCGTTTTCGGCTGCGTATTCAAGGGCCTGAAAAACATGCTCGCCTGTTTCCGCTTTTACAAAAAAACGCGCCGGACCGCCGACCCCTAAGGTGGTCAGCGGAGCCAGCGGAACATTTTCCCTGATCGTGATTAAATTATCCGGATCCAAAAGGGTAAATCGGTCAACCTTTGATCTTTCCGCCGCTAAGCCGAACAAGGCGAGCGGCAAAATCGCCCCCTTCTCTGCCGAGCTTCCTCAGGCGGTCATAGGCCTTTTTTGCTTCGCCGATATTGCCATTCTTAAGCTCGGCCTCACCAAGATTGAATTGAATGACCGGGTTCTTCTGTTCTTTATCGGCCGCCTTTCTAAACTGAGCGGCGGCTTCCTTGAACTTGTTTTGTTTTCGGTACACCGAGCCAAGTTCGTTCAGCGCAAGGGCCCAATCGGGTTCTTTCTGGATCGCCTTGTTGAACGCATCTATGGCACCAGGGTAATCTCCTAGATCGGACAAAACTCGGCCGAGATTCATCAACGCGCCGGCCGTAACCTTGCTGCTGCCTGACGATGCCTTTAGCAGCACGGCTTTCGCCTTTTCCAATTTGGTCCGCGCGGCAGCGTCGTTCTTAAAACCCAGATCTTCACGGGCCGCATTGTAATAGGCCCATCCCAGGTTGGTATTATCGACTCCGGTCGGGCTCAATTGGGCCGCTTTTTCAAGATAAGTGATGGCGTCGCCCCAACGGCAACGCGCCGCGCGAGTGATCTCACACTGTTTGGCGACCATAAACGCACTCTTGCTGTAAATGTCGGCCGCCTGTTCCTTGCTGAAGTTCGGCGTACGCTCGACAAATAGCGCGGCGAGCTTATAATTTGCTTCCGCCTGAACATAGTCCGGCAGCTGACGATAGGCATCCGCCAGATTTTCATAGGCCTCGGCATTTGTATTTTTCAGCCTGACCGCTTCCTTATAGGCGGTTACCGCTTCCGCCCATTTATTCGCTTCGTAGTTGGCGCCGCCCAGCCCAAGCCAGGCTTCAAAGTAACCCGGTTTTAACTCGGTGGCTTTTTTGTAATCCGCTGCCGCGTCCGCCAGCCGGTTCAACCGAAGTTCGGCTTCGCCAGCCTGATAAAAGGCCTCAGCATAAGTCGGATCGGCCTTCTTCGCCTTATTAAAGGCGATTAGCGCATCGGTCGTCTCGTTCTGAGAAAATCGGATCAAGCCGTAAAAATACTGCGTCTCAGGATCGTTAGGCGAAATCGCGAATGCTTTTGTGAGAAGATCGTCGGCTCTTGCGATCTCACCGGCCTGATAGTACAAAATACCGAGCGGAACATAGATCTCCGTCAGTTCTTTGTCATTTTCCAAAGCTGCCTCATAACTCTTACGGGCATCGTCATATTTTTCTTCGGCAGAATAAACTTCGCCGAGCCCGAAGTGAGCGGGAGCGTTGTTCGGATTGTATGTCAGAGCCTCTTCAAAAAATCTGCGGGCAGGGCCGCGGGCGTCGCGAACCAATTCTTCGTTGCCTTTCAGAGCCAGGGCCTCGCTGAGACCGTTGCGGGCAACTGCGTATTTCTTATCGAGCTGAACCGCCTCGCGGAAGTAGTCAATGGCCTGGTCGAAGTCATCGCGGTCCATAAAATACTCACCGACTCCGGCAAAAAGTTTAGCGGCCTCGGCGGCGGTCATTCTCTTGACGTTCGGGAGTCTCGGGTCGTCCGGATTTACGGAGTTGGTTCGCGTGCGGCGGGGAGTAACCTTTGCCAATGCAACATACTGTTTGCCCAACTTTCGTGCGGTTTCGACACGCTGTGTCTTAGTACGGGTCGTTCGCGTGCGCGACACAAACTTTCGCGGGGCCGCCTTGGAACTGCTTCTGAACACAAAAACGCTCGAGCCGCCGGTGATGTCGCTTACCGATACCAGCTCCTGCCCCGCGGCCGGGATCGCGCCGGTTAAGAGCGTCGCGACGACTGCCATAGCCAAAAATCTTTTTACCGATCCGATTCTCTTTTTCATTATTGCCTCATGATGAATTGCGGTTCGTCCCGCAAGCTTCAGTTTGCGGGACCAGCCGGTTTCTCCGCGCATTACGATGCGCAATCTAATGATAGACGTTCGCCATTAGCGTTTTTGCACCGAATGGGCGCCTCCAAAATATCGATAGTGTTCCTTATTGTACCTCATAACGCAAATATCGGCTTATTAGGAAGCCCCTCCCGTTCCCATCTTGCGATTATGCCGCGCGTCGTATAAATTATTCTCTTACCAACATCCTAAAAAGCCCCAAGGCCCGGCACGATCTTGATCCCAAATGGTCGATAGTCAAAAGCGGACCTTGAGACATGGGGTTTGAGTTTATTTCCAAAAGGAGATCTTGCCGATCATGAAAGCTTTTACTACTGAGAATCTCAGGAACCTGGCTGTCATAGGACACGGCGACGCGGGTAAAACCCAACTCGTCAGTTCTCTGCTCCACGTTGCCGGGATGCCCGGCCGATGGGGAAAGGTCGATGAAGGTACGACCATTACCGATTTCGAAGAAGATTCGATCGAACGAAAAGTTTCCCTCAACAATAATTTTGCCCACCTCGAATACAACGACACCAAGATCAACTTAATAGACACGCCCGGATACGCGGCATTCGTTTCGCATGCCCGTCCGGCCCTGCGGGTGGCCGATTGTGCATTGGTAGTCGTTGACGCGGTGCACGGTATCGAGGTGCAGACCGAAAAAACGTGGCAATACGCCAACGAATTCCTGCTCCCGCGTTTTATGGTCATAAACAAGATCGACAAGGAGCACGCCGATTTCAACCACGCGCTCGAAACCGCCGCCGACAGTTTTGCCCGCTCGATTGTGCCGTTCACGCTGCCTATCGGGAATGAGGCGAGCTTCAAAGGTGTCGTTGATGTCGTCCACCAAAAGGCCTACGAATTCGATGAAAGCGGCAAGGCCAAGGGAATCGCCATTCCGGCCGAGATCAAGGAACAGCTCGACACGACACGCCTGCGCCTGATCGAGATCGTCGCCGAGTCTGACGACGATTTGATGGAAAAATACTTCGCCGACGGCACGCTGCCAGAAGAGGACATTTATCCGAACTTGGCCAAAGCGATTGCCAAAAGTCGGCTTTGTCCGGTGTACGCCGTTTCCGCGACAAATCTTGTCGGACTTTCGATACTTCTCGATCACATCGTCGAATTCGCTCCGAATCCAAAAACGCACGAATCCGAATACGGATTTACGGACCCCGAAATGACCGGCGAACGAATAAAACGAAAATACAGTAACGCCGAGCCGTTTTCGGCCTATGTGTTCCGCACCATTGCAGATCCATTCGCGGGCCGCATAAACGTAATGAAAGTTGTAAGCGGCAAGGTCGCATCCGATGCCACGGTCTATAACTCCAGCCGCGACACAATGGAGCGCCTCGGCACTCTTCACGCTATTTCGGGAAAAACGCTCGATAAGCTGAATGAGGCCGCAACTGGCGACATCATCGCGGTCGTGAAACTGAAGGATACGCAAACCGGCGACACCCTTTCTGACAAGGCAAAGCCGATCGTCTATCCACGGGTCGAATATCCGGAAGCCGCTATCGCATTTGCCATCGAACCAAAGTCGCGGGCCGATGAGGACAAGATCTCGAGTGCCCTGCACAAGATCCTCGAAGAAGATCCGTCCCTGCATTTCGACCGCGATTCGCAGACGAAGGAGTTCATCCTCTCGGGCTCCGGACAGCTTCACATTGAGACGGTCGTAGCAAAATTGGCGAATCGCTATCACGTGGAAGTTACCCTCCATCCGCCGAAGATCCCATACAAGGAAACGATCACGACAACAGCCGAAGTTCAGGGCCGTCATAAAAAACAGTCCGGCGGGCGCGGCCAGTTTGGCGATTGCAAGGTAATTTTCGAACCGCTTGAACGCGGTGGCGGATTTGAATGGGTAGATAAGATATTTGGTGGCTCGGTTCCGCAGAATTTCCGCCCGGCCATCGAAAAAGGGATCATCGAGGCCGCCCAGAGCGGTGCTGTCGCGGGTTATCCGCTGGTCGATTTCAAGGTAACGCTGATCGACGGCAGCTATCACACGGTCGATTCGGACGAGCATAGTTTTCGTGCCGCCGGCCGCAAGGCATTTCGCGCGGCTATGGAGAAGGTAAAGCCGACGTTGCTCGAACCGATCATGGACGTAGAAGTCTTTACTCCTCAAGAGGTTAGCGGAGATTTGCTAGGCGACCTCAATGCCCGCCGAGGCCGTGTTGGTGGGATGGAGGTGCGTGGAAAGCAGCAGGTTATCAAGGCAAAAGTGCCGCTGTCTGAAATGCTCGATTATCAATCGAAGCTCAACAGCGTCACCCAGGCCCGCGGGTCCTATCATATGCAGTTCTCGCATTACGATCCGCTGCCGCACAACCTGGCGGACAAGGTCGTCGCCGAAGCCGTCGCCGCGGGTCGCGTTCGAGCACACGACGACGACGAATAGACCCGTATTAGACCTTTGGCAGCAGGGCCGTCTGAAAAGGCGGCCTTTTTGTCCATGTCCACCAAATTTCAGTTTGCTGCTCCCGGTCTCGATTGAACCGGCCGGGGCACGTTTTGATTCCCCGCCGCTATCTCTCATAATGAGTCAAATGAGCAATGCAGGAACGATCAGGTCCGTGAAGCCGGCGTATGCGATCAGTGGCGGCGAGATCGCGATCGAAAGCGAAGGATTTCGTTTTGACGCCGAGGCTGCGTATGGTGCATATGTCAGCGGGATGGCCTGCCGTCTTGTGGCGGCGTCGCCATCGCGGGTGCTTGCGATCGTCCCCGATTGCTCGCCGGGTGAGGCGCACGTACATCTTGAGAGCGGTGAGGACGAGAGCGCGACGGCGGACATTTTGATCGGCGAAAAGCTTGCTAACGGGATGCACATCGTGGCGAATCCGGCTGTCGATCCTTCTGATGACGCGATCATAGTCACCCGGTCCGGAGCACGCGGGCAGCAGCTTCCGAACACGATCTACCGCGTCGAACCGGACGGCTATATCGACGAGCTTCCAGATCCCATACTAAACCCTACAGGGATCGCTTTTGGGCCGGACGGCAATATGTACGTGACCAACCGGGCCGAGGGCGAGGTCTATGTCGTCAGCCCGAGCGGGATAAACCCTGTGTATGCAACGGGTTTAAATGTAGCGACCGGGATCGCCTTTGATTCCGACGGGATAATGTTCGTCGGCGACCGTACGGGGAATATTTTTCGTGTGCCTGAATTCGGCACTGTCGAGGAGTTTGCGACGCTTGAGCCTTCGGTAGCAGCGTATCACCTCGCGTTCGGGCCGGACGGACGGCTTTATGTTTCGGCACCGGGCCTGGCGAGTCACGATGCGATATATGCGGTGGATAAGAAAGGCGTGGTCGAAAAGTTCGCGATAGGATTCGGCCGGGCTCAGGGCCTGGCCTTTGATAACGAAGGCAACCTTTACGCAGCGACTTGTTATGGCGGCCGCCACGGCATCTTTCGCATCGCACCCGACGGCCTTGCCATAGAACAGATCGTGGCGGGCAACAACATCGTCGGCCTCTGTTTTACGCGCGACGGCCGTCTGATAGCAGCCACAAATGAGGCGATCTATTCAATAAAGGCCGATATTTACGGGACGCTGCTGACATAAACTTCCCTATCAACCAACATAAAGTCGGGCGTTTTTCCTTTCCGACCAACAGAAAAAGTTTGCCGCAGCCGGGATTTGGGTGTATCTTGTGGTCAGGAAAATTCCGCGAGGATTGGATAACCGGTCATGGCTTTGCTGGACAACGAAGAACTTCAGGATGAAGTTGAAAAGAACCGTCTTTTCGATACCGTCAAGGGCGAGGGGCGGAGCGTGCGTCATTACCTAAAGGTGATGGTGCCGGTCGTTGCCGCCGTGGTAATTATCGGCGGGGGCATCGTTTACTTTATGTCACCCGGCGTCGGCGACGAGGTTAGGCCGCCGGACGGTCTTGCAGATGCGGTCAAAGCCCACTTTCAGGACCGCGAAAAACGAGCCGTCACCGACGCAGTCTATTTTCTCTGCGAGGATTTCCACTCCGCCCGCGTTACCCTCGAAACCCGCCCGGACATCACCGCCCGAAAAATGGACGACGGCAAACGCCTCGCCGCCGCCGCCGAAAGATCGCCGGGCCAATGGGAAATAACCTCCGCCGTAGATAACGAAACCGCCCCGCCCTGCACCCGCAAGGAATAAAGCTTTCGGTTTACTTTGTGCGGCAAACCTATATTCAGGTCCACATTTCTCACTGACCGCGAAGCGTTGTCTTGGTGGCGCCCACGCCGGTGCTCGGTCGGATCAAGTAGTTTTTGCCGGCAGCTTGGCTTTTGCACGAAGGTCGCTGATCACCTTCTTTGTCTTTTTCTCTTCTTCAGACGGAAGCTTGCTTGCTTTCAGATACATTTCAAGCTCATCAGCGGCACTGTCAAATTTCTTAAGGTCATTTGCATATAGTTGGGCCAATTCGCTGTGGATCTCCGGAATCGGAGCTCGCGAGAGTTTTTTGGCCTGGACAAGGTGTTTCTCGGCATTTGCAAAGGATCCTTCGGCACGCTCGATCTTTCCAAGCAGATAAAGCACTTGAATGGCGGTTGGAGCCCGTTCCAACGCACTTTCAAGGGCCACGATAGCTCCCTTGTCATACTGTCGGCCCAGGTTATGCAGCGAATAGCCGACATAATAAAGCGATGTCGCGCTCTTTTCATTAATACCCGCGGCTTTCATAAACAACTGCGCCGATTCGCCATATTCCTTTCTATTGAACATCTCCATGCCAAGCCGGTGTATCGCTGCGTAATAGTTTGGAAATGCGGCGATAGCCGAGCGAAGGCCCCTTACGCCGTCTTCGGGCCGGGCCTTTGACAAGTCGCTGAGGGCGCTATCATAGAGTTTTTTCGCTTCCGGGGGCACCTCTTGGGCAAAAACAACTCCGAGTTCGCTTTCGGCAAGGCTCCCGCGGCGCGGGGCCATGTAAAAATCCTGCGTCATAAACGCGTTGCCGATGCCCTGCCCGCGAACCGATATCGTCACGATCTCAACCAGGGCCTCCTGGTCCTCGTAATCGTATCTGAAAGCCATTACGCGGACCGTATAACGCCCGTCCGGCAGGTCGCCGAACGTATAACGGCCCGATCCGTCGGTTTTTGCGCGGTTTCGCATTTGATTGTCATTGTTCAGCAGCTCAACGTCGATATCAGGCAGCGGAACGCGTCCTGCTTTCGCATAGATATAGCCCGATATCGTGCTGGCATCCGCATTGCTTGAAAACGCAAAAACAGCAAAAAACACCGAAAACAGAATTGCCGCTTTTGGCAACGATGGTCTCAGAATAGAATACATTTGAACCTCCGAAAACTGGCGAAATGTTAAGATGAGTTGGACAGATTATATCACCATTTTGTTCGATATTCTAGATTTTGTTCAAAATCGGTAAAGTTCTAATTTGAATTGACGGGCTTTGCGTGAGAAAACTCGTTGAGGGCAAAATAGAACGGCAAAACGCCCTCAAGTCACCTTTGACGTTCCGGATCTAATCTTAGTGGAGGCAGATTTTGTCTGAAAGGATCTACCGCGATGCGGTGCACAATATCATTCGTCTGAGGACGGATACGGATGAGGGAGCGTTGATCGCGGCGTTGGTCGATTCGGCTGAGTTTCAGCGGCTTCGGCGGATAAGGCAGCTTGGGCTGGCGCATTTTGCGTATCAGGCGGCGGAGCATTCGCGGTTTGCCCACAGTTTGGGAGCTTTCCATCTGGCTTCGCGTACGCTGGCAAAGCTGCGGCTTGACCATGATATTTCAGAAAGCGATCAGAGGGCGGTTCGCGTTGCGGCACTTCTCCACGATACGGGCCACGGCCCGTTCTCGCATGTTATCGAGCCTATCCTTAAATTTCATCACGAAGAATTTACCGTCCAAACCGTTTTGAGCGCGGACACTGAGGCCGGCCGGTTATTAAAGGCGTACTCACCCGAACTGCCCGAACAGGTCGCCGCGATCATTCGCGGAACCTTTCGGCCGATGGCGTTGGCCCAGCTCGTTTCGTCGCAGCTTGACGTGGACCGAATGGATTATCTGCTCCGCGACAGCCTGATGACCGGCGTCAAATACGGCATCTACGATCTTGAATGGATCATAAAATCGCTCGAGATAAACGAGGCGGCCGACCAGCTTTACGTTTCGGCCCGTGGAATTTACGCCGTCGAAGATTATCTGCAGGCACGGTATTATATGTTCCGCCAGGTCTATTTTCACCGCACCCTGAGATCGGCCGAATCAGTGCTGCATTCCGTTTTGCGGCGGGCGCTGGCGCTATATCAAAGCGGCGATGACGTCTGGCATCAGCCGGACTCGGCTTTTGAAAGGATCCTCAAAGGCGAAAAACTGACATTGGCCCAACACCTGTCACTGGATGATTCGGACATCATATACCACATAAAACAATGGCAGTCGTCGGGCGACCGCGTGTTGTCCGACCTGTCCAGGCGTTTTCTGAACCGGCGGCTTTTTAAAGCCTTCGATCTTGATATGCCCGAAGAACGGAAAGAAGCGTTTATCAACTCCGCTCGATCCGCGGTGGAGAAAGCGGGGTTTGATCCGGACTACTATTTTATCGAAGACAAGGCGGGTGACGTGCCCCATTATTTTTACACCACCGATGCAGCCAAACCGAAGGACCAGATCTACGTGGAGGAGGGATTTTCAAGCCCGACGATCCGCGAGATCTCCGAGGTAAGCGCGGCCGTTCGCGGGCTGCAAAAGGGTTACCGCATCCACCGTGTATGCTTTCCGGGTGAGGTCAAGAAAGAGATTGCGGAGCTATATCATCGTTAGCCCGCCGGTCGATCGGCGTTTCCATTTTCCGCACGAATTTTCGGATCGATTGGAAGAGAGGATTCTGACGCGTTACAATCAATTATAATGATCAAAGTGCACGCCGGACTGAACATGCCGGATTGAATTTGATCATTTTGTCTTTGATGAAATATTTTCGGGCATCGCTTCGCTTTGCGGCATTTGTTGTTGCGACATTTACGATCTACGGGCTGTGGTGGGCCGTTTCGTGGTTCGTACCGAATAAACAGCTTTGGCGTCAGGTGATCTTTCATTGGTGGTCGCAGAGCTTTGCTGCTCTGGCCCGGATGGAGCTTGAGATAATCGGCATTCCGCCAAAGCCGCCGTTTTTCCTTGTCTCCAATCATCTTAGTTACGTCGATATACCGGTGCTCAGGCTCGCCGCAAACGGGATATTTGTTGCAAAAAAAGAGGTTAAGGACTGGTTTCTCGCGGGCGCGATGATCCGCAACATGGGCAATGTCTTCATCGATCGGAAGAACCGACGGGATATCCCGCGGGCCGGGGCAGAAGTTCTAAAAAAACTGAGCGAACGCGAGGGCGTGATCCTTTTTCCGGAAGGAACGAGCACAAAAGGTGAGGTCGTGCTGCCATTCAACTCATCGTTTCTTGAATTTGCGGCAAAAACCGATCTGCCGGTTTCTTACGTATCGCTGAGATACGTCACGCCCGAGGGCGGCCCGACGCCGAGCGAGCGGATCTGCTGGTGGGACGACACCGGGTTCCTAATGCATATGTGGCTGCTTTTTTCTCTGCCTTCCTTTACGGCGGTGATAGCCTTCGGCGAAGAGCCTGTGATCGATACGGACCGCAAACGGCTGGCGGCGAAGCTTTATCAAAAGGTCGAAGAGGCGTTCATCCCGATGCTGTGATCGAACCCACGTTCAACGACAACGCGTTAATTCGGGTGTCAGTTCCGATCTAAACAGCAAAACTATTTTTAGACTCGATCCGTAATATCTGTACGAATTCTAAGAGGAGCAAATTATGAGCATTGTCACTTTTCGATCAATGGCGGTTCTGGCCGTTATGGTTTTCGCGGTCGCTTTCGCGGCGGGGCAAGGCAAGGGGTTTGACACGCGGAGGATGGATACGTCCGTCGATGCCTGCACGGATTTCTTTGAGTACTCCAACGGTTCCTGGCTTCGGTCCACTCAGATCCCCGCCTCGGAGTCCCGCTGGGGCACTTTTAACATTCTTGCCGACAACAACAACGCTACTCTTCGAACGATCCTTCAGAATTCGGCGAACACGAAGTCAAAAGCGGGTACCGATGCTCAATTGATCGGCGATTTCTATTCGTCCTGTATGAACGAGGCGGGAATCGACAGGGCTGGAACAAAACCTCTCAAGCCATATTTCAAAGAGATCGACAAGATCAAATCGACGGAAGACCTCGTAAAACAGGTCGCTGCTATGCACGCCGACGGCCTGCCCGTCCTATTTGGTTTTGGCGGCGGGCCCGACCTGAAAAACTCAAGCATGGTGATAATAAACGCCAGCCAGGGCGGGTTGAGTCTGCCAAACCGCGATTACTACACAAACACCGATGCAAAATCGGTCGAGACCCGAGAAAAGTTTGTCGATTACATGACGAATATTTTTAAGCTTCTTGGCGATAACCCGGGAACGGCGGCGGCAAATGCCAAGACGGTCATGGACATACAGACCAGGCTCGCATCGGCCTCGCTTGGCCCGGTCGAAATGCGAAATCCCGACAACCGTTATAACAAGATTGCGTTGACCGCCGCCCAGGACATTACCCCCGCTTTCTCCTGGTCAGCGTATATGTCGGCCCGGAACATACCGTCATCGCCCGACCTGAACTTTGCCCAGCCAAATTTCTTCAAGGAAATGAATTCGATGCTGACCGGCGTTACTATCGAAAGCTGGAAGACCTATCTGCGTTGGATGCTGGTAAATACCGCGGCTCCGGCCCTGGCAAAGCCTTTTTCCGATGCGAATTTTGACTTTTACGGGCGTTATCTAAGCGGCCAAAAGGAAAAGCAGCCGAGATGGAAAACCTGCGTCCAGGCAACCGACGGCAATCTTGGCGAAGCTCTCGGTATGGAGTATGTCAAAACCAATTTTACCCCGCAGGCAAAGGCCCGGATGGACGAATTGATCAGCAACCTTTTTGCATCAATGAAAGACCGCATCAACGGCCTTGAATGGATGAGCGATCCGACTAAAGCCGAGGCCCAATCAAAGCTTTCGACCTTTAAGCGAAAGATAGGTTATCCGGATGTGTTGCGCGGGTATAAAGGGTTGAAGATCGGTTATAGATCTTATCTCGACAACATCATGCGATCACGACAGTTTCAGGTCGGGCGGAATATTGAGGACATCGGAAAACCGGTTGACCGCACACGTTGGAATTTCTCTCCGCCAACGGTCAATGCTTCCTACTCCAGTCTTAACAATGATATAACCTTTCCCGCGGGCATTCTTCAGCCGCCGTTCTTTAATTTCGAGGCTGACGACGCGATCAATTACGGTGCTATCGGCGGTGTGATCGGGCACGAGATCACTCACGGGTTTGACGATTCGGGCAGCCGTTTTGACGCCGACGGAAACCTGAAAATGTGGTGGACGGACGGTGACCGCAAGAGCTTCGAGGAACGTGCCGCGTGTGTTGTGAAGCAGTTCAACGAATACGAGGTTCAGCCCGGGTTGTTCATCAACGGCAAGCTTACATTGGGCGAAAACATAGGTGACTTCGCCGGTTTGACCGTTTCATATGATGCGTTTATGAGATCGCTGGAAGGAAAGCCAAAACCCGGGAACATAGACGGGTTC
>JBGTJP010000098.1:0-41756 GCA_041745075.1 Pyrinomonadaceae bacterium | reverse complement strand
ACAAAACGTCCTGAAGTGCACGCATGCGTTCGACATTTTTCGCAAGGTCTTTCACCGCTTCCTTTTTGTCGGTATAATCGCCGGTGAAACCGGTCGCGTGTTTTTTGAGTTCGAGTTTTGATCCTTCTTTGATGAGAAATTGTGCGGTTTTCATATGCAAAATTGGAACTGAGTTTGAATAGTTTACAAGGAACTCGGTTTTTCGCGAAGTTTGAGGGCGGATGGTTTGGCTGCAACAGATATGGAGATGGTTCCAAAAGTCGGTCTCGGTGAGCTTCGTTTTGGGATGACGCCTGTCGAGGTCCGGTCAATATTTCCGGAGCAGGAGATGTACGAGGAGTGGATGGGAGGCAATCTCAACGACTCCTTGCTTTATCATGGATTGATTCTTAGTTTCGATGAATGTGATTCGTTTGGTCCGCTAAGCGATAGCCGATTAAACGATATAATTATTCAGGGCCGAAATGACATTCAGCTCTGGGGCGTTGAGTTGAGAGAATGGACCAGAACGGAATTTGTCGCCTACCTTGATCGAATCCAGATATCGCATAAGTGGTACGGCCGTACCGTGTGTATACCAGAATACTCGATATCCGCGACGTTTACGGACAGCGGGAGACTAGAAAGTTTCGCTGCCTCACCCCCTTGAATGTGGCAACCATATATAGGCGATTTCAACTCGTTATATGAAATACTTAATTATCGTTTTAATTCTGTTGATCGCAACGATTGGCGTAGCCCAACCCAAACTTGTTCCTCAGAAGGTGACGCTGAAGAACGGCAAGACGTTCAATCTTAGTTTGCCGGCCGATTTTGAGATTAGTCCCGCCGCCGAAGGATTAAAGCGGGTCCGTTTTTTTGCCAGATCGCCCGACGGCAGGATGTTCGTTACCGACATGTACAATCTGGCCGACAACAAACGCGGCACCATTTACATCCTGGACGGATTCGACGCGAAAACGGGCAAATTTGCCGCCGTCAAAACCTATCTGACGGGCTTGCACAATCCAAACAGTGTTCAGTTTTATAGCGACGCGGACGGGCAGGATTGGCTCTATATCGCCGAGACGGGCAAACTTACCCGGCGAAAATTTACAAAGGGCGAAAACAAACCTTCCGATCCGAACCCGCAGACGCTGGCCCAGTTTCCCGACTACGGCCTCTCGTATAAATACGGCGGCTGGCACCTGACGAGAACCGTCGCGTTTTCGCCAGACGGCAAGATGTATGTGTCGGTCGGTTCGAGTTGTAATTCGTGCGTCGAGAAGGAGGAAGTGAGGGCAGCGATCCTCGAAATGAACCCGGACGGATCACAGCAGCGGGTGTTTGCAAAAGGATTACGGAACGCGGTCGGGCTTCGCTGGTTTGGCAAATACCTTTTCGCAACGAACCAGGGTTCGGACCACCTCGGCCTGCAAAAGCCGGATGAGACCTTTTACGCAGTGAAGGATGGTGCCGATTATGGCTGGCCTTACTGCCATTCGTCGAACGGCAAGATCTTCGCCGACCCTAAACTTAAACGCCCGGGCGGTTGCGAAGGCGTGACGGCTCCGTATGCATATTTCCCGGCCCGTTCTTCGGCTCTCGGCTTCGATTACTTTGACGATACCGACGCCCCCGATGTGCTGAAGAACGGCTTTGTGGTTTCACTTCACGGTTCGACGAATAAAGCGATCGGCCACGGATACAAGATCGTCGTCATGCGAAAGGGCGAACCCCTCCAGGATCTCATTACAGGTTTTCTTCAAGGGCGAAAGGTGGTGGGTCGTCCATGTGATGTTTTCAAGCTCGACCCGAATACCTTCCTCTTTACAGACGACTATTCAGGCATCGTCTATCTTGTCCGCAAGAAAGGGACAACGGCCGCGATCGCCGAGACCGCTCCATCGGCCGAAAATACTGTGGCGGATCAAGATCAAAACCCCGCGAACACTCCTGAGCCATCGTCATCGTCGAAAACGTGTTTCCTGCTTCTATTGATCGTAAGCGCGGCCTTTTTCAGAACCGCCCTTTGACCATTTTGCCTGCGATAGTGAAAAGGGACTCTCTCTTCGTGCCTCCACTATCACGGATGACCTATCACCTATCACCTATCACCTATTTGGGCGTACAGTAACCAAAGTAACGAGCGCCTTAGGCAATTGATTCTATTCCGCTTCGGCTCTTTGTTCCTCTTCGTCCCTTCTTCGGAAGAAAAAAGAAGAACGCTGGAGTTGAAAGGACCGCCTTAGGAGGCCAATTCCATCTCGTTTTGAAACCGCCGCCGTGATACCATATTCGTTTCGCTTAATGGATCTATGAATATCGGTATCACAGTTTATCCGACATACGGCGGCAGCGGCATTGTGGGTTCTGAGCTTGGTCGTGACCTGGCCGAACGCGGCCATAACGTACATTTTATCTCGTCGGTCCTCCCGACTCGCGTGACCCAGCTTGGTGAACGCGTTCATTTTCATGAGGTCGAGATGATGTCGTACCCGCTGTTCGAGCACCAGCCTTATGACCTCGCATTAGCCACCAAAATGGCGACCGTGATGCGGTCCGAAAAACTCGACCTGCTGCACGTCCACTACGCAATTCCGCATTCGATCAGTGCGATCCTGGCCCGTGAATCTATCAAGCAAAAGCGGTATGTGCCTGTAATTACTACGCTCCACGGCACCGACATTACTCTGGTCGGGGCCGATCGCAGCTATCTGCCGATCACGCGATACGGCCTGCAGCAATCGGACGGCGTGACGGCGGTGTCGAAGTTTCTCAAGAGCGCGACGATCGAGACATTCGATTTTGACGAGATCGAGGTCATTCCGAATTTTATCTGCGCGCTTTACTACAAACGGCTCGAAGGCTCACCTCTTCACGCTGAACTTGCACCGAACGGCGAAAAGCTTCTGGTCCACGTTTCAAATTTCCGTGCGGTTAAACGCCCGCTCGATTGCGTCGAGATATTCGCGAAGGTAAAGGCCCAGGGTGAAAACGTGCGGCTAGTGATGGTCGGCGACGGCCCCGAGCGTTCGGCTGCGTATTACCGTGCCGAACAGTTGAACGTAAAGGACGATGTGCTTTTCGTTGGCAAACAGGCGAACATTTCCGATTATCTCGGCGTATCGGACATATTCCTGCTGCCGTCCGAGTTGGAATCATTCGGCCTTGCCGCACTCGAAGCTCAGGCGTGCGAGCTGCCCGTCATTGCGACTCGCATCGGCGGGATCCCTGAGGTCGTCAATGACGGCGAATCAGGATACCTGAGTGATGTCGGAGATGTCGAGAAAATGACGGGCGACACGCTTACGCTGCTTCGGGATGAGGAACGCCGCCGCGCGTTCGGCGAAAAGGGCCGTGAACTTGCCGTCGAACGTTACAGCACGGACAAGATAATTCCGCAGTACATCGCCTTTTACGAGAAGATCGTCAATAAGGCCGAAACGGCCGCGGCCTAGCCTGCCTCTACCAGCCTTTATATGCTCAAGCGCTACATGCACAACCGTGAACGGCACTTTGCGTTGTTGAACGACAATCGTACGGTGCAGCCGTTCGAGTGGGGAGCGGAGTTCGTCACGGATCATTTAAACGGCAGCGATCCGCGCGAGGTGCTTTCTGAGTTTTCAAAGAGCGTGGTTGCCAACAGCGACGAATATTTCGCCCGCCCGCCCGGCATCCGATTCGATCTCGAAACCCGCCTCTATCCGTCTGCGGCATCCCTGAGTGCTGAGGAACTTAAAGCACCGGTCGAGCAGATCGAGATACCTGTGCTGACCTGGCAGAGCGCGGTCGAAACTATTTCCAAAGAGAACAACACCGCCCATGCGACCTATTTTCCGCACCCGGACAAACGGGCGGCGGTCATCATTCTTCCCCACTGGAACGCAAAGGCGGGTACATATTTCGACTTGGCGAAATTTTTCAACAAGGTCGGCCTCTCTGCGCTTCGTTTAACGCTTCCCTATCACGAAGAACGAATGCCGCCCGAACTTGAACGGGCCGACCATCTTGTCTCGCCCAATATCGGCCGGTCGCTGCAGTCGATCAGACAGGCTGTGCTCGATACGCGTGCTGCGGTCGCGTGGCTCAAATCGCAGGGGTATGAAAAGGTCGGCATCGTCGGCACCAGCATCGGCTCGTGCGTTGCGTTTATGGCCTTTGTGCACGATCCTCAGATCGATGCCGCGGTCTTCAACCACGTTTCGGGATATATGGCGGACGTCGTCTGGCACGGCCTTTCGACCTATCACGTCCGCGAGAGCTTCGGCGAAAACCTCGACCTCGACGAACTCCGCCAATACTGGATGCCCGTCTCGCCGATGGCCTATATGGAAAAACTCGCCACGCTCGACCCGCGGCCGATGCGGTATATCTACACACTCTACGACCTAAGTTTCCCGGTCGAACTCTCCCGCGACGTAATGCGCGAACTCCGCCGCCGAAAGATAAAGCACAGCAAAGCCGCCATACCTTGCGGCCACTATACCTTGGGCGTCAAACCCTGGGTCTATTTGGACGGCTACAAGATCATTTCCTATTTGCGAAAGCATTTGAAGTGATCCCGACTTGTCTGAGATCGATTATATTCCGTTTGCATCTGTGTTAATCTGTGGACTAAATATTCACGAATTACCATGACCAACCAACCAACCGTTTCCGATATTTTCCGCCGTGCTTTGGAGATCCGCAAAGGAGCTCCGAACGGATCCTACAACGATGTAAAGTCACAGCTTATCAGCGAGTTTAGCGGCAATGCGTTTCCGGCGGCCGCGTATTTGACGATTCCCGAATACGACAACATCGTTCCCGAAGAAGACTGGACCGCCGGGCTGCCCATCGTCTTGCGCGGCATCCAGAATGAGGATTGGAACGACGTGGCCCACGGCATAATCATCAGCCTCGAACAGGTCGAAAACTATCCGAAAGAATCCGGCCGCGAAGACGACCCCGCAAAAGAATGGCGCAACCGCAGCAAGTCCATCGCCGAAGCCGAAGACAAGGTCACCGAAAAATGGATGCCCGAAGAACTAATGGCCGTGGCCAAGCGGAATGTGAAGGCCTGAGTTAACGACCGCCGATAAACCCACGTTTTGTTCCCTGAAAGGGACGAATTGAATAGCGTCGGGTGCTGGCTTCCACTCGCGGGTTTATGACGCGACAAACCCGACGACAACGCCCAACACCCTCTGCCGTCCCCGAAGGGGACGCACTGCACGCCTTAAATTTGCTCCCTTCAGGTTTCGCTCGGCTTCCTCGCCGCTCCGTACGCGATTGAATCTATCCCCTTCGGCGAATACACTTTGCCGGAGTCCTGTCAAAACCAACCTTTTTGTCCGATATCGATTCGTAGACAGCACTTATCAGGTCGATTCCACATAACTTTCGGTTTACAAGTCGCGTACAAAGGAAAGGGATAGTCTCTCTGGATCTGCTGCGGAGCCTCCCCGGCATCCTGGTGTCCGAATCGACGTAAGGAGAATGATATGGGCTGGGTTAACCGACGAGAATTCATCAAACAGGCCGCGTACTGCGGCGCGGCTCTGGCGTTGGGCGGAACGGCGAGCGCGCGTTCCAGGGTAAACTGGCGGGAGCGACGCGACCTGTTCCCGGAAGGCGTAGCATCGGGCGACCCCGGGCCCGACAGCGTTCTCTTGTGGACCCGCAGGCCCTTCGATAAAGGCGAGCGCCAGATACTGACGGTGGAGGTCGCCGAAGACGAGAAGTTCCGCCGTGTCATCGCGCAAACAAAGGCCTCGATCTCGCAAGCGTCTGACTGGACCGCCCGAGTCTTGGTCGGCGGGCTCAAGCCGGCACGGGTCTATTGGTATCGATTCACCGACGCGGGCGGCAACGGCAGCCGTATCGGTCGCACCATCACCGCGCCGCTGGGAAGCGACGCGCGGCCTGTGAACTTCGCCTTCGTCAGCTGCCAGGACGTCAACGAAGGCAAACTGAACGCGTATCGCCGGATGATCTTCGAAGATGAGCGTGCCCGGGCCGCGGATCAGCTTGGCTTCGTGCTGCATCTTGGCGACTTCATCTACGAGGTCGTCCAGTATCCCGAAGAGGGAAACACCCGCTACGACCGGACGATCTATGAGGTCGCTCGCATTCCCGATGGCGGCGTCACCGGTAAGTTTCATTACCCATTGACCGTTGACGGCTATCGCGCCGTGTACAAGGGCTATCTCGCTGATCCGGACCTCCAGGATGCCCGCGCGCGTTGGCCGTTTGTCTGCATCTGGGACAATCATGAATTCTCGTGGCAGGGCCGGCAAAGCATCGTCCAGGCGGGCGCCCCGCCGCAGCCCGGCCAGACCGTCAAGGTCGCCGCCAACCAGGCTTGGTTCGAATATATTCCGGCACGGGTGTCGCCGCCGAGCGGCTCGCTTGCCGTATTCGGGGCGGTTACGGTCAAGAACGTTAAGATCGACAAGTGGGATGAGAACGGACTCGGGCTGGAGCCGAACAATCTGGCCGCGATTCGCAGCCTGATCGCCTACCGTTCGCTCCGCTATGGCAAGCACCTCGACCTCCTCATTACCGACCAGCACAGCTTCTGCGGCGGGGACCCGAGCGACGGCGAAGATGTCGGAAAGATCTATGACCCGTCGTTCCGTGGCTACTTCTCGGAGGAAGCAATGATCGCGCTCGACGCGGGCCGAGCCTTCGATGGCGGTAAGCCGCCGGCCGAACTCCACTTTCGCGATGCTCGCATTCCGAATCCACGAAAGGACAAGCCGCCGCGGACTATTCTCGGTATCGAGCAGAAGGCATGGTTCAAGGAGAAGCTACGGGGATCGACGGCGACATGGAAGATCTGGGGCAATTCGCTCGGTGCGCTCGACCACCGCGTGGACCTGCAAAACCTGCCCGCCGGAATGGTCAAAAATCCCTGGCCCGCAGACACTTACGGGATGGCCGGCAGCAATTACTACGGAGCGGCCTATGCAGAACGCAAGGAGATCTACGACCTCGTGCGCGAGGCTAAGATCACCGGCTTCGCGATCGTTTCGGGGGACCGGCACAGTTTTTGGGCCGGCTATGCCGCAGCCCATCTCCCTCCGCGGAAATTTGAACCCGTGGGATTGAGCTTCGTCGGTGCGTCACTGGTAAGCCCGGGCACGATGGAAGCACTTGAGCATGGCTTACGCAAAGATCACCCCTTGCGCGCCCTCTTTCTAGCTGACCGCCCCGGCGGCGGCAAGCCGGAGTGGACCAATAACATGCTGCTGTGTCATGGCGTCCGCTCTTGCCTCGAATACGCGAAAAGCTTCGACCTCAAGCGCTCACTCGCCCTCTCTAACCCGCAGCTTGCACCGCACCTCGAGTTCGTCGACCTGGGTGGCCACGCCTACGCAAAAGTGCGCCTAACCGGCGATGAAATGCGAACCGAGTTCGTCTGCATTCCGCGCCCGATAACCCGCAGCCCGGAGCCGGATGGCGGCCCCCTACGCTACCGCGTCGCACATGTCGCCAAGCTGTGGAAACCGGGCGACCGGCCCCGCCTCAAGCAACGGCTTCTGGAAGGCAACACCGGATTGTCGATCTGACCTACATACATTGGCATCAGCACCGCTCCAAGTCCGGTGTGGCTAGCCACAGTGCGCCATGCATCGCCGACGGATATACTTTTCTTGAGGACGAAAGAAATAGGTTCGTATCGACCTCCCCATAACTAATGCGAAATTGGTTTTCTTTCTCGTTGATCGGGATTCTGTCCTTCTTCCTGGGCGCGATCGTCGTCTGGGGAATCTACGCGCGGAGCGAGACCTCTCCAATCGAGCCCGTGCATCATGATCCGAATGTGTTCATTTCAGTTCAGTCCGAATCGCCCCGAACGGCTGAATCCATCTCAGAGATCGACATCTCTAATCCATATGCCCTTGCGAACTCGCTAGACGGGTACGCCGATGTGGAGATGGGGGAGCTATGGAAGCGCCTGAGGGTCAACAGCGAGATGAACGACAAGTTCTTTACGAAATGCTCCGCATGCCGAGCTGAAGCGTTCGCCTTCAACCTGGACGATTCGCCGCAAAACGAGATAATCGTCCGGATCGCGAACAGCATCGAAGAGTGCCGATATCTTGTATTTGAGCAAATCGAGTCGGACACAACGAAATACAGACTGATCGGCAACATCGATCACGCTTTTGGCCGGTATGAGATGCCTTCGCACCACTTTTTGGTCAGCAACGGCCGGGCCTATCTCATTGTCCGCGGACAGACGGTATCGGGTAGCGGTGTGTCAGCATATAACTATCGACTCTTCCGCGTAAAAACGGCCGGCTTGAGGAGTTGCTTGAGTTCCCGGCAGACGGCCACCAATCGATGGCGACGACCCGAAAGTGGTCTGCCCGCGTCAGGGAGGTGACCCCGCTCAAGGGCGGAGCAACACGTATCGAACTGGATTTGACGATCGATTACACCGTTGAGGACTACGATGGAGACGGGCCGGTCCGAGGTGGCCGTTGGACGAAACGTGAGCGAGCTGTTTACTTCAAGCCCGCGGGAGATCGAGATGCATATCTCGACAGGGGCAAATCTACAGTGTCGCAGCACCAGCTTGACGCAGAGTACAACTTCGATTCATTGGTGATGAGGATTTGGTCCGCTATAACCGAACCCAACTTCATCGGGTCGGGTGGAAACCTTCGAAACAAAGGGGTCTGTGGTTTGCGTTTCGACCTCCCCATAACTAATGCGAAATTGGTTTTCTTTCTCGTTGATCGGGATTCTGTCCTTCTTCCTGGGCGCGATCGTCGTCTGGGTGGTTTACGCACGGAGCGCGGGGACTGCGATCAAGCCTATTCGAAGCGAAGCAACGGTTTCTGCATCAATCGAACTGGAAGCGCCTAATAGGTCAATAGTCGACTCCGAAGCAGCGCCTGACGCGGCTCAGACAGGTATTCGAAAGATCGACTTCGAGAACTTCACATACCGATTGAGTTGCGGTTCGGCCGATAGAAAATCACTCGTGACGGCGCGCGACGGATTCTATTGGGGGCCGAAGCCCCCTATTAAGGGATCTAACGTTTACCTGAACGTCTATGAGATCACGTATGGCGACCTGAACAATGACGGCAAAGAGGAAGCGGTTGTTCTGTATTCATGTGGAAGCGGCGCCTCATATGTTTATTTTTGGGGATTCATCTATGGCATGCAACGAGACCGACCGGTCCTCCTGGCCGAGATCGAAGGCGGTGACAATCATAACGGAGGTTTCGAAGATGTAACGATCCGTGATCAGCGGCTGATCGTCCAACGTTTTCAAAGCGGTTCGCCGTGTTGTCAAGATGCGGTTGAAACGACTACATATCGGCTCAAAGGAAATCGGCTTGTTCAGATGGGAGACACAACGTCGCGAAACACTCCTTGAAGGCCAGTCAGATTGTCTGGCTGAATATCTATGACGAAGCAAACGATCGGAGTCAAGGTTTTCGTTTTTTCTGCGCGGGAAGCCTGCTGCGGGGAATGACATCGAAATTGATCTTGTACGGGGGCAAGAGAGGCCAGGAACAATGCGTATTGGATTTAACATTCTCCTGATGATCTGTGTGCTCGGCTGTTTTGGCAGCACCCACGCGGCTTGCCCGAACATCACGAAATACGACTTCGCAAATGCGACATATGAGATTCGGTCAGCTCGCTTGCTCGCCTCCAAACCGATCCGATTCCGCGCCAGGCTCCAGAGCGGCAGCTTTGATGAGTCCCATCCGCCGGAATTCCTTGCTTATCGCTATGCAAGGTTAAAATCCGTGCGATTCGGTGATTTGACCAAAGACGGGAAAGCCGAAGCAGTCATAGCTGTCGAATACGGTACTAATTCCGCTAGTTTCTTCCTCACGAATTATTTCGTATTCGGATGCAGTCGCAACGGCCGAATACGATTGCTCGGGTCCATCGAGCAGGATCGCCTTGACGCTCGTTCTTCCGAAATACTTCATGAGTCCATCCGGGAGGCGGCTTACATCGCCAACGGCATTCTGTATATCAGGCATCGAGCGGGCGGGTTTCGGCCGTCGCCGATCTACATTGAGACTTTCCGCTATAAGCTGTTGGCCGGCAAGCTGGAATGTATGGCCGCCCCTTGTTCAAGCCGTATGATGATGAACCGATGGCAGTTGAATTTCCCGAAGAACTTGGCCATCGTCGGGTGAACGGTCAGTGGTTAGGTTATTGGCCCGCGGTTGTCGAACTCACAGGAAAGCTCAGTACAAAGATATATTTTGGCTCGCCGAATTTTGGTGAAAACCCTGACACTGATTCGAAAGAGCGCAGCTGGATAGGCAAAGCTTCTCGATAAGGAGACTTCCGCAGGGAAAAGTGAAAAAGCTAACTATATTTATTTGTGCTTGTGTTCTACTAGCCGGAGCTGCGTACTTATTTTTCGGGCGAGCGGATCTCTCGTCGGACGCTGAATTGATAAGTATGTTTGAGCGACATCGGGACGATTTTGAATCGCTGGCTAGAATGGCACAGGAGGATTTCTCCTTGCATTACTTTCATCGGGATTTCTTGATGCTGGATGGTAATAAAGTTTGGCGGCCCGGCACACCGGAAGGCTTCTCATCGGCGCGTTACGAGCTGTACATGTCCCACTTTCGGCGTTTCCCAAAATGGACGATCAATAGCTTTGATAAGAACGGGAAGGTGTTGCAATTCAGCCCGGGATCTGTTGTGACCTGGGAGACCGAAAATTCGTTCGAAAGGATCGTATTCTCGAAAAGTATTGCCTATAGCGAAGTCCCTATCTCTCCGTTGGTGGAATCATTGGACGGAGTTAAGTTCGAAACCTTTACAACTTTGTATAAATCGATCGGCGGAAACTGGTATCTATACCGCAGCGGTGGAATTAGTAAGCCCGAATAGTTTCTCAACGATCCGGCACAAGCCAAACGTATCAGTCCCAGCAAAAATCCTTAACCTGTTGTGCCGTCTGTGGTATAATGTGCGGCTGTCGCAAATAGCGCGGGCAGCGGTCATTGGGATCTTTGACAATCGGACGGGGCATTTAATACGAGCGAGACGCCGTTCCGAAGGTGAAGGTTGTTCCGGGGCGCGTTGGACCCGCGTTGTTGAAAACAAAGGACTTACGCTATTTGAAAAGTTTTTTGTTTTTTGACGGAATTTTGAGCACATTGTCGGCACAAGTGCAATTAACTCAATGGTTTGCACGTTCCGAGGTGTGCGGAACGCGGCCAGAACGCCGACAAAACGGCGATCATGGAACTGAGACGTTCAGGCCATCGGTCGCCTGAAGAACCTCGCATCCGGGCGAGTGCTGTATAAGCCATTTTCGCAAGTCGAAATCGTCCCATTGAGGATAAAGATGCGTCAGCACGGCCCGTTTCGGCTCGGCTTTGCGAATGATGTAGATCGCCTCTTCGAGTTCCAGATGCTTCTCAACCGGCTTGTTGTTTGGATAAGATGCTTCGATCACCAGCAGATCGACCTTTCGGGCGAACGCCGCGAGCGTTTCGGTAAAGCCCGTATCGGCCGTGTAAACAAGCGTCGAGCCGTCGCTGTCGCGAAGATGCAGGGCCTTGCTTTCCCCGGTGTGCGGCGTCTCCATCGCAACCGCTTCCAAACCGGGAAGGACCGCAAACTTTTCCAGCGGCTCGACCTCGATGATCTCAAGCGGAAAGGGCTGTTCGAATAATTTGAAGTTATTCACATCGTTAAAGCCTTCCAACAGCCGACGCAGCCCGGCGGCCCCAAAGATTCGGAGAGGTTTTGTCCGGGCCTTCATCTTTTCGCTGTGTTTGATCCCGGCGAGTAAGGGTGCGAGCCCGCCGCAATGATCGAGATGAAAGTGTGAGATCCAAATGCTGTCGAGCGAGGTCCAGTCCAAACCTTCGGCCAGAATCCGGCTGATCGCCGAAGCCGAGCAATCCATCAGCAGCGTTCCGCCGGACGCTTTAACCCAATAGGCCGAACTTGAGCGCTTCGGATGCGGGATCGACGTGCCCGAGCCGAGGACTATCAGTTTCATATGGGCATTTTAACAGGAAGAAGAGGATTTGCGGGATTCGGGTTTGATGCTACTGTGGTAGATTTACCGTTATGAGCCAAGTGGATATTCTTGGGATATTTGCCCACCCGGACGATCTTGAACTGACGGTGGGCGGAACGATGCTGAAAATGAAACAACTCGGTTACCGAACCGGCGCGCTCGATGTAACCCGCGGCGAAATGGGTACACGCGGAACGGTCGAGGGCCGTGCAAAGGAAGCTGACGACGCGGCGAAAATATTGAAACTGGACATGCGCGAGAATCTCGGTTTCGCGGACGGTCACGTTTTTGTTGAAGATGCGTCACGGATCGCATTGGTCGCGGCGTTGCGGCGGCTAAAGCCAAAACTGGTCCTCACGCACCAGCTTGATGACCCACACCCCGACCACGACCACATCGCGCGTCTGGTTCGTGAATCCGCCAGGCTGGCAAGCATGAAGAATTATGCGCCGGAAAGCGGCGACGAGAAAATACCCGTGCCAATGGTCGCCCATAATATATTTTCACGTCACGTTTTGCCTTCGTTTGTGGTGGATGTTTCCGGGTTTTTGGAAGATAAGATGGACGCGATACGCGCCCACAGTTCACAGTTTTTCGATCCGAATTCGGCCGAACCGGAAACCCGGCTTACCGACAGCGGATTTTTGGACGAACTAGAAAATCGTTCGCGCTATTTTGGATCGCTTATCGGCGTCGCAGCGGGCGAACCATTCTTTGTGCGAGAAGCGTTGAATGTAAACGACCCGATCAAGCTGCTTACGCGGCCGATGAACCTGTACTCGTAGAACAGGCTATTGAGCCTGTTTGCCGCAAGGAAGAGGACAGGCTGGAAAGCCTGTCGTACATTTTATGCACGACCTTGTACCCGAAGAGATCGAACTTGCAAAGAAACGCCGCGTCGTTGAACGCCTTGCGGACCGGCTTGCCGATGCCGAGGAGGAAATAACGGACTTGCGTGCCGAACTCGAACGTTTTGAAGCAAGGTATACGATGGAAGTCGGGCGGGTATATGCCGAGCAGGACGAGATCGATGCTCAGATCGCCGAGGAAGAATTAAAGCTCGTCCCCGACGATGAAGAGATAAAGAAAAAGGTCGAAGAACTTCGAAGGCTGGCCGATGAGTCGGCGGCCCGGGCACAGGCGGCCGCGGATAAAGATGCCGAAAAATGGGAGCCGACCGCTGAGGCCCGAAAGGCATATCATGAGCTGGCCCGCAGCATCCATCCCGATCTTGTGTTGGATGACCGTGAAAAGCAGCGGCGGCATTCCATAATGGCCGACCTAAACCGCGCCTATTCGTCGGGCGATCAGGAAAAACTGCGAAGGTTCGCGGCCGAGCTCCGCGTCAGCCCCGAGGCGGTGACGGGCGGAACGATTGGCGATCAACTTGTGCGGGCGATACGCCAGATCGCTCAGATCACAAAACGCCTTAGCGACATAAAAGTGGAAAAACAGGAAACCTTCGGCTCCGAACTTTATTCACTCCATACAAAGGCGGAGGATGAGGCCGTTGCCGGCCGCGACATGCTGAAGCATATGGCGGAACGGGCACGAACCCACATCGCCAAAACGCAGCGTCGGCTCGAGAACTTGAAAAACGTAAACCGGTCGGCGGAAGAATACGTAAAGGAAAAATTCGGGGTGGATATTTCGGATTTTCGATAGGGCAAAGCGTCGGAATTTTTCCTGCCCGCGTCCGCCATAAGGCCGATTCTCAGCCGCTGCCGCTGCCGACGCTTGTTCCCGCCGCAAACCCGGATGCCCAGGCCCATTGAAAATTATAGCCGCCCAGCCATCCGGTCACATCGACGACCTCGCCAATGAAATACAGGCCGGGAACCTTTTTTGATTCCATCGTTTGGGACGAAAGCTCCTTGGTCGAAACGCCTCCAAGTGTCACTTCGGCACGGCCATAGCCCTCGGTTTCGATGAAATCGACGTTCCAATTATGCACTGCATCGGCGATGCGGTCGATCTCCGGATCGGTCAGACGGTTTAAGGGTTTGTTTGGCAAATGGCTCGCGGCAAAATGCTCCACAAACCGTTGCGGAAGCAGCTCGCCTAAAAGGTTAACGTCTTTTTGCGAGCGATGCCTGTTAGCCTCGATCACTTTCCTAACGTTCGTTTCGGGGAGCAGATCGATCGAGACGGGTTCTGACGGCTTCCAGTAATTCGATATCTGTAGGATGGCCGGGCCGGAAAGGCCCCGGTGCGTGAACAGGATATTCTCGCGAAACGAATGTTTGCGAGTCGAGACGTTCGCGTCAATGGAAATGCCTGCAAGTTTTGACCCGTTATGGCCACCCGGCCGGACAAGCGCCACGAGCGACGGCTGTGTCGGAGTTCTCGCAATACCAAACTGGCCGGCGATTCTGTAGCCAAAATCCGTGGCACCGATCTTTGGAAATGACAACCCGCCAGTGGCGATGACGACAGATTTTGCCGTCAGTTTCCCAGCAGTGGTTTTAAGTTCGAATCGCTCTGTTTTTACAATTTTCAGAACCGTACAGGCGGTCCTGACCTCGACATTCGCGCGCTCACATTCGCACAAAAGCATCTCTACGATCGGGCGTGAATTCGTCCGGCAGAAAAGCTGTCCGAGCTTTTTTTCGTAATAATCTATTCGATGTTTACGAACCAGGCGGACCAAATCCTCGGGAGTGAAACGGGCCAACGCGGATTTGCAAAAATGCGGGTTCTCGGAAATGAAATTCTCGGGGGTCGTGCCAAGATTAGTAAAATTACACCGCCCGCCGCCCGAGAGCAATATCTTCTTACCCACCTGCGGAGCGTGTTCGATCACCAGCGTCTTAAGCCCGCGTCGTCCCGCCTGAATCGCACAGAACAGACCGGCCGCGCCGCCGCCGATGATGATGGTGTCGAAGTTCACGGGCGATAGTACTTTTTCTTCAAAGAAAGCAGATGGTCGTATTTACCTCCCAAGTCGCTTTCTAGTTCAAAAAGCTGGCTGAGCTTCATCGATTAAATGAATCATCGATCGATCGCGAGAAAAACTCGTAGGGCTTTGGAAAGTGGATAAGGTTTTCGTTCCGCGCCGGTCAAGAGTGCATGTTCAAACAAACCATTAAAGGAGGCGATCTGAGTCTTGATATCGCTATTACGAATTTCCTCGATCCGAAGAGCTTCTAGTCGAGATGCTGCTCTTTTATAGCCCTTTGAATCGCAGCCAGCATTTCAATATCGCGGTTCATGGCATTATTTTAACAGATACCGATCTTTTAAAATAGCTAAATGATGCCGCACATGTCCGATGCAAATATTGGCCAACGCCCTTGCTGAAACGGGCACGCCGCTGGCGGTCCCCACACGGACAAGGGCTGTTTCGTCCAAGTTATTCAGCATCAGTGCGTTTGCTTTGCGGTTAAGCTCGAATTCATCAAGCAGGTCGGAAAACGGACGGTTGTTGGCGTTTGAGTTTTCGATATAGCCGTCCTGTTCAAACCCTTCGATCGGCGTTTCATCGCCGCGTGAAATACGAAGCATTCGGTAAGCAAATATGCGTTCGCCGTCTATCAGATGGCTCAGGACCTCCTTTATCGTCCACTTGCCCTCTTCATAGGCGAATATGCCTTTGTCCTCGGCTATGCCCTCAAACTCTTGGCGAAGTTCGACCGGCTGGTTCGCAAACGACGTGCGAATATCTACTTCGGGGACGAGAGAAATATATTTATGATAGTAAGCGTCGTATTCGCTTGGTTCGGGTTTATACACGTTCGCAGGGTCTCCTTTTTTAAAGTCCGGATTTTGAGTGTAATATTAACAAAAGATCGACCGGAGCCTGAATGCCTGTATTCTTGAGAAGTATATTGATGTGTATAAGCTGCCTTTTCCTGGCCGCAAACCTGTTTGGACAAGGAGGAAAGGCCGAGCCAAAGCGCATCGAGTTTGCAAAGGGTGGGGTGAAAACCGTGCTGACCGGCATCTTAACTAATTCGCAGGAAATGGAATATGTATTCGCGGCCGGAAAGGGCCAGACGGTAACGATACGAATGAACACCAGCCTTTTTGATTACCGCGTTTTTAATGAGGAGGCGGATTTCGAGACCGAATTCGAAAGTTCGCCCGTGTCCACATTCGAAATTCCCGAGTCGGGCGACTACATGCTGTTCGTTCGAAAAAAGATGGTACGCCGTCCGCGAACGGCACGATTTGCTCTGACCCTGTCGATCAAATGACCCACGAAGTGCAAATTTGTTAAAGCAATAGGAGAAATTTAGATGAAACGAGCGATCTTTTTTTTAGTATTTGCGGTGGCGGCAATTTATCTCTATGTCGGTACAGGAGCCGAGGCCGTCCAACTTTCAATCCCGGAGCGTTTCGCCGCGCAAGGGGCGGCCCAGACTGGCGAGTCCGGCACATACAGCTTTGATAAAGCTCACAGCTTTATCGGTTTTAAGGTAAAGCACTATGGCCTGATCGAGGTTCCTGGCTATTTCCGCGATTTTACCGGGGCGGTAAATTACGATGCGAAAGACCCGGCAAAATCGACGGTCGAGTTCACCGCGAAGGTGACGAGCGTCGATACCGGTGTTGAAGGACGCGACAAACATTTGCGGTCGCCGGATTTTTTTGAAGTTGAGAAGTTCCCCGATCTCTCATTCAAGAGCACCAAGGTCGAGAAAAAGGGAGCAGGCTGGATGGTAACAGGCGATTTTTCGCTGAAAGGCGTGACAAAGAGCATTTCGTTCCCGTTCAACATCGCCGGATTCCTACCCGCCGACCAGCGGAGCGGTGGCAAAATGGGCATCACCGCCGAAACGTCGATAAACCGACGAGACTACGGCGTTAATTACGGCAGCAATATGCCGAACGGCACCGCAGTACTTTCCGACGACGTAAAAGTTACTCTCCAGATCGAAGCAAACCGTGCTAAGCCCGCGACGGCCCCTGCGGACAACTAGAAAGTAGATTGTATGATTAATCGAAAGGCCGTCGTCCGGCCGGCCTTTTTCTTTATTTGGAGCTAAGACAGCCGCCTGATTTATGCCAAGTTACGGATTTATCAGGACCAGAAGGCGGTCGGCCCAATCGGAGCGGGAATTTTTGAGTATCTCGTACTGGACTTGGGCCATGTCGGTGTTGCCGAGTTTGACGTAGGCGCGGCCGAGGTTGTAGCGGGCCTTGTCGAAATCAGGGCTGTAATTTACGGCGGTATTAAAGGCCTCACTCGCTTCCTCAATCTTCCCAAGTTCGATCAGGTTTTCACCGATGTAGTTATAGGTCTTGGCCTCGGGTTTATAGACCTTTAACTGCTCAAAGGCGGCGAGCGATTCGTTATATCGCTTTTGCCTGAGATAGGCGATCCCGAGTTTCTCGATCGCGTTCGCAAGTCCCGGATTTAGTGCAAGGGCACGTTTATAGGCAAGTATCTCTTCGTCGGTGCGGTTCAGTTTTTCAAGCGTAAGGCCCAGCGCGTACTGCGTCTCAGCCTTTGAATCTTCCAGCCTGATCGCCTGACGGTAAGCTTCCGCAGCCTCCTTGAACTGGCCAAGCGAATAGCTCGAAGCACCGATGTTTACATAGGTCTCGGCCCATTCGGGACGAAGCTTGGCGGCCTGCTTCGAAGCCTTTAACGCATCCGCGTGACGGCCAAGAATGCCGTAACAAAAGCCAGCCTGATACCACGCTTCGGCGTAGCTAGCGTCGGTCTCGACGGCCTTTTCGAAATACGGCAACGCCCGCGCGAAATCGTCCCGCGAAAGCAGCGCAACACCCTGCGAATAAAGGCTTTCAGCCGCAGCCCGCTTGTTCTTTTGCGTGATCGCCGACAGCGACGAAACGGTCTGGAGCTCTGAAACCTTTAGCTGGAGGATGCGTTCCGACGGCACGGCGAAATTAAGGCTTTGCCCCTCGGCCGCCTGCAGCGTCGCGACCCCGATCACCTGGCCATACATATTTACGACCGGCGATCCGGACGAACCCGGCGAGATCGGGGCGGTTATCTGGATGATCTTGCCGTAACCGGAAATCTCGCGAACGGCTGAAACAATGCCGTTCGAGACCGAGCCTTCGAGGCCGAACGGATTGCCGACAACGACGATCGATTCGCCCTCCTGCGGTACGGCACGCGAGATCGGCAAAGCGACCGCCAATGCCCTCGGCACCTCGACCTGCAGCAGAGCAAGGTCGCCTTCGCCATCAACGGCAAGCACGCCCTTTACGGCAAACTTCTTGCCGTCAACCAAGTGGATCTCGACGCGGCTTGATCTTTCTATAACGTGGCGGTTGGTAATGACGCGGTCCGGGGCGATAAAGAAACCTGAGCCTCTGGAAAGGGAATTGCCCCGGCTGTCGAACGTCTCGATCGCGACCGATGAGGGTTTTATTTTTTTGACAAGCTCAGGAAGAAAGTCTTGGGCCGAGGCCGCGATCGACAAAACCACAATGGCAAGAATTGCGAGAGAAATTTGGCGGGCAGAAGCTTTCATAAATCGGACGGAAACATTCCTTCCGTCCGAAATTATAAGGGTTTTATCGGTCTTTAACAACAAACTTCTTGCCGGGCCCGATTGGGCAACCGCACAAATGCTTATTTCACGACCCCATTGCCGTCGAGGGCAGTGTAAACATCGGTCGAATAAAGCCCAAGCCATTTGTCGGAATCAGGGGTTTGAAAGATCTGATCATAGACCCGCGAGTTGAATGATTCAAGATCGCCTTGCGGGCGCTCATTCAACCATTCATACAACTTTGTATGAAAGAGAAAATCGTTCCGGGTCGTGTCCAGTGCGATGTATTTCTGCAGTTTTGCGAACATGCCTCCAAACTCGGCATCGGTCAGCCCCGTCTTGGCTGTCTGTCTGCGGATGAACGCCGTGCTTGCATCGTCTATCTGCGGCTGGGGCGAGTAAAGCGAAGCCAATTTGTGCCAATCGGCGAGTTCGATCTGCGGTTCAAATCGCGCGAACTCGTCGTAAACGCGGAGGATCGAGGTTTCATCGACCACTATCATCTTTGTCGTCGCACGCGGAGCGGCCAGGACCGCCGAAGTGCCCGACTTTGGCTCGGCCAGGGTGACATTGCCAAGCTTGACTGCCTCATCGCGCTTCGCCTTGATGCGGTCAAAGCTGAGCTTGCGATACCGAAGAAGAGCGATCCCCTTCTCCTTATCGGTCCGCATGTCGATAGAATCGTTAACCAGCTTTGCCTGCTTCAGATAGATCATGAAGGCCTTCGGGCTGTACAGGCCAGGCAGGGCCTCGATGACACGTCCCTCATCATCAAGAATATAGTGGATCGAATTGCCGGTGATCGTACGTTCGATCTTGCGTCCGTCGCCGAAATCGATCGTGATCCGTGGTGCAGGCCGAACAGATTTCCAATGGAGAATGTAATTCTCGCGAAGATATTTCGAGATCTCGGCGTTTGAATAAAGCAACGACCTGAAAAGACGGCTGTTGGCACACGAGAACTCCTCATTCAGGTTGCCCAGAAGTCGAAGCGTTAGAACAGGTTTATCCGATTCCCTGGACGCCCGCTTTGCCGCATCAAGTTCCGTGTACCAGTAAAGCTGAGAAGCGTAGGCGTCCTTTTGCATTGCGACGGAATCGATCGCCGTCGATACCTTTTGCCACTTTTCGGATTCTTTGCCGGTTGTTTTGAACTCGTCAATATCCGCGGAATAAGCCGTAAACAGCCCGTTCAAGCCCTGCGGGCCGAGATTGCGAAGCTGGCGAATTGCCTCGGCCGATTCTTCGCCGCTTCCATTTACGGCCAGGTCGGCGAGAGTTGATATAGCTATTGTCGAGGCAAAAACGGCCCCGGACAAAACAAAGGCGAACGCGGCGGCGGCGGCGAATATCTTGGCAGTTCTCATAATTACCTCTAAGTACATGATCCGAAACGGCAATAGTTTGATAATTTGCACTTCGATTAAGTTGTCCCAGCCGAAAATACTATTCAGCGCCTTTTTTCACAGCGTGAATGCGGATAGAATTCACCTAAAGGTATATATGTCTAAAAGAATAGCTCTTGCAGCAGACCACGCCGGTTTTGAGGAAAAAGAGAAACTGAAAGCGGCATTGACCGACCTCGGCATCGAATTTGAGGATATGGGAACGGACTCGCCGGAATCGGTGGACTATCCCGACTACGCCCTGAAAGTCGGACGGGCCGTGGCGAACGGCGAGTTCGATGAGGGCTTGCTCGTATGCGGGTCGGGAACCGGAATGGCGATCGCCGCTAACAAGGTCCACGGCGTACGTGCCGCCGTTGCGTGGAGGCCCGACATCGCCAGGCTGGCACGTGAGCATAATAATGCGAACGTCCTGTCGATCCCAGCCCGGTTTATTGGCGACGATCAGGCCAGGGAAATAGTAAAGGCCTGGTTTGCCGCCGATTTTGAAGGCGGCCGTCATGAGCGCCGCGTCGAAAAGATCGTTGAAGCGGAAAAGGAAGACTAAGCACAAGCGTGAGTATCGAAGACATGGGCCGGAATTTGCCAGCACTTTTGTCGGCGGTGCTGGTCAGTATCCTGTTCGTGCAGTCGGGGCTGGACAAGGTCTTTGATTGGAAGGGTAATTTGGAATGGCTAAACGGCCATTTTTCAAAAACCTTTCTCGCCCCTTTTGTGCCAATTCTGCTCGGCACGATTACCGCTATGGAGCTTGCAGCCGGGGTGCTGGCAGCGGCGGGTATCGTTTATTTTCTTTTTACTTCCTCGACGGTTTTGATCTTTGCGGCCTCGGTGATGGCGGCTTTCGCCATAATTGCTCTATTTTTCGGTCAGCGCATCGCCAAGGACTATCCGGGTGCCGCCGTTCTCGTGCCCTATTTTTTGCTCGTGATCCTGCTCGTGTACCTCACGAACCCATTATTGAAAACCTAATTTTGCAGGCAATGATCTATCAGACTCACATTCCCGCCTTTCCTCTAAATCGGTTTATCGAGGTATTTGTCTATTTTGAACGCGTCGAACACGCCCACACTGTCGATCGGTTTTTGCCGAACGGCGATACCGAGATCCTGATAGATTTTCACGACACGCCTCAGTTCATCTACGACAACGACTCGCTGAAAGAGATACAGGCCTGCAACCATGTTTGGGCCTCAGGGCTGAGGACCGAGCCGATAACGATCCCGTCAGGAAACGGAGCGGCGATGATGGTGGTTGCTTTCAAAAAAGGTATGGCGGCGCCGTTTTTCCCTTTTCCCATGGCAGAGATCGCCAACGCGGTTGTTGACGCCGATCTTATTTGGGGCAGCGGTTTCGGCAAACTGAGGTACCGCCTTCTTGAAACAGATGATATCAAGGTTCGCTTCAGCCTTGTCGAGGAATTTCTGCTGAATCTCTGCTCGGCAACACTCGATGTAAATCCGTGTATCGACTTTGCCATTTCTGAGATGACGCACCGTCCCGACCGCACGAGCATCGCCCGGATGAATCAAAAGATCGGGTATTCGCAGAAACATTTTACGGAAATGTTCAGAAAGAACATCGGGATCACCCCGAAGTCATTCTTGAAGATAATGCGATTTCAGAAAGCGGTGCGCTCTATCGACGCGGCGGACAGCATCGATTGGGCCGCCATCTCACAGGATTGCGGATTTTACGATCAGGCCCACTTTATACACGATTTTAAGCATTTCTCAGGCTTTACTCCCGAGCAATACGCAAAGATCCACAAGAACTATCAAAACTATATCCCCGTCGGATAGGTAAATTTTTTCCAATACTGAGCCGCCCGCCGTCGGATACGCTTCAGGTGTTATGGAAAACTTTTACATCAATCACTTTGCCGTATTTGTCTCTGCCGTGATGAGTCTGGTGATCGGCGGGTTATGGTGGTCGCCGCTTCTGTTTGCAAAGGCGTGGCAGCGGGAGGCCGGCTTGAGCGACGAACAGCTCAAACAGATGAATCCGCTCAAGACGTTTGGATTAACCTTTGTCCTTGCCTATCTTGCTTCTTACAATCTGGCGTTTTTTCTCGGTGATCAAAGCACAACGTGGCAATGGGGAATTGCGGCCGGCCTGTTGGCGGCGTTTTGGGCAATTGCGATGTATGTAATTATCAGTCTGTTCGAACAGCGTTCGTTTAAACATATGCTGATAAACTGCGGCTACATAGCTGTCTATTTTGCGGTGATCGGTTTTATCTTGGGGGTTTGGAGGTAAGTACAACAGGCTTTCCCGCCTGTTGACCGACAGACTGGAAAGTCTGTCGTACAAGGACACAAATGGCACAGAAAACATCGGGTGAAATTGAAAAAGAATTTATCGACGGGCTAAAGTCATCAACCGGAAAAGACTTGAAGACGTGGCTTGCGGCAATTGACACGACCGGCACGAAAAAACGGAACGACATTATCAAATGGCTGAAGGAAGAGAACGGTTTTGGCCATATGAACGCCTCGCTATTAGCCGGGCTTAATGCGAACGGCGGAAAGCCTGTTTACGCCGACACAGGCGACCTGCTCGAAGCCCAATTCGCAAAGGCCGCGGATATGCGTGCTTTGTACGACGCCTTTCTTGGGTTTGTAAAGAAGAACTTTCCTGACTCGAGCGTGCTTCCAAAAAAGACCTATGTTTCGATCCTTGAAAATCGCGAATTTGCGGCGATCAATATTAAGCCAAAGGAGCTTCGCATCGGCTTCGATCTGGGCGACCGGCCGTTTGATGACAAGATCGAAAAGGCGAAGTTGACCGGCCCGATGCCGCGCATATCGCATATGTTCGTATTGACCGACGAAAAGCAGCTTGACGGCGCCATCGCCGCTGCCTTGAAAGAATCGCATTCGCGTTGTCACTGATGCGGAAGCCCGCACGTTAGTAAGGGCGTAACATTCAACTTTGAGGCCCGGCTCATGTGCAGGCTTCTGTACGAGATCACCGCAAAGCGTCACGCAAAAATGTTATCAGCGGATAAGCAGCCTTAAAGCTATCGGCGAGCATTTTCGGATAATCAGCGGAGGCGGCGTCTTTTGCCGTAAACGTTTCCGTTACCGTAAACGATTTTAGCTTTAGGTATTCGACAGCTTCGTGGTCGGCGGAAAATCCTTTTGGAGGCCTGCTCAATCTTTCGTCATGAAGTTCGCCGAAGCGGTCCGCGAACTTTTTCGATTCGACGATCTTGCGAAACTCTTTTGTTTTGGCGGCGATGGCCCTTCGGATCTTTAATTGCTCGCCGGAATCCGGCATATGCTTGCCGGCCGCCGCGAAAAGCATGCCCGGCTGGACGTGAAAATAGTAACCGGGCGACATCGCCTTGCGGCCGCCTGGGGCGATGAATGCACCGAGGTTGGTCTTGTAGGGACTTTTGTCCTTTGAAAAGCGGACATCGCGATAGATGCGGAACAGGCACGATTTCGGGTCGAGCCCCGCGACAGCCGGATCGAATTTAGCAACCTTTCCGATCAGCAGATCGGTCAGGGCGATAATATTATTGTTCGCGTCGTCGAACAGTTTTCTGTTCGACGTAAACCATTCGCGGTTATTATTCTTCTCGAGTTTCTTGAGAAAATCGAGTGTTTCTTTTGATAACATGATCGGTATATTAGCACACAGAATTCGCGTTGGCATTTTATGAAAAAGTCACTACTTTCCATCGGCATACTGCTAGTTTTTGTCTTCTCGACCGCCGCACAAAACACGTCATGGAAGATCGCGTTCAATGTCCTTCAGGACCAGAAGGCCGACGATTACGAGGTTTACACGATGAACTTCGACGGCACGGGCAGTAAGAACGTCACGAACAACAAGGACGTTGCCTGGACCTATTATTCGATCCCCGGAAAGCTTTTGTTTATCAGCGACCGGGACGCCTGCAAGCGATGCTATTTCCTGTACGAGTCAGATATCGACGGCGGCAATCTCAGAAAAGTAACGAACCTCCAACTCGAAGATTCCTGGATGGGCAGCCGGAGCAACGGCCGGGAATTGATAGTCGCCGGACGGGTGGACACGCGTGTTCGGTACCAATTGTTTATTGTGAACCGCGAGACCGGACACTTTCGCCAGCTAACCAACGAACCGGAAGCCGCATTTCGCGATCCAATCTTTTCGCCCGATGGGAGAAAGATTGTCTATGTTTACAAGAAGAACCGTACCGACCGTACCGAGATCGAAGAGATGTACGTTATGGACGTTGAGGGCAGCGGCAGGAAAAAACTTACAAAATATCCTGTCGATGATCCGCTGGCTAAAGAGTACGGCTACAAAGCCGGTCCGCCGCGCTGGAACACAACGTATAACTTCATAACATTTCAATCTAATCAGGCCGGCAAACAGAGCCTTTACGCGATCACGCCTGACGGGAAAAAGCAGTGGAAACTGACTGACAGCAAACTGGAGGAAGGCTGGCACGATTGGAGTCCCGACGGCGAGTGGCTTGCATTCGAAACCCACGATGAAACCACGGGACGTTACGACATTATGCTTATGAACTACAAAACGAAAGACGTTAAGAAGCTGACCGGTGCCAGCGAGCAAAAATATAACCAGGCCCCGGTCTTCGTTTTGGCAAACTAGCCATTACCGTTAGGGGTGTACTGCCGCGTCGTACGTCGCGAAACACTCCGCGGAATCGTTTGTATCAAAACTTTCCATCGAAAAGTCCGCAATTTTCGATGTTCGTTCCACGATCGCCTTATCTGTTCTAAGTGGACCGCGATTATTCGTTAGTTCCTTTCGCCGCTTCGTCGAAAGAGATGTCGTAGATCGCGTAATCTTCCCAGTTCTTGTAATCAAAATGCCACCATTCGTTGGGGTTGACCGTGAAGCCGGCGCCTTCCATTAGTTTCCGAAGCATTTCGCGGTTTCGGGTTTCTTCTTCCGTGGCTCCGGTGTAGGTGGGCGAGGCCCGTTCGGTGAATTCGTCGTAGCCGGACGGCATCGGCAGCAGGGCACCGGTTTTTAGGTCAAAAATGCTCAGGTCGACGGCACATCCGCGGTTGTGTTTTGAGCCTTTTTCGGGGTTGGCGACGAACTTTCGTTTGTCTTCGGGCGTTACTTCCCAAAAAATTTTCGTGATCGACCACGGACGATAACCGTCAAAGATCACAAGTCCAAGGCCCTGCTTTTTCAACTTTTTGTGCACGCTGATCAACGCCTTGGCGGCAGGCTTTTGCAGAAATGCCCGAGCTTCGGGGTAAACCTGGCGCCCGACAAAATTATTGTCCGTGGCGTAACGAACATCGAGTTTTATAGTGTTGTCGAGCTTGATGAGTTCGATCAAATGGGCCTCTCGTTTATTGGCTTCCTTTGGCGGGCCGCTCTGTGCAAATGCCGTTGAAAAAAGCATAAGGCAAAACAGCAAAGCGGTAAATTGAAGCTCGGGTTTTCTCATTTATTATACGATCTAATACCTGTCCGATTTGAAAACCGGCAACGATCTTGGTTAAGATAATGTGTATGGACGAAGAGCCGCGAAAAATGAAGTGTCCGGCAAAAACATGGGTCAAGCGTTTCGGCGCGGCCGGCTTTGTTTTTTTCCTTGTCAAGGGGCTTTTGTGGCTGATCGTTCCCGCTTTGGTGGCTTACTTCTCACTTTCCTAAAAAGATTTCGGGAACGGCGTTTACGGGCAAACTCTCCAGGCCGTGATTTTTGCCGTTAAGGTTTCTCGTCCACCGCCGGCTCGGTATCCTCATCAAGTATCCTTACTTCGGTTCCGTATTTCTGATAATTCCTAAAACGGATGACATTCCGTTGTTCGAACCTTTTCCCGGAGTTTTCGACCGTACCGCGGAAATCGGAAAGAACGGGCAGTAGATATTTCTCGCCGGCGATCTCGACCTCGTCGTAGTCGATAAATTTTGTTACCGCCTTGACCGCAAAGTTCGGCTCGATATCGGTGAGCTGATACTCGATCCGCAAAACCCGAAAATTGTCACGGTCGATCCAGATGCGGCCTTTTTCGCCGGCCGGCGACGAGCTGTAAACCGGGCCTTTTAGGCCAACGCCGCCATGTTTATTGTTCGCGAGTTCGATCTCGTAGTGATAAACAACCGCGCTTCTTCCGCGTATAACATCGGTGCTTTCTACCTCAAACCTCGTTTTGCTGTCCGGCTTGAAGATCTTTGTAAGATCCTCGACAAACTCGCCGCCCGAGGTCGCCCCGTCAAGGCCGTTATAGCTGTTGGACGTCTCAGAATTTACCGGCGCGCCGTTTTTGGACAAGACCTTATATTGTTCGCCTTTTTCAGTGCTGTAACTAACGGCAATGATCAAATTGTCATAGGGCCGCCAGTTGCCCGTGCCGGCGTAAGCCTCTGAGCGCGTGATCAACTGCTTGACGACAAAATCAGGCATATCGTCGAGTAAAGCGCGGGTATTTGCCGTGGTTTTTTCAAGAATCGAAGCAGACACGGCAGGTGCGGGAAGTTTCGTACTTTCGGGATTCAGCCTGCGACGTTCGGCTTCTTCGAGGGCCCTTTTCAGATCTTCGTTGTTCCGGCTTTTTGACCGGGTGAGGCCGCGCAGGCCGTCCGTAAGCGGAAAGTTGATTCCACGCCGTCTAACGGCGTCGACAATAGAATCGATGCCTGTCGACCCTTTGATCGAATAAAGCATTCGGACGTATTCCGATTGCGCGACGGGCTTATCCTGGGCAAACCCGGTCAATGCAATAACGGCAAAAAGAGGTAAGAACAATAACTTTTTCATCCGGTAAAATGATGCCCCTCAGACGGCATTCGTTGGCTTTTAACGCGGTGCAAACTGAAAAAAGCGGAGAATTTCTCCGCTTTTTCAGATGTTGTAACACAAAGTGCCAGGGTTAATTTACCCATTCTTCTTCGTAATTAAGCTGCCAATGCCGTGTGACCCAGTTTTGAGCCGCCGTCATTGCCGTATTCTTCCATTTCTTGAAATTATCCAGGATCGAAAGTGCGGCCAGCGGTTTGCTCGGGTCACGCTCCACGCGAATAACCTGTGTTGCAACCTCGATAACGGTCCTTTTTTCTTCAAAGATCCGCAATTTCACCTCACTTCCCACGGGCGGAAGTACGTCCAGATTAACCAGTGCGCTCGATTCGCCAATATTCTCGGTCGTTCCCTCGACTTTGATCGTCTCACCGCTTTCCTCGTCAACCCAGCTTGCTACTACAGGCATATGCGCCAATATTCGATGATGTAATGGCGTTTTATACGACGCCGTTGCGTATTCTATCTGTGCCATATTATTTCCCCCTTTTTCGTACCCCATACACGTCCTGAACGCGTCCTTATTTTCAAACAGCCTTCAGAGCGACTAAAAATTACTCCAATCTTACAAAAAAGTCAAGTTTCAATTCTTGTGCGGTGATGTGCCGCAGTAAGTCTTATCATTACAATAAATAAGGCTACTCACTGTCCCCCCGATCTGCGGGCTCGGGCCTGCTTTTGACAAAGGGGCTCACCTAATCTTCTCTTCTACCCGATATTCGCCCCAAAAAGCGTTTTGGATTTAACTTTGCCGTAACTTTCTCAAGATATATTTAGTCATTCGGGAAAACAGGCTTTACGGTTTTTGCGGAACTCGAATTGCGTGCATAATAAGTGTTCAGCTATTTCTTTTCGCGACGCTTTTCAGTACACAAGTAAGGTGGCCTTTGTGTGTGAATGCCAAACATTGCAAACACAAGGCTTGAGATTTAACGGCACGAATCAGATCCGGTTGTCCTAACTTTTAATGGACGGTTTTTGTTCGCGGGCAAATCCAAAATGCGCAAAGAAAATCCAAATTATCCGAAATTGTCGGGAACGAAACAGTTATATTTCAATCAAAATTACACTAGCGAGGTAAAGAAACAGATGTTTAAGTTCGTGAATATTCGATCATCCGTAATGCTTGCTGCGATCCTGACGGCTTTTGCGGCGGTGGGAATTGGGCAGGTTACAACGTCCGAAATAGCCGGCCGCATCACCGATAAGCAAGGCAGCCCTTTGCCCGGGGTAACCATCGAGGCCGAGCATCTGCCGACAGGATCAAAATACACCGCCATTTCGAATGACTCCGGCCGATATACGCTTCCGTTATTGCGCGTCGGCGGACCGTATGTTGTTAAGGCAGTTAATCCCGGGTTTAATACCCAGACCCGAGAAAACATACAGCTCAGCCTGGGAACTACGGCGACCGTCGACTTTAACATGGACCTTGCGATCGACGTTGAAGTGAACGTTCAAAGCGACGACAGCTTTAGCGAGGCCAGAACCGGAGCTTCCACCAACATCTCTAACGAAGTCATTACCAGATTACCCACCATTGGGCGTCAACTCACCGACTTCACCAAGCTAACGCCGCAATACGGCGGCAACGGATCTTACGCTGGACAGGACAATCGCCTGAACAATATCACGGTAGACGGTTCGTATTTCAACAACTCGTTCGGCCTTGCAGGCGAGCCAGGGCAGCGAACTGGCGTTTCGCCCATTTCGCTTGCCGCCGTTGAGGAGTTGCAGGTGAACGTGGCTCCGTATGACGTTCGGCACGGTAATTTTGTCGGAGCGGACGTTAATGTCGTAACGAAAAGCGGTGCGAACAAATACGCCGGTTCGGCATATTATATCTGGCGTAACCCCAGTTTCGTGGGTAAAGAGGCGGGCGACAATACGTTTGATCCCGGAGCGTTCAGTTTTCGAACCTACGGTTTTACCTTCGGCGGCCCGCTGCCCTTCTTCAATTTTGGCGAACACAACGGTCCGATGTTCATCTCCGGACGAGACAAACTATTCTTTTTCGTAAATTACGAGGATGAAAGCCTGACAAGCCCGGGCACCACTTTCGTAGCCCGAACAGCCGGCCAGTCCTCGGGCGGCAGCGTAACACGAGTTCTGGGCTCAGACCTTGATACCCTAAGCAGCTACCTGGCTAACAATTTCGGATATCAGACAGGCGGGTACCAAGGCTATGACTTCGCCACGCCGGCCAAGAAACTTCTTGCCAGAGTTGACTACAATATCAACCAGAGGAACCGATTGAGCCTGCGTTACCTGCATCTGGATTCAAGCACCGACGTTTTGGTGTCAAACTCCTCTTCGCTTGGCTTCGGCACCCGGCGTTCCAATCTGTTCGGATTGAACTTTCAGAACTCCAATTACCAGATCCTCGAAAACATTCGTTCGATGGTCGGCGAGTGGTCGTGGACGAACGGGAGCAGCGTTGCTAACAGCATGATCGTTGGCTATACCAAGCAGGATGAAAGCCGTGGGGCCCTCGATACACTTTTTCCGTTGGTGGACATCCTTGAGGGCGGATCCACTTATACGACGTTTGGATCGGAGCCTTTTACACCCAATAACGAACTGCGGTACAACTCATTTCAGATCCAGGACAACCTGACCTTCTATCGCGGCTCCCATACGATCACGGCCGGTGTTAGCTTTGAGCGGTATGAATCAGAAAACGTCTTCTTCCCCGGTTCGCAGAGCGCGTATGTTTACAATTCGCTCTCTGATTTTTACGCGGACGCGAACGGCTTTCTTGCAAATCCGAACCGGACGACATCGCCAATCACGCTGCGGCGATTCCAGGTGCGATGGTCCAACATACCCGGCCTGGAAAAACCGATCCAGCCGCTTGAGGTCGTGTATCCAGGATTTTATGGCCAGGATGTATGGAAGATCAGGGACAATTTTTCGTTGACATTTGGCTTGCGTGCGGATGTTCCCTTTTTCGGTGAGACCGGGTTTGCCAATCCGCAGGTTGACGGGCTTTCGTTTAGAGACGAGGCTGGAGCGACCGTCAAGTACAGCACCGAAAAGCTTCCCGACGCGAATATTCTTTGGTCGCCGAGAGTTGGCTTTAACTGGGCGCCGCTGCAGGGCAAGCTGCAGATCCGCGGCGGCTCGGGCTTTTTCTCCGGCCGGCCCGCATACGTCTGGATCTCGAACCAGATCGGCGGCAACGGCGTGCTCACCGGTTTTGAGCAAAGGGATAATACGACAACCAGACCGTTTCACCCCGACCCGAATCATTATAAACCGGCCGTTGTCACCGGAGCACCGGCTTCATCTTATGAACTTGCCCTCTCGGACCCCACCTTCAAATTTCCGCAGCTCTGGCGTTCAAGCATCGGCGTGGATTACAGATTGCCGCTTGGTTTCGTTGCGGGGGTTGAATTTCTGCATTCGAGGGACATAAATGGCGTCTATTACATAAACGCGAACCTGTCCGACCCGAGTACTTCTTTCGTAGGAGCCGATAACCGCCCGCGGTGGGCCGCTGGCAACCGGATCAACAGCTTTATTTCAAGCGCGGTGGTACTAAAAAATCAGGATGTGGGCACAGCTAAGAATCTGGCCTTCACGCTTGAAAAGCAGTATTCCAAAGGCCTTTACGCAAAGGCGGCCTACAGCTATGGCGAAGGCCGTAATACGGTCGATCCAGGCTCCATTGCCTTTGGATCCTGGAATAACAACCAGCATTCCGGTAACCCGAATAACCCGGGCGTTGCGTTCAGCGTTGCCACCCCGAAACACCGTATTTTTGGGGCCGCCACCTACCGCAAGGAGTATTTTAAGTTCGGTGCCACAACCGTTTCCGCATTCTGGGAAACGAGGACCGGTGGAAACACGAGCTACACCTTCAGCGGCGACCTCAATGGCGACGGCGGTACGAGTAACGATCTGGTCTATATTCACCGGGACATCTCGGAGATGAATTTTGAGCAGTTTACGTCCAGCGGGGTTACGTTCACGGCCGCACAGCAGGCTGCGGCGTGGGACGCCTTCATTGCACAGGACCCGTACCTGTCCAGGCACAGGGGTGAATATGCGCAACGCGGCGCGGCCTTTCTGCCTTTCACGACCAATGTTGACTTCAACGTTTCGCAGGACGTGTTTGCCAAATTCCTCGGAGCCCAGCATAAACTCCAGTTCAGAATGGATATTTTGAATTTTGGAAATCTGCTCAACAAGAACTGGGGTGTCGGCGAAAGGTTTGTTTCGAATCAGCCGCTTATTGCCCGCGGCGCCGATTCTCAGGGAAGGGCCTTGTACCGGCTTCGTAACATCGGTACAAGTCTGATCTCCAGCTCCTTCCAACCGACCTCAGGAACCGGTGACGTTTACAGAATTCAGCTCGGAGTTCGCTACTTCTTTAACTAACTCCTCCCAATAGGGATATGACCGATGGGGTTCTTATGAAGATAAGGGCCCCTTTTTTTGTAAAGGTCAGAGAGATCCACGGCCCGCGACCCGGCGTCGATTCGCCCGCAGCCTCTTCTTGAAATGAGTAAATACCGGACATAACCGAGTGCCGTGAAAGAGCGGTATGTTGACGGAACGCATATTCGAGTTAAAATCAAACCGCAATGCGCATCCTGCAGATCTCTTCATCGCGGACGTATGGTGGCGGCGAGCGACATTTTGTCGATCTTTGCCGGGGCCTCTCGGAACGGGGCCACGAGGTTTTTGCCGCCCTGCGGCCGACGAACGTTTGGCAGGCGCGGCTTGGTTTTCTGCCGCCCGAAAACATTTATCACGTTTCGATCAGGAATTCTTTTGGCATATTGAGCGCCAGCCGGATGGCGGGGTTTGCCCGCGAGAACGGCATCGAGATACTTCACGCTCATGTCGCGCGCGACTACATTCCCGTCAGCATCGCGTGCTCTTTGGCGCGGAACGCAAAGTTCGTTCTTACGCGACATGTGCTTTTTCCGTTGAAACCCTTCAACCGGTTTGCACTAAAAAATCTCTCAAAGGCGATAGCCGTTTCCTCCGGCGTCGGACGCGGGTTGCGGAATGTGTTCCCGCCGCAAAAGATCGAGGTCATCACGAACGGGATAAATTCCAGGCCGATGGAAGAGCTTGAGCGGGCCGGACTGAGAAATTTATTTCGCGGGATGCATGGCGTGCCCGATGAGGACCTTCTAGTGGGCACGGTCGGTGAACTGGTTCCTTTAAAGGGCCATCGCGAATTTGTGCTGGCGGCAAATGAGATCGCCAAAACCTGTCCTAACGTCCGGTTTGCCGTTATCGGCAGGGACAACACGCTGGATAAGAAGTTCCGCCGCGACCTGAAACGGCTGGTCAAGGTTTTCGGATTGGAGGAACGTTTTCTCTGGCTTGATTGGGTCGAGGACACAAGGCCGCTGTTTGCCGCCCTGGACATTTTCGTCTCCGCCTCGCACAGCGAGAGTTTTGGAATGGCGATCCTCGAAGCAATGGCCTGCGGAACTGCGGTGGTCACAACGGACACCGACGGCGCCAGAGAGTTGCTCGGCGACCGTTCGGTGCGCGTCCCGGTCAACGATCCCGTAAGGCTGGCTGAGAGGGTATGCGAACTCCTTGCCGATCCGGACAAACGAACGGCCCTGGCCGAAGAAGAATCGGCAATCGCCGCGACGCGATTCTCACTCGACCGGATGGTAACTGAGACGGAACAACTTTATCTCGGTATTCTGAATTGACCCGGGCGGTCACATATTTCAAATCTGGAATATTCCATCGGGCAGGAGCAATAATGGTGAACGATGATCAAATTCGATCGTGACATCTGCAATGATTTTGACGCCGCGTCCAGCCGTGAATGGCTTGAGACAAACGGCATTGGCGGTTTTGCGTGCGGTACGATCTCGGGCGCGAATACGCGACGTTATCACGGGCTGCTTACCGCGGCCACCAAACCGCCGCTCGGCCGCATTACGGTGCTTTCGAAGTTTGAGGAGGTTATCGAACGTAACGGCCGAAAGGTCGATCTCTCATCCGATCAGTTCACGGGAGTTGTCAGCCCTCAGGGATACCGTTTGTTAAAGGAGTTTCGGCTTGATCCTTTTCCTATCTGGACATACGAGATCGATGAGCTCGTGATCGAAAAGCGTCTGTTTATGGTCCACGGCGAGAACAGGACCATTTGCAGTTGGCGGATTTTGGCCGGAGCCGCGGAGGGCGTCCGGCTGACCGTAAAGCCGCTTGTTTCCTTTGTGGATTATCACGCCCTACAACACGAATCGGATTCGGTTCGATTCAGTTATTCGGTCGAAGGCCAAACGATCTCGATCCAGCCAACCGGTGAGGCCCCGGTACTTCATCTTAGCCACAACGGCTCGGAGGTGACCGACACGGGCTATTGGTACAATAACTTTGAATACGCGATAGAAAAGGAACGCGGTTTCGATTTTACCGAGGACCTTTTCCAGCCGTTCGAGATCGCGTTTGACCTGGCGAATGGACCGGCGTTCATATCGGCGGCGACCGAAGCAAAACCTGATCTCGACCACGCCGCCAGCGAAAGCGCCGAAATAAAGCGGCGCAAGGCTTTGATAAAAAAGGCGGGTGCAACAACAGATTTTGAAAAGCAGCTCGTACTCGCCGCCGATCAGTTCATAGTTGAACGCGGCTCCGGGCAGACCGTGATAGCCGGATACCCCTGGTTTTCGGACTGGGGCCGCGATACGATGATCGCTTTGAGCGGTCTTACACTTGCAACGGGCCGCAACGAGATCGCCCGGAACATCCTCCTTGAGTTTTCCGAACACATCTCGGACGGAATGCTGCCGAACCGCTTTCCCGATGCCGGCGACGAGGCCGAGTACAATACCGTCGATGCCACTCTCTGGTACTTTGAGGCAATTCGTGCCTACGTTGAAAAGACCGGCGACTTTAAATTCGTCCGAAAGAACCTTTATACAAAGCTCGCGGATATTGTCGCCTGGCACCTTCACGGAACTCGGTACAACATTCACGTGGACACGGACGGCCTGCTTTATGCCGGCTCACCTGATGTGCAGTTGACGTGGATGGACGCAAAGATCGGCGATCTTGTCATAACGCCGCGAACGGGCAAAGCGGTCGAGATCCAGGCCCTCTGGTACAACGCGTTGCTCATCATGGCCGATCTGGCCGCCGAATTCGGCGACACAAAGGACGAGGCCAGGTATCGGGCGATGGCCGGCCTGAGTAAACTTAGTTTCAACGGCGCGTTTTGGAATGAATCCGAGCAGTGTCTTTACGACGTTGTTGAGAATGGTGATCGGGATGAATCCATCCGGCCTAATCAGATCTTTGCCGTGTCGCTTACACATTCAATGCTCGATTCGGATCGGGCCGCAAAGGTGGTTGAAAAAGTGGAAAGCGGGCTATTGACACCGGTCGGTTTACGGTCATTGTCGCGTGACGACACGCGGTATTGTCCCGTTTACATGGGTTCGCCGTTCGATCGCGACTCTGCCTATCATCAGGGGACCGTTTGGGGCTGGCTGATCGGGCCGTTCGTCGATGCGTATCGAAAAGTGAATGGCAGCGGCGCCAAAACCGAAAAACGCGTAAAAGAGATCCTTTCCGGTTTTGAATCGCACCTGTCGGAAGCGGGGCTCGGGCAGATCTCGGAGATCTTCGATGCCGACCCGCCGCACACGCCGCGTGGCTGCTTTGCCCAGGCATGGAGCGTTGCGGAGGTATTGCGGGTCGTTAGGAATAAATAGCCCCTTGCGAACGGTTTTTACATACCAATATCTATCTGTAATAGTTGAAGATAGCGGCAAATGCGGTATATCTTAAAGATATATGCGCGTTGCGATCTTTGCCCTCGTTTTTCAATTAACATTGTCGTTGACCATGACAGCACAAACCCCGGCCGAATTTGCCGACATTTGGGAAAAAGAGCATGTTTCGAACATCCTTCCGTCAAATGTCCGGCATAAAGACCTGAAAGCCTATCTCGAAGAACTAAAGAAGACCGGCATTAAGGTCAGCGAGGCCGGCCGCAGTGTTGCTAACCGCGAAATATTTCAGGCTGAATTCGGCAAGGGCCCGCTGAGGGTATTTTTGTGGTCGCAAATGCACGGCGACGAGCCGACCGCCACGTCGGCCCTGATCGATCTTTTCACCATTCTCCAAAAAAACCGCGACAAAGATTGGGTGAAAAAGATCGAGGCGACGATGACGATCCGTATAGTACCGATGTTAAATCCCGACGGTGCGGAAACGTACATCCGCCGAAATCTGCAAGGCCTGGACATAAATCGCGACGCTCTCGCCCTAAAATCGCCCGAGGCCCGATTGTTAAAAATGCTGCGCGACGAATGGCAGCCGACCATCGGATTTAATCTGCACAATCAGAACGGGTTGACGACAGCGGGTGCGGCCGGCAAACAGGCCGCGATCTCATTCCTTGTCGTTTTCGGCGATGCGGCACAAACGACGAGTGAAGGCCACGAACGAAACAAACGACTGGTTTCGGCAATGATCCAGTCGATCGAAGGCTATATTCCCGGGCACATCGGCCGGTACGACGACGAATTCACGGCAACCGCATTTGGCGACAACTTCTCAGCGTGGGGCACGCCGGTAATTCTCATTGAAACCGGTGCCCTCCACGGCAGCTCGGAGATGTTTCTCGTCAAAATGAACTTTATCGCGATTGCGACGGCGATCAGGTCGCTCGCGGACGGCAGCGAAAGAAATGTGAGCCCGATTGCATACGAACTGCTTCCGAACAACAGTTCCGGGCGGCTGATGTACTTTATTTTCCGGAATGCGTCGATATTGAACATAGAAAAACCGAACGACATTTTGATCGCGGATATCGGGGCGAACATCGAACGGCGGCGGGCCGCATTTGCCGCTCCGACTATTATCCGGCGTTTGGGCGATCTTTCCGCCGGTTCGGGCTTGAGCGAATACGATGCGAGCGGTTTTTACGCCGTCGGCCGATTTCAGCCGCTGACGGTCGGAAATTTCGCGGAAATACTTTTTTACAAAAAGGACCGCCAGATAGATTGGGCCGCGGCCGATCTTGAAAAGGCGTATCCGCCGGACGCGATCTTTTCGCTGGGCAAATGGGTAAAAGGGGAAGGCGTGGTCCCACAGAAATAGACGGAGGACTCATGCGCAGCGGCAATGCTTGAATATCTCAAGGTCAAAAATATTGCACTGATCGACGAGATCGAGATCGAGTTCGGCGAAGGGCTGAACCTGTTGACCGGTGAAACTGGATCGGGCAAGTCGATCGTTGTGGACAGCCTTGGCACACTGACCGGCGGCCGCGTATCGTCCGACCTTATCAAGTCGGGGAGATCATCGGCACGGATCGAAGGACTTTTTTCCCTGACAGCGAACGATCAGGTCAGGCAGATATGCGACGAATCGGGCATTGATCTGGACGAAGGAGATCAGATCGAGATAATAGTCCGACGAGAACTGTCTGCTTCCGGCAAGAACCGCGTTTTCATAAACGGCCAGATCGCGACCCAGGGCGTTTTGAAACAGATCGGGGCGCACCTCGTCTCTATCCACGGCCAGGGCGAGCACACCGCCCTTTTCGATCCGTCGAGCCATCTTGAATTGCTCGACGGGTTTGCAAAAGTCACCAATGAACTTAGGAAAACAGCGGAGGCGTACCGGGAATGGAATGAAGTTAAAGGAGAGCTCCTCCGTCTCAGAACAAGCGATGCCGAAAAACTGCAGCTGCTTGACGTACTGCGTTTTCAAATCGACGAGATACACAATGCCGGGCTGATGCCCGACGAAGACGCTCACCTCGGTGAAGAAAAACTAAGGCTCAACAATGTTGAGAAACTTTCAGGCCTAAGCCGCGAAGCGTTCGATCTTCTTTACGACGCACCCGAGTCGACCGCCGCCACACTGGAAAAAGCGTCGCGAAAGATAGAAGAGCTTGCTCAATTCGATTCAAAATTCGGCGAATACATCGAGGGGATCAAAGATGCCGCCGCCATTATCGAAGATCTTTCAATAACAGCACGCGATTTTACCGGCCGCCTCGAATTTTCACCCGAACGGCTTGAGGAGATCGAGCTTCGGCTGGCGGAAATATCGAGGCTTACGCGAAAATACGGCGGCTCGATCGAAGCCGTGCTTGCTCATTTAATAGACTGTGAATCGCGGCTTGAAACGATCGAAACAAGCGAACTTCGCGAAAAAGAGCTGCGCCGTGAACTCGGAGCATTGCGCGAAAAATATGTCGCAGCGGCCTGGCGGCTGCATGAGGAACGCACTAAAGCCGCGGCGAAATTTGAGAAAAAAGTCGAACTGAATTTGAAGGCGGTGGCTTTGGAAAAGGCGCGTTTTTCGGTCAGGATAGATTCGCCATCGATCGAGGAGCTGGGCTCGGAAGACTTTGACGCGTTTTCGGCCCGCGGCATCGACAAGGTTGACTTCCTTTTTTCCGCAAATCCGGGTGAAGAGCCAAAACCTTTGGCCCGCGTTGCGTCCGGCGGCGAGGCTTCGCGGCTGATGCTGATCCTAAGAACAACCGCCGGCGCATCCGAAACGGCCTCCACCGCCGTTTTTGACGAGATCGACGCGGGAATTGGCGGCCGTGTGGCCGAGGCTGTCGGCCTTAAGCTCAAGGCCCTGGCCGCTAATCAACAGGTCTTGTGCGTAACTCATCAACCGCAGGTCGCGTCAAAGGCGGATAAGCATTTCCTTATCGAAAAATCGATGGCAAAGAACCGAACTACCATATCGGTTCGCGAACTTGAACCGAATGAGCGCATTGAAGAGATAGCCCGAATGCTGGCCGGCGAAACGATCACGGATGCCGCGAGAGAGAATGCCCGCGAGATGATCGCGGGTGTCGGCTAAACGAGGTTAGTTTCTAATGCGAAACATGTTATCTGAGAATTCACGCCCAATTCTAATTAATCTTTCGCTGGAATATCTTCTGATAACACTGTTGGCGCACCTGCTCATTCTTTACGGGACCACGACAACGTTGCTTGCGTCCGGGTTTGAAGGTTGGATGGTCTTTGGAATGGGACTAGCTGCGGCACTATTGCAGGTTCTCACTCTGGAGTCAGTCAGGAAAAGAGCTAACGTGGGACGTCGTCTCGCTATAATTCGCTCTGATGGGTTTGTTTGGAATCTACAACGGTATTGTGCTCTACAATTGGACCAATCCAAATGGAGTAAATCTGCTCTTAGCGAAAATGGTCTTGTTGGCACGAGTGGCAATTTCATTCTTTTTCGTCTTTGTTTTCGTGAAGTCGAAAAGTGTGGAAGAATACTTTCTGTTTGCGGTTGAACATGCGGAGGCAAATGAGGGAGCGCTACCGAAATAGTTATCATCCTAATTTCAATTTTGTTGAAAGTTAATCTCACGAAACGCAGTCGCTAATTTTGATGCCAAGCAAAATACTTGCAAAAGTAGTTCGCGGCGAAACGGTCGAATCGGTCCATCGCGGACATTTGATCGCGCTTGACGGCGGCGGCGATACGGTTTTGAGCATTGGCGATCCGGGCACCGTGACGTTTCTTCGCTCAGCCGCAAAGCCGTTTCAGGCGTTGCCGTTTATTACCAGCGGGGCCGCCGATGCCTTTGGGTTTTCGGACGAAGAGATCGCACTTGCATGCGCGTCGCATTCCGGTGAGGCACGTCACGTTCGCATTGCGGAGCTGATGCTCGAACGCATTGGCCTGACCGAATCTCATCTTCGCTGCGGTGCGCACTTGCCTTTCTACGAAAAAGAGGCCGAGCGGATGATGCGTGCCGGCGAATATCCGAACCAGCTTCACAACAACTGCTCGGGCAAACACGCCGCGATGCTCGCCTTTGCAAAGTATATCGACGCCGGCATTGCCGTCTATGAAGTACTGGACCATCCCGTACAGCAGGCGATCGTGAAGGCCGTTGCTCAGTTTGCCGAGGTTCCGGAGGATTCTATCGCCCTCGCCATTGACGGGTGCGCCGCTCCGAATTACGCGATGCCGCTTTTCCCGATGGCCCGTTCGTTTCTGAACCTGATCGTTCCGCCGCCGACTTTCGACGACACGACCCGCTCCGCCGCCCACCGCATCGTTGCCGCAATGACAAAATTTCCCGAGCTCATCGGCGGCAGTGAACGGCTGGATACAATTTTAATGCAGGCGGCTGACGGGAAGATCATTTCAAAGGTCGGAGCCGACGGCGTATGGCTCTGCGGCGTGCTCCCGAACGAAAAATATCCAACCGGCCTCGGCATCGCCCTAAAGATAGAAGACGGCGACGACAAACGCGCCCGGCCGGTCGTCGCTGTTGCGGTTCTGAAACAGCTTGGCATTTTGCTCGAAGATGCTTTGCCTGAGCTTTCTCCTATGCTGGTCAAGAACCGACGGGGTGAAAACGTGGGACAAATCGAAAGCACTCGTATATTCTCTAATTAGGAATATGAAACATCTGACCTTTTTGACTTTAACGGTTCTTTTCTTTCAGTTGCCAATCTATCCGCAGCCAAGTGTTCCGGATTCGATCAGACTTACCGCGATCGGCGCTCCGTGGGATGTTGTCATCGAAGGCGATATGCTCGACATCAAGAACGTTGGCACGAAAGCCGACGGTTCGTATTTCTTGCTATTTCCGAGCAAGACCGAGTTGAATATATCTTTTTACATAGAGCCCGCGGCAAAATGTAAAACAAGCGAGCAATGTCGCGATTTTGTTTTGAACGCCGGCAACCCCGCGTGGGGAAAGTTTGAAGGCCTTACGAAGTCGAACTTTGGCGATTTTAGCTATTTCGAATTTTTCCGTCCAGAGGTTCAGGGACGGCCTTTGAAAATGCAGGACATGTACGCTCAATATGTTGACAAAGGCTATTGGGTCGATCTGCATATTTCTAAAGTTCTTTATAAGAAAGCGGACAAGGCTTTGTTTGAAAAGCTGTTGACGTCGGTGAAGTTCGTTCCCAAATCTCGACCAACAGACTTCGACAAGTTTATTGAGCCCGTCACGAAGGTTGCAGAGGATTGGCTCGGCGTTTGGGGCGCAAAAAAATGCAAAGAAAGTTACAACTCCCTAACGTCGATATCGCGCGAAGCGATCAAGGAGAACCAGTGGGTAGAATATTGTACGGCCGCAAATGAAAACCTTGGTAAATTGAGATCGAGAAACTTGATCGCGACAACAACCACCCGTTCATTGCCCGGAAAACCTGGTATTTCAGGGGCGGCTTTTCGCTTTCAAAGTGAATTCGAGAATCGTTCGGGCGTCGAGTTCATAAGTTTCACGCAGGAAAAAGACGGCAATTGGACGGTTTCTAATTACCTTGTGCAGTGATTACCGGGAATCCGCAGGAGTGTGTTCCTACGTCCCTTAGCATTGCAAATTCTTTATCAATACCGATCTTTTTGATCCAGGGCCGTCGGTAATATTGAGATGATCGAAACGATAAATAATCTCATTGACAAGATCATTTCCGACCCCGACAGTGAGCCTTACGTGTACAAATTCGAAGAACCGATTGATTTAAGAAAAGTAGTTGCCGAGACCCGAATCTTGCCGCTGATGTACGATTGGTCGGGATTTTACGGCATTCGTCCATGCGAGATAATAGTGTTTGTTGATTTTAACGAAGGCCCGCCATTTGAGATTAAGTCCGAAGAAGACCCGAGAATTTGTCGTATGGCTCTTTTCCAGGGATCACGGCGTTACGCGGAACTCAGCAAATTGGCGCCAACACGTCCCGCCGACGCGCTGGATTGCCGCTCCTGTGGCGGCAGTGGGCGAGAACCGACGAACGATAAACGGAATTTTGGAGATGATCGAATTGTCTGTTGGTGTGGCGGACTCGGCTGGGTTGCAAGTGGTGAATATCAGCCGTGAGCCTGGAGATTTGAGATATCACATCTAAGCAAAATCTCGACAAGAAATATTTATTTTTCGGAGATGGGGTCGATCACCTGAACCGTCTTAAACCTGGAAAAGTCGCGGTCGGTTGTGGCTAATGTTGCACCGCACGACGCGGCCATTGCGGCGAGATGAGCGTCCATTACAAGGTTGGCGTTGGCCTGTCCGTCTATGAGCATCTTTGCAAACAGCGGCCAATTCTTTTTTTCCAAAAACACAAGGTGTGTATTTTCCCGTTCCAGCCAGGAGTTGACGGTTTCTACGGCATCGGCAAGCGGTACTGGATTTAATAATATCCGCGGATTGGTCGCGATTCGCAAAAAGCCGGTGATCGTATGCCATGAAAAGAAAACTTCTTCCTCCAACAATACGTTTTCAAGCCATTCTTTTGCAGCAATGTGGAATTTGCTGTTTTCGTCGTACGCATAGAGCAGCATATTGACATCGGGCAATATCATCGACGATCCGGCCCCTCCGCTATGTCAAGCAATTCCTCGATATTGTCGTAGCTCAACCCTTCTCGGAGACCCAGTTTAAACGCCTTTACCTTGAACGGCTTCTTTTCGGTTTTGGAGTGAGAACCGTCCAGTCCGCGGCGAAGGGCCTCGTTGACAATCTGCTTAAAAGACTTTGACGGCTCATCTTCCTGGACCTTCTTAAGGTAAAACACGACGTCGTCGTCAATTGTTAGGGTAGTTCTCATAACAAAGCAATTGTACAGTTTGAGAAGGGAATTTACAACATCAAAGCATCAATCAGTTGATGTTACGATGCCTCGTTTCCTCGGCTTTCGCCGCACACCTGTTACAAAAGATCGGTTTCCGGCCGCGTTTCGCCATAAAGCTTCTTAAACTCGTCGCGCCCGAAAGCCATGTCGAGCCACATGTTTGTCAGCTTTTCCTGGATGCTGTTTGCACGGAGGCGTTCATTCAAATTCTTGAAATCGACGAAATCGAGGTGCTGGTCCTGGTTGAAGCAGGAGAATACGAAGAATTCCTCGCCGGTGTGTGGATTGACGTGGCGCTGCAGGCATTGGGCGCAGACCTCCTTCATCATGCACTGCATGGGTGAATTGATCGAGCCGATAGCCACGTGTTCTGGTTTAAGAAATGGCTTCAATGCACCATGGCGGGCTTCGCGGACGCCGTTCATCATTCGGTCGCTTCCGATGGCGATGATGCGGTCAACGTCGTTCAGGCTTAATTTTGTCTGGCCAAACCTGCCTTCCGCATAGGCGACCATTGCCTGGACGATGTTGCCG
>JBGTJP010000097.1:0-14951 GCA_041745075.1 Pyrinomonadaceae bacterium | reverse complement strand
GGCATGATAATCGCGGCCGGCTTCGGAATCGGCTTCATTTACAAGGCGATAATGAGCGTCTTTAGCGGCTGGAAGGAATACCCGACCAAGGAATTTGAGGCGCCGTTCAAGGGCGGAAGCTTCTCGATGGAGAACAATCCGGCACTCTTGGGCGTCGGTTACATCATCGGGCCGAAGATCGCCGGGATAATGTTCGCCGGCGGCGCGATGGCCTATTGGGTTTTGATCCCGATGATCCGATTCTTTGGCGAAACGCTCGCCGAACCGCTCGCTCCGGCGACGAAGCTGATCAGGGACATGCCGATCGAAGGCTCGGGCAGCATCCAGAGCGAATATATTTTGTACATCGGAGCCGGTGCGGTTACCGCTGGCGGTATCATTTCGCTGATACGCTCGCTGCCGACCATTTGGAACGGGATTCGAGGCAGCATCTCGGATTTTCAAGCCAAACGGGCCGACAAGGCCGCCGGAACCGAAGGCGTTCTCCCGCGGACCGAGCAGGATATCTCGTTCAAATGGGTCGTGATCGGAATTCTTGGCCTTGTCGTGGTCATTACGCTGATGCCGTCGCTGAAGATGAACATTCTCGGGGCCATCCTGATCATCATTCTCGGCTTCCTGTTCGTCACGGTATCGTCGCGGCTGACCGGCGAGATCGGCTCGTCGTCGAATCCGATATCGGGAATGACCGTCGCGACGCTGCTTTTCACGTCGCTCGCCTTTCTGTTACTTGGCTGGACCGCTCCCGATCCGTATTTTGTTACGGCATTGAGCGTCGGCGGGATCGTTTGTATCGCCGCATCGAACGGCGGCACCACCTCGCAAGATCTGAAAACCGGTTTCTGGGTCGGCGGCACGCCGTGGAAGCAGCAGACTGCGATCCTTATCGGAGCGCTTTCTTCGGCATTACTCCTCGGACCGATCCTTATTCAATTGAACAGTGCGTCGGCGGTCTATCAGCCGGTCGCCCCGACCACGTTCGCGGCGAATTTCCAGGTGCCGGAACAGCAGCTTGTTCGCGAAGGCGGCGAGCTGATGGGCGAAAAGCCGGGCGGCTACATCGGCACGAAAGACCCGCAGACATACCGCGTCTGGCATAACAAAGATGCTTCGGTCGGGCCGGTCGGGCGTTATCTGGTCGGAATGCAGGGCAGGCCTTCGTATTTTGTCGATCCGGGCATTAACGGCACGATCAAAGAGGTGCAGACCGGCGTGGACGCGAACGGCGAGCCGATAATGCAGCAGGTCGAAAAATATCGGGCACCGAAGGCCACGCTGATGAGCTACATCATCGAAGGCATCTTGAGCCAACAATTGCCGTGGGGACTTGTGATACTCGGCGTAATGATCGCTTTGACGTTGGAACTCTGCGGCATATCGTCGCTCGCATTTGCCGTCGGATTGTATCTGCCGATATCAGCATCTTCGCCGATATTTTTTGGCGGACTCGTCCGCTGGGGTGTCGATAAATACCTCAAGAAGAAATTTGCCGATAAGGAACTGACCGAGGAAGAATTTATAGCCGAAACGGATAAGAGTTCGGGCGTACTTCTGGCCTCGGGCTACATCGCAGGAGCAGCTTTGGCCGGAATTCTGATCGCTCTTTCGGCTGTTTACTTTGGGAACATCGTTAACTTTTTTATCGAGATTTCCACAGCTTCAAATCCTTTCTTTGCAGGCGAGTGGTCTGACCTTCTCGCTTATGTTCCGTTCATCGCGATCGCACTGTTCCTCTATTTTGTTGGCCGCGACAAGATCTTTGGCAACGATAAGCACGCGGATGACATTTAAAGTTAAACAAATGTAAGATTTTGTTTTATTTTTTCCACAGGACACGCTATACTACGGTTCGCGTGTCCTTTTCCTTTTTTGCTCCCGGCATGCGGTAGAGGGTGCAATCTCTCATTTTCCTGGGCAAGAGCCTTGATTCGGTCATCGAAAAACACGTAGCTAAGGGGTAAAGTTTTGCGATCACATTCGCTTGTAGCTAGATATGTCTTCATGGCGTTATTCGCCATCGGAAGTGTCGTGTTTAACGGTTGCTCGGCGGTGGCTTCAGAGGTTTCGCCCGTAGCGAAAAATCCGGCAAATGCTGTTCAGAATTCTACAGATTCCGGCATAAAGGGTTCGACCATCGAGACCAAGGAAAACGGTCCAGCCGATACGGTTCGAGCTTTCTATACGAAACTTAGGGAAAAACGAGTCCGTGAAGCGATCTATTTGACGAACCTTCGCCCGGCGATCGAAGGGCTTTCGGACGACGAACTGAAAGAATTTTCTGTCGATTTTGAAGCGGTAGCAAAACGTGTCCCGGAAAAGATCCAGATCACTGGCGAGATCATTAGTGGAGAACTCGCCACGGTTACTGCAAATCTTCCGAATGACGAAGATAAGTTTGAACCGCAAAAGATCACCCTGAAAAAGATTGGAGAATTCTGGATAATTCAAACTGTGGACGAGGTAGCCGAAGAACTGATCAAGAAAGAAGGAAAAAATTATTTTCGTTCGCTCAAGATCGAATCTCATCAAGAAGACGCTAAAGAAATGCTCGAACGAATCGCCAAGGCTCAGATCGTCCATTCGATCCAGAACGGCGGAAAATACGGTGAGATATTGAAGCTCGTGGAACTGGAAATTCTTCCAGAGGACGTGGGGACATCCGCATCGACCGGATACAACTATGCGGTCGTGCTTACCGACGGGGGAACGGGTTATTACGGAACTGCAACGCCGGCCGAATACAAGAAGACAGGTATTAATTCATACATCCTTGTTCCGAAAGATAAAGGAATGCCGGTCGTAAGCGGACGTGATAACGGTGGAAAGCCGCTGACGAAGTGAACTTTAAGCGGACACATCCGTAAGAATTGCTGAGGGCTTTGCCCGATCGTTTTTTGATCACCCATCCAAGGGTTGATAAGCCGGGAACGATAAATGATCAGAGATATTATAAACAAGCTGAGAGGCACGCTGGTTGAACGTTCTCATTCCGCGCGAAAAGTTCACAATCTGCCGATCAAGATCACGTTTGAAACGCTCCATTCGACCGGTCGCTTAGCCGCACCACACGAAAAACTTTTTATAGCCGGCGAGACCTTGGACATTAGTTCGACAGGCGTCGGTTTTATTGTTTCCGCGATCCGCGTTCGTGAAAATTACCTGGTTGGTCAGGATCGAACGTTGAACGCCGAAATCGATCTGCCAGGCGGAAAGGTCAAGATGCGAGTTATTGGCCGAAGGTATGAAAAGGTCGGGATTCATCTCTCAACCGAACGGTTTTTGATCGGCGCCGAGATAATTGACATGGACAAGGCCGACCGCGAGCGTTATGAATATTTTCTTCGCTATGGCGGAAAGCGCAACGCCTCAACCGCCCCGAGTTTTGAAATGGGTGTGGATTAGAACATGAAAAAGTTAAATGTTTTTCGTCGTCGGGTTGTTTGCCCGGCGTTTTTATTTTGCGTGTGAATTTGTTTGAATCGAGTGTATGAAAGACAAAGTCGGTATCGGATTTATTGGGACGGGTTTTGCCCGTAGAGTGCAGATGCCGGTATTTGCCGCATGTAGAAATGCACGATTAGTTTCAGTGTCCAGCGGTTCCATAGAGAACGCGAAGGCCGCGGCCGCAGAGTTCGGTATCGAGCATTTTTCCGGCGATTGGCGAGAGACGGCGACCCATCCCGAAGTCGATCTTGTCTGTATCACTACCCCGCCAATAATGCATCGCGAAATGGTGCTCTTCGCGCTCGAGAACGGAAAGCATATTCTGGCGGAAAAGCCGATGGCGATGAGCGTCGCCGAAGCGGAAGAAATGACGAACGCCGCGAATTCGGTAGGCGTCCTGACATTGATCGATCACGAACTACGCTACCTGCCCGGCCGTATTAAAGCAAAAGCTATGCTGCATGAGGGCGCTATCGGCAAGGTCGTTCACGTAAAGTACAATTTTCGTGCTCCGCATCGCGGCGATCCGAGCACGGAATGGGATTGGTGGTCGGACATTGCGGCCGGCGGCGGAGCTCTCGGGGCGATAAATTCCCACGTTATAGATTCGTTCAACTGGTTTCTTGAAACGGACATCAGCAGCGTTTTCTGCCAGCTTCAGACACACATAAAACAGAGGCCCGACAAAGGCGAAATGCGTGAAGTGACGGCTGATGACGAGGCGAATATGATGGTACGGTTTGCCGATTCCGCTTTGACGACGGACGCGACCGGGCTTATTTCGGTCTCAATGATCGAGGGACCGGAATATTCGAACGAAATAGAATTTGTTGGTACCGAAGGCTGGCTTCGCGTGGGGCATCGGGGTGATGTTCACATTGCAAAACGCGGCGAAACGGCAATGACGGCGATCGATGTAGAGTTTCCGCCAAGCATCGAGGGCGTTTTCGAATCAGGCTTCCCGAGTGGCTTCATGGCGTTTGCCCCGAAGATCGTCGAAGGAATTCTAAACGGAGATCGGACGATAGAAAATGCTGCAACGTTCGAAGACGGCGTCAAAGTTCTAAGAGTCCTAGACGCCGCCCGCGATTCGAATGCGAATGGAAACAGGGTTTCGGTCTCGGAAAAGTAAGCCACAAATTACTTCATATATTTATCAAGAAAATCGGCGACGAGCGGGTAAAGGTCCAGCCGGTTTTTTAGTTTTGAAATGCCGTGGCCTTCGTCGTCGTAGAGCTTATATTCAACGACCGCCTTGCGATCTTTCAGGGCTTTCACGACCTGTTCGGCTTCGGTGTAGGGAACTCGCGGATCGTTTTTTCCGTGAATAACAAAGAGCGGAGCTTTGATCTTGTCAATTTTTTTCATCGGCGAAATCGCTCGCAGAAAGTCGATGTTTTTATCGAGCATTCCATATTCGACCTCACGCTGTCGGCGTCGATAGCCCGACGTGTTCTTGAGGAATGTTTCCCAATTAACGATGCCGACCGTGTTTACCGCCGCGGCCCAAAGATCGGGATAAAGCGTGACCGCCGCCATCGTCATATAACCGCCGTAGCTGCCGCCTATAACGGCAATGCGTTTAGGGTTCGCACCGCCACTTTTAATGAGCCACTCGTGCGCGGCGGCGAGGTCTTTTACCGAATCCTCACGTTTCTCTACGTCGTCAAGATGCGTATAAGTCTTTCCATATCCGGTCGAGCCTCGAACATTCGGATCGAGAACGGCATAACCGCGCGACAGATAATATTGAAACAGCGGATTGAACCCAGGACGCGATTGGACTTCGGGACCGCCGTGGACGGAGACGATAACGGGCTTTGTTGACGTTCCTCCGGGCGGGGCAAGCGTCGGCTTATTGTAATACCACGCCGGAATCTCCCGTCCATCAAAACTCTTGAACTTGACCAGTTCGGGTGCGATGAAAGATTGTGGGTCAATCCCTGCCCGGTCGCTCTTGGTCACTTGGGTCAATCTTTTCAGATTGAGATCATAAAGCCAGATATCGCCGTTGTGTTTCGATGAAGAAAAGCTGAAGGTCATCTTTGTTCCGTCGTTTGAGAACGTCACGCCGCCCGCGATGCCCTGGGCTGGCAGTTTTACCTGTTCGGCTTTTGCGGCGACGGTCGAGATCAACGGTTTCCCGCCGGTCGTAATCTTTCGAAGATACATTTCAGAAAATCCATCTCGGTTAACTGTGTAAGCCATCAGCGAACCATCATCGGAAATAGTGACGCCGCCGATGTCCCATTGCTGATCGTCGATGATCTTGACCTCACGGTTCGCCTCGATCCAATCGTCACCAGCAGCATTCTTTTTCCGCATTTGTGCGAGGCCTTCGAACTCGCGTTTGTCGTTCGTTGTGTAAACGATGCTGTCGGCAAGGAACTCAACGCTGCCCCATTCTGAGGCGTCGGTGTGCGGTGTAAGATGCGTTTCCGTCTTTGTCGCGACATCGACAATGTATAGATCGTTATCCAGAGACTTTTCGATACCGCTTCGCGACAAGACAAACTTTGTCCCGGCGTCGTTAACAGCGGCGATGTTTATGTTGCCATCGTATTGATAGAGCATCGTCTCGGCCAGGGTCGCAAGGTTCATTGAATAAACATCAAAGAATGTTCGGTCGCGCTTATTCGAAGCGTAATATATCTTCTTGCCGTCCTTCGAAACGCCCGCAAAGTTGTGCCGAACCTTTGGATCGTTAGTCAGTTCCTTAACATCACTTCCATCGGGTTTCATCCAGTAGAATTGTGTGTTCTCATCGCCGCCGCGAGCTTTCCCGAAGATCAAGCCGCTTCCATCGGGCAGCCAACGGACAAATCCGATGTTGTCGTCATAATACGTGAGCTGCTTTGGCGTGCCTTTCGGAAGATCGACGACCCAGATCTGTGACGTGCCGGTAACGTTCGTTGTGTACGCCATCTGCTTCGCGTCCGGCGAAAGAGTCGCACCGCCAGCTGATTTGATATTTAGATACTGCTGAATTGTGTAAGGCTGTGCGGAAGCCACGAAACAGAATAGACCAATAGCAAAAAAAGCAGACAAAAAGATTTTCATTGTTCTCTCCAAAGAAAAATGGATAACGGATTTGAACCCATTATCCATCAACTGTCCGTAAAATCCAACGATGATTAAAACGTGATCTTTTCGTTTTCGCCGTAGCCGGCATCCTGACCGGTCGCCAATGCTTTGACGAAACCGATCAATTGAACGATCTTGCCCGACGGCGTATCCCAATATTCCGCCTGTTCTACGGACACCTTCATTAGGCAAAGATGAGGATCGTCAAGCCCCTCCGGAAACCACGCCTTTAAGATCGGGCTCCACAGCTCTTCGATCTTCGCTCTATCTTTCACCATCTCGGCCCGTCCCGAAACAGAGACGTACTGGTCGTCAGACGGCTTTGAGTACGCGACGTTTACCCGCGCGTCTTTCGCGATCTCAGACATTTTGTGCGTATTGTCGCTCGTAAAAAACCAAAGGTCGCCATCGAACTCAAATTCCTGTGTCGACATCGGACGGCTGCGCAGATGGCCCTCGTCGATGGTCGTAAGCATGCAGAAATCAATGCCCGTTATCAATTCTCGTAACTTTTCAATCGATTCTCTTTTGTTGTGATGCATAAAAACTCCCGTGTCCGATTTCAGAACAACGGAAGTAGAAGATGCAAGTAGCGTTCCATGAACCGGATCACGTTGTGTGGTCGTGGACGATGCGCCAGCCTTCCTTGAACTTGCGGAAGATCAGCGTGAATTTTCCCTTAGGAGCATCCCCGGCACGTTCGAGAGCCCAACTGCCGAGCACGACAGCCGCATCTTTTGAAAGCACTGTGATCTCGAGATCGGAGAACGTAAGCTTGCCCATTTTTTCTCTGTTCGGATACGAACGCTTGTAATTGTCCAGCGTTGGCTGCCAGCCTCGCGTTACGTTTGAACCAACAAAGACCAGCTTTTCGGAATTCCAGTAGCCTTTCATGAAGCCCTCAAGGTCACCCCGATTCCAATCGGTTGCCTGTGCGTTCATAACGACTAAGATCGATCTTTCGACACCGGCAACCTCTTTATCGGATTGCGCGAAAAAAGGTGTTGCGAAACACAAAAGAACAAAGGCGAATGTGAATAAAATGCGCATAATCGTCTGATCACAATGTCTATACTTTGCGATCCTGGCAGCATTGCAGGAAAAAATTCTCCCGCCAGGAAGCCAAGACCGCAAAGAACCCAACGGGGAAACGCGAAGCTATTTATTTGCTTCTGCTGCGGCTGCGTTTTCTTTCTGTTTGTCGGTCAGCTCGATACCCATTTTTTCAAGTGTTACTTGATTGAGCGTGCCGGTTACTTTTAAGCCGTTAGCTTCTTGATATTTCTTAAGGCCTTCGCGGGTCGCATCATCGAGCTTGCCGATCTCTTCACCGGCATACATATTTCCAGCCTTCAATTTTCGCTGAGCCTCGTTGATCTGATCTTTCGTTGCTCGGAATACCGGGCCGCGTTTTGGTTTGTCGGAAGAAGCGGCTGAAGCTTTCTCGGTCTTGGGCTTATCTTCTTTCGACTTCGCGTAACTACTTTCCGGTATCGGTATCTCTTTCTGTGCATCAGTCAACTCGATGCCCATTTTTTCAAGTGTTGCACGGTTAAGCGCACCGGACTTAGTGAGGCCGTTCGATGCTTGATATGCCTTGACCGACGTTCGAAAATCCGCGTTCATTTTCCCGTCGGCTTCACCGCCATATTCGTTTGCAGATTTTAATTTTGTCTGAGCCTCAGTGATCTGAGCCTTGGTCGCGCGAAAAACAACACGCTTTGGCTTTGCCGCCGTGGCGTCTGTTGTACCGGTGGACGCCGGTGTCTGAGCGAACGAGTAACCGGCGAAAAGAAATAATGAGAGTGCGAGAAATAGAATTCGATTCATTGTTAGTCTCCAGATCGATACAAAATATTGGGGAAAGTGGCCGATCTTTCTTGATCGCTATTTTAGACGAACAATTGACCAGCGCCTGAATTTGTGAAAAAAGTATCCGATGAAACGGAGATTCTGTCAACAACTTTACAGTTGAGAACAGATCAAACTTGCTGAATGAACGTTCATTCAGTTATACTCTTATAGATTCAAAATCCATTATTCGCAGAGGAAATCGATAGATGACACAGACCGGAAATGCCGCCGCCGCAGAACACGCAGCCCCCGAAACCGTTGAATCAAAATTGGTGATAGGCAAAGCCGCCGTTCTCGGGGCCGGAACTATGGGAGCGGGCATTGCCGCACACTTGGCCAACGCCGGAATTCCGGTGCTGCTGCTTGATATTGCACCTACCGAGCTCACTGAAACAGAGGCCGCTAAAGGACTTTCGCTCGAATCATCAGCGGTTCGCAACAGGCTCGTTAATTCGCTTTTCGAAGCTGCGAAAAAGTTGAAGCCAGCACCTTTCATGTTAGGTGACAATGCTAAGTTGATCGCGACCGGCAATTTTACTGACGACCTCGCTAAGATAAAGGATTGCGATCTTGTGATCGAAGCCGTTGTCGAAAATCTTGAGATAAAGCACAAGCTTTACGCTGAGGTCGAAAAGCATCGAAAACCGGGAGCGGTGATTGCGTCAAATACGAGCGGCATCCCTATCGATTCGATCGCCGAGCCGTTCTCGGACGACTTCAAAGCCCACTTTGTCGGTATTCACTTTTTCAATCCGCCGCGCTACATGAAGCTCGTCGAAGTCATTCCCGGCTCAAAAACAAGTGGCGAGGTCGCCTGTAAAGTTTCCGGTTTTCTTGATCAACGTCTTGGCAAAGGAGTTGTGTCTGCGAAGGATCGCCCGAATTTTATCGCGAACCGAATCGGTGTGTTTGGGATGATGGCGACGATCCACGAAATGATCGCGATGGGTTTCACGCCGACTGAGGTCGATCAAATGACCGGTAAAGCGATCGGCCATGCCTCATCTGCAACTTTTCGCACCTCGGATCTGGTCGGGCTCGATGTTACAGCACACGTCACTAATAATTTGTTTCCTGCCGTACCTGACGATGAAGACCGCGACGTTTTCGTGCTGCCCGAATTGATCCAGACGCTTCTTGATAAGCAACTTCTGGGTGATAAAACGAAAGGCGGATTTTTCAAGAAATCCAACGACGCCGAAGGAAAGCGGGTCATTCTGGAACTCGATCTGAACACTTTCGAATACAAGCCGCAGGTCAAATCAAAATTTCCTTCGCTCGATTCCGCAAAATCCATAGAGGATAGAGCGAAGCGAGTGAAAACGCTAGTTTGGGGCGACGATCGAGTTGGTGAATTTCTATGGAAAACGACCTCGCGTGTGTCTCGTTACGCGGCCAACCGCATTCCTGAGATCGCTGACACGATCGTTGAGATCGACAACGCTATCAAATGGGGCTTTGGCTGGGAGATCGGCGTGTTTGAGGCGTGGGATGCGATCGGCGTCGTCGAATCAGTCGAGCGAATGCGCAAAGAAGGCCAGGCGATTCCGGCAAGCGTCGAGAAAATGCTGGTGTCCGGCGCGACAAGCTTTTACAAGAACGAAGGCGGCCATCATTCGTTTTACGAATTGATCGCCGGCGAATACAAACCAATGCCTGCACGGCCGGGCGTGATGATCCTTAAGGACATTAAGGAACGCACTGGCGTGATCAAGTCGAATCCGGGAGCTTCTCTGATCGACATAGGCGACGGGGTTGCGTGTCTTGAATTTCATTCTAAAATGAACTCGATCGGCGGTGACACTGTTCCGATGATGAACTTTGCAATCGATGAAGTCGGACGAAATTTCAACGGCTTGGTCATCGGAAATCAGGGCGGAAATTTCTCGGCCGGAGCTAATATTATGATGCTCCTGCTGGCCGCACAAGAAGAAGAATGGGACGACATCAATATGATGGTCCATGCTCTTCAGCAAGCGGTAATGCGGCTGCGATATTCGGCTAAGCCGGTCGTAACAGCTCCGTACGGATTGACACTAGGCGGCGGTTGCGAGATCGCGATACATGGCGACCGAGTACGTGCGGCGGGTGAAACATATATTGGGTTGGTCGAGGTCGGCGTAGGTGTAATTCCTGCGGGCGGCGGCACCAAAGAAATGACGATGCGTGCGATGGACGCCGCGAAGGCCGTTCCTGATACCGATCCGCTCGTGTTCTTGAAAAAGACGTTTGAGATGATCGGAATGGGCAAGGTCGCCACCTCGGCTCAGGAAGGAAAAGCGTGGGGCTTTTTCCGCAATGTCGATTCCATCTCGATGAACGGCGATCGGCTGATCGCGGACGCGAAGCAGGAAGTTTTAAATCTTTCTGCATCGGGTTATGTTCAGCCCGTCCAGCGTGAAGATATCTATGTGATGGGCGATGCCGGTCAGGCCGCGATGAAGCTTGCCCTGCACATGATGAAACAAGGCGGCTTCATTTCCGATCACGATCAGCTGATCGGCACCAAGCTCGCGAAGGTAATGAGCGGCGGCGATATGAACCATTCGGCTTATGTCTCTGAGCAGTATCTGCTCGATCTTGAACGCGAAGCATTCGTCTCGCTATGCGGTGAACGAAAGACGCAAGATCGCATTGCGGCAATGCTGAAAACCGGAAAGCCGTTGCGAAATTAGTTTGGAGTTCCAGCTTTAGCTGGCTTTCCGGTCAAGGCCAGCTTAAGCTGGAACTCCAAACTCGGAGGAAGTCGATGAATGAAAGAACCGAAGAAGTGACTGCCGCAATGACCGCGATCGCCGATGATGTGAACGCAACATTCGGTTCGCTATCGGACGCACAGCTCAACTGGAAACCGGCGGAAAAAAGCTGGAGCGTTGGGCAGTGTCTTGATCACATCATCAAGACGAATCGAGAATTTGATCCAGAATTCGACAAGATTGCCTCAGGCAATCGTAAGAATTCGTTTTGGGAAACCTGGTCACCGTTTACGGGCATGGGTGGACGGTTTTTGATAAATGCGGTTTCCGAAGATTCCAAAAAAGCAAAGGCGCCGTCGAAAGCGATCGTCCCGCCGAGCGAGATTGAGGCAGGCATTGTCGCGAAGTTCGCTGAGCAGATTTCTGAAGTCAATAAAAAGGTCGAGGCGTGTTCGGGTGTCGATCTGGAAAAGACCGTCGTTACCTCGCCATTCCTATCAGTATTCACTTATAAATTTGATGATGCTCTGACCGTCCTTGTCGAACATTCAAAACGCCATATTCGCCAGGCGAAACGCGTGATGGACGCGAACGAATTTCCGAATTGATTCAGATCTTACTAATGACGAATCTGGGCGACACGATGAAACGCTGTAACTGGGCATCGAACGATCTGAATATTCCGTATCACGACACCGAATGGGGCGTGCCGTTGCATGACGACCAGGATTTGTTTGAATTTCTCATTTTGGAAGGAGCACAGGCTGGTTTGTCGTGGGACACGATATTGAGAAAGCGTGACAACTATCGCGAGGCGTTCGACAATTTCGACCCGACCAAAGTTGCGAAGTACAGTGATGTGAAATGCGCGAAACTGCTGCTCGACGAAGGCATTATCCGGAACCGGTTGAAGATCGCATCGGCAGTTCAAAACGCAAAAGCTTTTCTGGTCGTTCAAAAAGAATTCGGCACTTTTGACAAGTACATTTGGTCGTTTGTTGGCAGCAAGCCGATCGAAGGAAAACGTGAAGAGATGGTCGATGTGCCGGCGAAAACCGAGATCTCTGATGCGCTGTCAAAAGACCTGAAAAAACGCGGCTTCAATTTCGTCGGTTCGACAATAATGTATGCATTTATGCAGGCCACCGGAATGGTAAACGACCACACTACGTCATGTTTTCGATACTTTGAGGTCAAACTTTAGCGCTCACTAATTAGTAATTACTAATTGTTAAATTACCAATTATTTAATTTAGGAAACGGCGGTAACCGATGAAATTGGAAGTCCCGATAACACAGGCCGTTCGATATTTAAGAGAAAAAAAGGTCGGGTTCGTTCGGCATCTTTACGAATACGTCGAAAAAGGTGGGGCGAAGGAATCGGCAAGGCAGTTGGGTGTTGAGGTACACGCAGTCGTAAAGACCCTGGTGTTTGAAACGAACGAAAAGAAGCCGCTGATCGTGCTGATGCATGGCGATAAAGAAGTTTCGACGAAGTCGCTAGCGAGGCATCTTGCCGTAAAGTCGATCGAGCCCGTTACGCCGGAAAAGGCAACGAAATTGACAGGCTATCTTGTCGGCGGAACGTCGCCATTTGGAACGAAGACGAAAATGCCGACTTACGTTGAGCGAACTATATTCGATATTGATCGAATCTATATTAACGGCGGCAAGCGCGGGTTTTTGGTCGAGATCGATCCAGTCGTTTTGCGTTCGTTAGAAGTCGTTGAAGTTGAGATCGCGATATGACGGACTGGCGGTTGCTGATTAACGAAGGCCGTTTTGCGGAGGCGGAACCGTTAATGCTTGAAGCGACGAGCATGCCGGATCCATACGGCGATCTTCTGATACAGAAAGCCGCATTCTACGAATCGTGGGGCGATGCACTGGGCGAGACCGAAGAAGCGATACGGAAATACCAGCTTTCGCACGCAAAGTATGCTTGGTTCGCCTCCGGAGCAACAAGCGGTGGCGAGGGAACAGCCAGAATGTTGGACGTGAACCGCGTTTTGAAAAAGATCGAGATATTGAAATGATGATCGACGAATTTTTGCCGGAATACGATTTTGAAGAAAAGCATTCGATAACGATCCATGCCGATGCCGCGACAGTTTACGAGGCGGCTCAAGATGCGAATTTTGGTGAATCGTGGATCGTGCGAACGCTGTTGACGCTGCGGGGAATGTCGGCAGACGCATTGACGCTTCGGAATCTGAGCTACTCAAAGTTCCAGATTCTCGGCGAACGGCCCGCGAGCGAATTGCTTATCGGCCTGGCAGGAAAATTTTGGACACCGTGGGGCGATCTTCAGGATGTGAACGCGGAGAACTTCAAGGCGTTCGACAAAAGCGGTTATGCGAAAGCTGCTTGGAATTTTTCTATCGATACCGACGCGGCCGATGGAAAGGCGACGCGCCTGACGACCGAAACGCGGATCAAATGCCTGGACGATAGCAGCCGCAGATGTTTCGGGTTTTATTGGACGTTCGTTCAACCGTTCAGTGGATTGATACGGATGGAGATGTTGAAGACGATAAAGCGAAGGGCAGAAGTGTCGCTCCCTACTACGGTCGCGGCGGATTAAAGTGGAGAATGTTATATGACTAATTCCGCTCTAAAATTTACCGGATTTCTGATCGCTTTTTCCATATTAGGATGTGGTGACTCTACGCCCCCGCAAAATTTAAATGTAATCCAGGAAGATGTTAAGAGTACTCATGGTTTCGATGTGACTCTATTTGAAACCAATCGTGCGAGGTGGCTCAGCTCAAATATTAGAGATTACTCGATAGATATCGATGCCACCGGGTTTATTAAGCCATTTTTACCAGCCGTGATAGAGGTGCGAAATTCAAAATTTGTATCTATAGAAGCGGCGGAGCCAAATAAAAATAAGCATTGGGTTGATAGTTACAAAAGTTTGAAGCTGAGCACGGTTGATGAGATCTTCGCATTTATCGAAACCCAAGCAAAACAGAAACCAGACATTCTCGACGTCGTCTATGACGACAGGTACGGTTTTCCGGTTTCAATCATTCTTGATCAAAAGAAGGGCTGGGCAGATGATGACCTGTCTGTGAGTATTACCAATTTTCAAGTAAGTGAGTAACAGAATATGAAAGAAGCAGTTATCGTATCTGCCGTGCGTACGGCTGTGGGAAAGGCGCCGAAGGGCACGTTGAAGAACACGCGTTCGGATGAGATGGGAGCGGTCGCGATCAAGGAAGCGGTCGCGAGAGCGGGCGTGGATGCGTCGCTGATCGACGACGTTATAATGGGTTGTGCGTTTCCCGAAGCGTCGCAAGGGATGAACGTCGCCCGGACCTCGGCGATATTGGCGGGGCTTCCGGTCGAATCGTCCGCGATGACGGTCAACCGTTATTGCTCGTCGGGTTTGCAGACTATCGCACTCGCGGCTGAGCGAATTCAGGTCGGCGGTGCGGAAGCGATCGTTGCGGGCGGGCTCGAATCGATGACCGCGATCCCGATGGGCGGCAACACGTTTCGGCCGAGCCCGAGCCTTGCCGACACCTATCCCAACTATTATCTGAACATGGGGTTGACCGCCGAGAATCTTGCAAAGAAATACGAGATCACCCGCGAACAGGCCGATGAATTCTCATACGGCTCGCACCAGAAGGCGATTGCCGCGATCAAAGAAGGTAAGTTCAAAGACGAGATCGTGCCGATGACGATCAGCGTCGATGAGTTCGACGAGAAAGGCCGCGTCCGGCGAAAGGAAGTAGTTTTTGAAACCGACGAAGGCCCGCGTACTGATACGTCGCTCGACGGACTTGCGAAATTGCGAGCCGTTTTTCATGCGAAGGGTACTGTTACAGCCGGTAACTCGTCGCAAATGTCCGACGGTGCTGC
>JBGTJP010000096.1:0-5542 GCA_041745075.1 Pyrinomonadaceae bacterium | reverse complement strand
GACCATTCAGCGTATGAGCGGGATCCCATTGACGCTTCGGCTTTCGAACAATATCGATGTCTCGAACACTCCGGTCCAGGAGGTGGATATCGTCATCAGCGGCGACAAACGCAAGATCGACCAGATAAATAAGAACGACCTTATAGTTTCGTTGGACCTTACGGATGTTCAGCCGGGCGACCGCGTGATCCAATTGTCGCCGGATAATGTTTCGGTCTCGCTGCCGACGGGAATAAAACTGGACGAAATCCAACCGAGGCGGATAGCAGTAAAGCTTGAACCGGTCGAGGAGAAGGAGATCGCCGTGAATGCCGTGATTGAAGGGCAGTTGCAGGATGGTTTCGAAATATACGGAACTCCCGTTGCCACGCCCGCCAAAGTCCGCGTCCGCGGCCCGGCAAATCTTATCAAGTCACTTTCATCGGTAACCACCGATAAGATCGACCTAACCAATAAAAATGCTGACTTCACTGCCCGCCAGGTGTCGGTCAATGTTTCAAACCCGAAGGCGGTCCTGCTTGAAACGCTCGTTGACGTTTCGTTCCGCATCGGTGAAAAACGCGTGGAAAGAACCTTTTCAGTGCCCGTCAAGGGAGATGCGAAATCTAAAGCAACCGTGGTGCTTTATGGGCCGGGTTCGCTGTTTGTGGGTGTGCAGCCGGAAAATATTACTGTTGAAATGGTAAGGGACGCCGCGGGAAATGAGAAACCAATAGTGACTCTGCCCTCCTCGCTTAACGGCCGGGTTGAGGTCAGAAAGCCAAAGTCTGACCGATAATTGCTCCCCGCTGCTATTTCTTTTTCCTCTTATCCTCTTATTCCTTGGTTTCGGAATCTCGATCCACCCGGGATCTGAGCCAAATAATCAAAACCCTGCAAGTTGGTTCCGCTTTGCCCGTTCAAGGCTTATCAAGAGTTATGTGCGGCAGACAGGCCGCGCGATCACAAATCCCGAACGGAGCAAAAAAGGACATGAAAAAAACACTTTCGATATTGGCCGCACTGCTAATGATAGCGGCCTCTGTACTTATTTTCTCGAACACAAGATTTAACGGAACGATCACGGAGGCGAACGCCGAACTTGACCCGGCAGGGGCTGAGATGACCAAGCCAAAAAAGGCGATGCGGGCGTTCCGATCGGAACAGGAACTGAAGGACTATTTTCGAGCATGGCAGGAAAGGAATAAGCGCGACCGCCAACTGCGGGCGGCGAAATCGGATTCATCGGCGAACGAAAGCAGCCTGTCGGCGTCGCCATCAGCCGCAAGTAAAGATGCAAAAGAAGAGGATTCGGTAACCAACAATCAACACGCCGGTGTGGACGAAGGCGGCATCGTGAAGCTGCACGGCGATCACCTTGTCATCCTGCGACGCGGCCGTTTGTTTACCGTAAAGATCGGCGATAATTCGCTAAAACCTGTCGATGCCGTCGATGCGTTTGCACCGGGCGTAAATCCGCAAAGCGACTGGTATGACGAGATGCTTGTCTCAGGCAACACCGTCGTTGTGATCGGTTACAGTTACGGACGCGGCGGGACCGAGGTCAATCTGTTTGATATAGACGAGCTTGGCGGGCTTGATTACCGCTCGACCTACCACCTGCGTTCGAACGATTATTACTCTTCGCGAAATTACGCCAGCCGTTTGATCGGCAGCAAGCTGATCTTCTATACGCCGATGTACCTGGGCTATTACGGGGGCGACCCGATGGAGCGCTTCCCGGCAGTCCGCAAATGGCACAAGGGTGCGACGGACAAGGAGTTCGAGCGGATAATTCCGGCGACGAACATATACCGCGCCGAGCGGCCGGTCGAATCGAACGACAGCATGGCCCTGCACACGGTAACGGTCTGTGACCTGGCAAGCCGCGACTTTTCCTGTACGGCGACCGGGACGCTGGGTGCGCCGGGACGCGTGTTTTATGTTTCGCCAAGTTCGGTCTATGTCTGGACGACGGACTGGAATTACGCCGGCGGCAGATCCAAGTCGGCCTCGATGCTGTACAAAATGCCACTTGACGGCACCGCACCGAGCGCCGTTGGCGTTACGGGAGCGCCCGTCGATCAATTCTCATTTCTTGAAAGCGGCGACCAGCATTTGAACGTGCTTGTCCGCTCGGACGGTTACGGTGAGCAGATGTGGGGCTCGGAGTTTGCCGCCGGCGATGTTGCCCTGTTTCGCATGCCGGTTGACAGTTTTTCGGACGGCAGCCTTGACGCACCACGCTATCGCTATCAGGAATTGCCGAAGCCGGGGGGCTATACTTTCCAGAACCGCTTTGTCGGTGACTATCTTCTGTATGGAACAGGAAGCGGTTGGGGACGGCCCGAGAAGAAGGATGCGGCAAATCTGTACGCGGTCAATTGGGCCAACGGGGACGTGAATAACCTGTCGCTGAAGCACGGTGTTGATCGCATTGAGCAGATGGGCAAGGACGCGGTCGTCGTCGGGACCAACGGAAGCGACCTTTATTTTTCACCCATCCGTTTGGGCCAAACGCCCGAGGTCAAAGAGAGCTATGCCCGCAAGAACGCTTCGCAAGGCGAGCTTCGCAGCCACGGCTTTTTTTACAAGGCCGACGGCAGGGATTCGGGCCTGCTCGGTTTGCCGATCGCCCGCGAGGGACGTGCCGGCTATCGTCACCTGGTCGAAGGTTCGGCAGCCATTCTGTTTCTGCGGAACGAATCGCTCTCGTTTGACGAGATCGGGGAAATGGAAGCAAGGAACTCTTCGACAAATGACGGCTGCCGCGCGTCCTGCGTCGATTGGTACGGCAATGCAAGGCCGCTGTTTATAAAGAACAGAGTGTTTGCTTTGCTTGGATACGAGATCGTTGAAGGCAATATTTCGCGGGACCGTATTCAGGAAATGCGCCGTATCAACTATTCGCCAAAAGGCGGGAAGCGGATGGCGGAGGAAGAGTAAATTGCTGTCGAAGAGAGCGGGCAAGCCAGAATGTGAGCTTGCCCGTGTTTTCTAAATCTAAGCCTGCCCCAGAAACTTACGGATATCGGCCCGCATTTCGTCGGTTATTTCGTGTTTTGCCGTGTACTGTTTTGATCGATAATCCGGCAGGCGGCCGCGGAGCTTTTCATCGAACTCCCTGAACTTTTCCTGAGTGTAGAATTCATCGTCATCGCCATAAAGATAAAGAGTTTGTGCATCGAAGGGGCGGTAAATGGGATTGGAATCTAGATCGCCCGGAATTCCGCCGCAGACGCCTATTATTCCGGCGGCGACTTTGGGGTGAGTGAACGCGAAGCGGAAGTTTAGTGCGCAGGCCTGCGAGAAGCCGTAAAGATAAATTTGCGTGCGGTCGATCAGCCCGTCGTTATCAAGCTTCTCAATTACATCGAGCACAAATTTGTGGTGAAGCGCGACGGACTCCTGCGGCATGTGGTCGGTTAGCCAGCCAAAACCAATGCGGTAGCCGTCATCCTTTTTGCGGAAATGCTGATGCGGAGCCTGGATGGAGGCGATCACCCAACCATCCGGTGCAACCGCACGGGCCTCGCGCATCATGTAGCGTTTGTGCGCTCCATAACCGTGAACGGCGATCAGCAGCGGAGCCTCGGCCGTCGCCGTTTCAGGTACATAAAGATCGTAAAAAAGCTTGATCTCGGCGGTGACCGAAAGGTCCGTCTGCAAGGTTTCTTCCATAAAAAGGCCGGCTCGCAAAAGTCTTAGCTCGTTCGATAACTGTTACAATGTTCGCATTTATGCGGAAGTTTTTCGAGCGGATGGACGAGTTGGCGGGCATCGGGAACCACACGGCCGTGGTTGCCTGGCTGGAGCGCGCCGCTTTTGCATTTCTCATCCTGATGCTCGCTACCGCGCCGCATTCGATCGCGGCCACGCAAACGGCATGGATAACCGGAATGTTCATTTGGGTCGTCCGTCTGTTTTTTCTCCCTCGCGTGCAACTCAGGCTCGGCCCGCTGGATTGGGCGTTGTGGGCGTTTTTTTTGTGGTCGGTCGTCACCTCGTTTCTTTCCTATGAACCAGCTGTCTCGCTCGACCGGCTTCGCGGAACCGCTTTATTTCTGATCGTCTATTTTGTTATTTACAACCTACGAAATTTGCGGGCGGTCTATTTCGCCGTTTTCATTCTGATCTTATCGTGCATGGTAAATGTCGTTTGGACGCCGGTTCAACGGGCGCTCGGACGGGGAATTGCGGTCCACGGTGTGCGCGCGGACAGTCCGCTGGCAAAGGCGACGCTGATGGATGGCGACGCACTATACGAAGTTAATGGGAAAAAGGTGAGCGATCCGGATGCGGCGGTGGCCGCCATCGAACAAGCCGAGGCAAGCGAGGTCAAGGCCTATCGTTTGGATTACAGCGTTACCGTCACCGTCAAACGCGCCGATCTGCTGCAAGGAACGACCGCAATCGACAAGCTTGGTGCCGCAAGCTGGGGACGCACGCACAACTGGCGGTCGAGCGGGTTTTACGGGCATTACACGACGTACGCCGAGGTGCTGCAATTGATCGCGTCGCTGGTGCTCGGGTTGCTGGTGGCGGGATTTTTTTCAGGGCGAAGTGTAGTGAGCCTTGAGTCTTCAACGCAACGGTCTCGTCTCGCTTTTGCCGCACTTTTAATTTCATTTGGCGGAACGTGTCTCGCACTCTTGTTGACCGCTACGCGTGCTTCGCAGCTTGGGTTGATGGCCTCAGGACTTCTGATCTTCTTGTTTGGGGCTAGCCGTAAATGGCTGATAACGGCACTTACGGTTGGCATCCCCGTCGCGGTTATCGGGCTGTTCATTTTGCAGCAGAGCCGCGGTGCCGGGGACCCGAATGATCTTTCCGCACAGTATCGCCAAATGATTTGGCGTGACGGCGTCCGGCTTTGGAGTGAGAGTCCGCGGCATTTGGTCGTTGGAGTTGGGATGGACTCGATCCAGAAACACTGGCGGGAGTGGAAATTATTCGATAACGGGTGGCAGCCGATGGGACATTTTCACTCGACGCCGATACAGCTTCTGGCCGAACGCGGCCTGCCCGCGTTGCTGCTATGGCTGGCGGTTTTGGCGATTTACGCGCGAACGCTTTGGCGGGGGCTTCGACGCAGCCTGTCGCCGGGCAATGCGGATGGTACTTCTACTGAGTTCCGCGGTTTGCCTGAGCGCGGCGTTCTGCTCGGCTGCCTTGGCGGCATGCTCGGATTTTTCACAAGCGGCCTGGTCCATTACAACCTCGGCGATCAGGAAGTCGCAATGGTGTTTTTTATTTTGATGGGGTTTGGTTTAAGTCTCAGCAAAGTCAGCCTGGAAAGTCAATAAACAGGTAACCGCTTTGACCGTTTCAGCCTTCGATCTCGTCAGGTTTTTTGGAGAAATCAACGCGGCTGTAGATATCATCGAGGTTTGTTTTCAGCCCGACGGACTCAAAATCTATGTCCACGTCACGATCGCTTTTATTGTAGAAATAGGTGATCCAGCTTCCATTTGGCTGGCGGCGATGCAGTTCGATATGTATTTTTTCCTGTTCGACAATGATGTACTCCAGCACACTCGGAACTTGCTGGTAAGCGAGCAGC
>JBGTJP010000095.1:0-13093 GCA_041745075.1 Pyrinomonadaceae bacterium | reverse complement strand
TCGACGCTGTTTGCGTCGGAAACGATCATCTTGTCAAACATTTTCAAAAATCCTCCATTTCAATGTCCGGTGCCAACCGTTCAAATAGTTAGACACCGGTGGGCGGATTTTGTTCCCCGGTGTTCGGAATAGGTGATAGATGATAGGTGATAGGTGAGAACGGCTTGAAGCGGTGTCTTATTCTAGGAGGCGTTCTTGACGGAAATGATCTCGGCCGCGATCGAAACAGCGATCTCTTCGGGTGTGTGCGAATTTATCGGCAGGCCGATAGGGGTGTGGATCCGGGAAAGTCTGTCGGCGGGCAGGCCCTCGTTTTCCAGTGTTCTTAGGAGCACTTTCATTTTTGCTTTGCTTCCGAGCACGCCGAGGTATTTGAACTCCATGTCCAAAAGGCTGCGTATGGCGATCTCGTCCGTGGCATACCCGATCGTCATAACGACGACATAGATGTCTGGGCCCGTTGGTATCAACGCTCCGATATTTTCATAGCTTTCGATCAGCTCGATCTTGTCGGCAAAGCGGTTCTTCTCGAGCGTGTTCAGTTCACGGCGGTCATCGAAGATCGTGATGTGAAAATTGAGCTTCGACATCAGTTCGGACAACGCCAATGCACAGTGGCCGCCGCCGATAATGAAAAGCTCTTTTATTCGGCCAAGTTGTTCCTGATAGACAAAATCCATTTCTTGGGTTCTTTGGAAATAATGCGGAGAGGAATCAGTTGTATTTTCAATGATCTGAAATTTCAAATTTGAAATTTCGAATGCCATTGGCTTTGGTTGGTGAAGCCCATTGACGATGGAGTTGACCGTGTCAGAGTCGGAAGAAGCGAGTCGTTTGATAATGACCGTCTGCTTTCCCGAACAGATAATTCCGCTGGAGTTTGGCGCGTTCTTTTGGTGGACTTGTTCGATGAGCTGCGGTTTGTGAAACCCGGTAGCTACCGCTCCCGGTTCCGACAGGAGCTTGCGGCATCGTTCGACAAGGTTAACCTCCATCACGCCGCCGCCGATGCTTCCCGTTAGTTCACCGTCAGCGGCCACAGCCATCTTGTAACCCGCCCGGCCTGGACTGCTGCCGGAACTTTCGGCGACGACCAGGAGCATCACCGGTTCACTGTCTTTCAGTTGGGATGATATGAATTGCCACAGGTATAACTCTTCGGACATCAGCTATTTTTTATCTTCTTTTAGAGCGGTGGCTATCAGTGCCTTTAATCTAGGCTGCTTCTCCACACGTTGGTGTTGAACCAGTATCTGTTTGCCCGTGGCACCGCCTCGCATCATAAGCGCAGACACGGCGTCAAAACGAACCAACTCGGATTGTTCGGTAAGCATTTTTTTCAGAATTTGGAATTTCTTCTCACCCTTTCTCTCAATTACCGAATAAGCTGCCAACCCGCGCTTTCTCAGGTCATTGTCGGTAAGTAGTTCATCGATTGTCTTATCTAGAGACGGTCCTGCGTTTCGCTGGAGCGTCACGAAAGCGCCCCATCTGTCGATACTGTCATCATTACTCATGACTTCAAGCATGACGTTGAGGTATTCTGGTTTCCAGTTCTTTGCCATTGCTTCAATAGCTTTACCAACGACAATCGGATTTTGGTCACGGGCCAAGTCCGGAAGCGATCTGCCATTTTTGAGTGAGTTATTAAATGAGTCCTGAGCGTCCACCAAACTAATCGTCCGAATTCTGGACTCGGCGTACTCCGTTTCGTAGGCGTGAGGATAAAGAAAGTAAGCTTGGAAATAAAACGGGAGGGCTTTTGTGGCGTCGGATTTTGCTTTGTAATAAAATCGACCTATCCAAACATTAATAAAGAAAGACTTATCGTATCGAGCGTAGGCCTTTCGAAAGTAAATTTCTGCTTCGTCGTATTTCTGTTGAGTAACAAGATCGCTCGCCGTCTTGAATAGATCCTTTGCTTCGTCGGGCGGTTCAGGCATTGGATCACCGAAAAACGCAAAATAAGATTTATCAAACTCTTCTTCCTCAAACCTGTATCTGCGAGCATATTCGAGTATCGAAAATGCCTGTACAAAATTACCTTGATCGAGATAGTATTTCGCCAAAGCGAAGTGAGCATCGGGCTGCAAATATCTCAAGGCAAAATCTTTTCTTAGGCCAGCAAGGTTTGCGTCTTGAGAATATATTGGCGCGGTATTCGAAAAAAATACTAGAGCAAGGATTACTAATAGGGAAATATTAAATTTCATAATTTCTTGTTGTAAAGATTCATCAGAACCTTCTCAGGCGTAAACGGCAGGTCAAATGCCGGCTCACAGCCAGTGAAAGCCTTGATCGCGTTTCGGATGGCAAAATATCCCGCGATACCGTACATCAGCGGCGGTTCGCCGGTGGCTTTGGAATTGAAAATAGCGAGGTTCTTTCGATCCGTCTCGAGCGGCAGGATCGCTATTTCTTTTGGGACGGAATAAATGTCCGGCACCTTATATGTGGAGAGCGCGTTTGATCGTAGTTTGCCTTCCACGTCATAGACCACCTCTTCCATCGTCATCCAGCCGAGGCCCTGGACGATGCCGCCTTCGATCTGGCCATGATCGACCGATGTGTTCATCGACGAGCCGAAATCGTGACAGCATTTTACATAATCAACCTCGTACCGGCCGCGTAGGCAATCGACCGTCACGCCGACGATCGCTGTGCCGTAAACGTGATAGGCGAACGGATGACCGCTTGCGGTGCCCCAATCAAAATTGATGCCGGGCGTTGCGTAGTGAGCGTGTTCGCTCAGGTTTACGCGTTGCAGATGAGCGTCCATGACGAGCGTTTTCCAGTCGAGACTGGTACGCTCGTCGTTTCGATGAACAAAGCCGCTTTCGAGTGAAAGGTCTTCGACGCTTTCCGCTTCGACAAGATCTATTGCGACGGCGAACAAGCGATCGCGGATCGCTTCGCAGGCCATCTGCGTTGCCTTGCCGTTCAGGTCGGCGGCGGCGGATGCGGCGGTTGGAGATGTGTTTGCGATGCGCAAAGTGTTTGTCGTGTGGACCTTCACTTTTTCGATCGGCAGGCCGAACATCTTTGCGGCGACCTGCGCGATCTTTGTATTCACGCCCTGGCCCATTTCGACCGCACCGGTTGAAACCGCGACCGATCCGTCCGTGTAAACATGTACCAGCGAACGTGCCTGGTTCATCGGCGTTTTTGTAAACGAAATGCCGAAGCAAACCGGCATCATCGCGACGCCTTTTTTGAAATATTTTGACGAGGCGTTGAATGCGGCGGCTTCTTTTTGGAGATCTTCGAAGTGGTATTTTTCGTCGCCCTGCGTCCACGATGTTATCGCATCGCTTTCGGCGATCTGGCCGTAAGGAAATTCGTCGCCGTCGTCGATCAGATTCTTCCGCTGAATTTCCGACGCATTAACTCCCAATTTGTCAGCCGCGTGTGCGATGGCGGATTCGATAACGAACATTCCCTGCGGCCCGCCGAATCCGCGAAAGGCAGTGTTTGGCGGCAAGTTTGTTCGGCAGGAACATGCGGTCGCCGTTACGTTCGGAATGAAATAAGAATTCGTGCAGTGAAACAGCGTGCGTTCGAGAACGGGCGGCGAAAGGTCGGCCGAGGCTCCAGCGTTTTGATAGAACGTCGCTTCGTAAGCGATGATCTTCAGGTCTTTGTCGAGGCCGATCTTATAGTCCGAAGAATATGGATGCCGCTTGCCGGTCATCCGCATATCTTCCATCCGGTGAAGGGCGTATTTTACCGGCCGTTTGGTCAACTGCGTCCCGACGGCGCAGATCGCGGCCCAAGCATTTGCCTGATCTTCCTTGCCGCCAAACCCGCCGCCGAGCCGCTGCACATCGACCTCGACATGGTGCATCGGCAAACCCGTCACGCGGCAGACGGCACGCTGTACGGCCGTCGGACCCTGCGTGGATGAATAAATTTTCAAACCGCCGTTTTCGGTCGGCACGGCGTATGCGCCCTGCGTTTCGATGTAAAGATGCTCCTGGCCGTTCTGTTCGGTGCGGCCTTCGAAAACGTGTTCGCAGTTTTTGAAAGCCTCGTTCGTTTCGCCCAGCTTAAATTTTTTCGGCGGTACGATCAGGTCACCGTTCGCGGCTGCAACACGCGGGTCGGTAACGACCGGCAGCGGTTCGATCTCAGCAGTGATCTTCTTCGCAGCCTTCCGTGCAAGCTCTTCCGATTCGGCCAGCACGACCGCGATCGGCATTCCTTGAAAATGAACTTCGCCGTCCGCAAGCAACGGCTCATCCGGCACGATCCCGCCGATCTGGTTTTCGCCAATCAGGTCTTTTGCGGTGATGATCTTGTAAACGCCTTCGGAATTTTCGGCCTCTGATACGTCTATTGAATTGAGCTTCCCGTGCGCGACGGGCGAATCAAAAACGCACGCAAACAAAGTCCCCTGAACAAGCGGAATATCGTCCAGATAAACGGACTCGCCACGAACGTGTGAATGTGAGTCGATGTTCTTCACTTTCTTCCTAGTAACGATAGAACTCCGCCGATCACCCCATGAAAAGCAGCCGTCAACGTAACGAAAACAATTGTAAAGACAATCAACACAGTGCTCATTTCTTCGGACGGTTTTCCTGGTCCGATTGTCCATGAGATCATCCAGCCCAGAGTCGAATCAACAAGGCCTAAAACGGCCCCGACAAACAAACCATAATGCCAGCCTGATTTCCTACCGCCGAGAAATCCGAAAAAGATGTATATTATCGACGATCCAATTGATAGAGACGTATAATCGAATCCGATGTTCTCTGCTAACAGTGCACCGCCCGTGTCAAAGACTAAGACTGCAATCGCACCTACCAGTGTTACTAACAAGAAGTTCTTCATATCCGGCTACATTCCAAAAAGTTGATTAATATGCGCTGTGAAAAGCTGCTTCGCATAAAGGGTCGACGCCTAGTGGCTTAAGCTAGATCCATCCTCTCTAACAATAAGAGCACCCCAGCCGTCATAGCGTCCGTTGCAGTCTTGTGCGATCTGCCAAAGTTCCAAGACATACTGGTCCACGCTATCGGGGTCGACGTGGTCCGTTCGAGAAATGTTAAGGCTAAACGGTTCGTCGTGGTCCTCTTCATAGTCCTGACTCAAAATATCAAAACCCATGTGGTCAATGGATCTAATAAAATGGTCCCGGTCCTCTACGGACTTGAAACAGATCCAGTGATCCACGGCGCGTTCCGCTTGGAGGCTATCCCCGTGCGATACCATATTTTCTATGACTTGCCTATTGCCGATGCTTTGCATTTGGATCGGAGACGGATAGAGGAGTTCGAAGTATGTTTCCCACTCGGGATCGTCCTTGAACGATAGAGCGTATTTATAGTTTTCGAAGTCGGTCATCCGTAGCGCAATAGTTTCTCCTATTCCGTTAAGACTCCCGGCGTAGAAGAATACATCGAGTTTGTTTTCACAATATAGATGACCCGGATTTACGGCCGCATGCCTCCTACTGAGATCATCAATAATGGCAGTTTCAATGGAATCAAGGGATGCCCTTTCGTCCCGTGACGGCAAGCCGTTTTCGGTCTTTTCATTTAGGTCTAGCGAGAAAATGACAAGATTCGAGCGGGAGGCGTCGGGGGCAATAGTTGCAAAGCCAACATCGGAAATGAACGATCCAACGAGATCGTCATCTACCGTAGAAAGATACGTCACCCAATTTTCTTCGTGTTTCGTTACTCTTTCCTTGATCGATTCTGGTTTTTGAAGTTCGGCTTTGCCGAACAACTTATTAAGCAATCCCATAGTCATCTGTGACATGAAGTCCAAATCGGTACTGTAATTTACTAAACAGTTTCGAGTCGTTTCACTTGTTTCGCCACGGCCCGGATGAAATCTTTGTTCGATGTGAGCTGTTCGATACTTTGCCCGGAGGTCGATGTGTTCTTCGACAGATCCTTTTCCATGGTATTACGAAGCTCCGCGTTTATCTGGGTCTGATACGGTGCGGCGTTCGTTTTTGCAGCTCGCTTCTTAAAATGTTCCAGAATGTCCAGATCAAGCCGCAACGTCACCTGGACTTTTATATTGGATGGCGAAATATCCTCCGGCTTTGCGACTCGCGTGGTGCGGCGAAACTTATGCTTTCCGGGCTTTTGAATATCGTCATCATCCCAGCCTTTTTTCATTGCTTTGGCATATTCTGCTGTCGTGATCTCCAGGATCGAATCTTTATTTGTTTTGCTCATAATAAATCCTTCTCTCGTCCGCATCGCCTTTTCTGGCTGAAATTATTCTTATCACTTCGTCGCCCGACTGCATTGTGCGAACTGTGAACGAAACCCGCAACAGCCTCTTGGACGAGTTTCCGATACGGACGAAACGTCTTTCCTCGATATCGGAATGCACCGTGTCATAATCCTCAACCGCATCCGCGTCCGAAAATACCTCGGCGGCTTCCTTAAAGGTTACGCCTTTGTGCTTCCTTTCATTTTCAGCCGCCTTCCGGTCGTTCCATTCGAACGTCATAGATATTGTGTAGTTACATGTAGTTATTTGTCAAGACTTGTCACATTCTGGTGTTAAACAACTCCATAAAATGAGCCCGGAAAAGTTGCCGCAGGAGCAGGCGTTTATATTCTTCCGAGCCACGAACTTCTGAGATTGGTGCGATCTCTAGCTGCATTATCTCGTTTGCTTTTTCGATGGTTTCGGCGTTTACGGTTCGGCCGATGAGGAACGAGGACGTTTCTTTTAGATAAAGCGGGATCGGAGCGATGCCGCCGGCGGAGACCTGGGCATCGAGGATTAGGTATTCTACGCTTTCAGTTAGAGAACCACCCCGTCCGCCGACCACCCCGTCATCCGAAGCGGATGCCACCCCTCCTAAGACAGGAGGGGAGACGGAGCCTGACAACGCTGGTGGTGTCCAGGCTTTGCCGGGGAGGGATTCGCATTTGAGCGAGATCGCGGTGTTTACGGTTGCGATGTCGAGATAGGTCCGTTTGCATACCTTTTCGAAATTAAAGTAATGATCGGCGGTCGGTTTGCGAAAGCGGATCGCGGTTATGTATTCGTTTGGTTCTTTTGCGAGCTGCTTGTAGCCGAGATAGAGCTGTTTGAGCAGCATGGTTCGCGGGTTTTCGCCGCTCGGAACCACCCCGTCAGCCGAAGCGGCTGCCACCCCTCCTAAAACAGGAGGGGAGTTCAGAGTTATCTCCGCATTTAGCGCGAGGAACCAGACGGTCATATCGCCGATAGGGGAGGCGTTTACGAAGTTGCCGGCAAGTGTTGCCATATTGCGGATCGGCGTGCTCGATACAAGTTTTAAGTGCTTGTACAGATCGGGAAACGCAGCGTTCATCACGGGCGATTCGAGAAGGTCGGTGACGGTCGCGGACGCTCCGATCTCGATAAATTCGCCAAGGTCGCGGATGCCGCGAAGTTCGTCGTCGTAGAAAAGGTGACTGGAAGACTCTTCTTCGACGATCTGGTCAGGGCGTTGAACGTAAACATCCGTTCCGCCGCCTACAAAGAGTGGTCCGTTGGCTGAAAGCAGTTGGCGGTCGTTGTTCTGAATCGCACGCAGCCTGGTACAAATAGTCTCGAAATAGCCGGGAACAAACTGCTGACTGCCTTCTGCCAACTGCCTACTAATGTCAGAGGCGGCGCGCTCGATAGATTTGTAACCGGTGCAGCGGCAGATGTTGCCGTCGATGGATGAAATGGCCATTTCGCGGGTTGAGCCCTTACTTACGTGCGGGCTACTGACACAGAATCCGGTCAGCGACATAACAAAACCGACGGTGCAAAAGCCGCACTGTGTGCCCGATTCATCGACCATCGCTTGCTGAACTGGGGTCAGGCTGCCGTCTTCGGGATTGATGCCTTCGATGGTGACGATGTGTTTGCCAGCCGCGTTTGCCAGCGGCATCAGGCAGGACGTCATTGTGCGATATTTCACGGCGCCGTCGACAAGTTCGCCGACGAGGATCGTGCACGCCCCGCAATCGCCCTCGCGGCAGCCGATCTTCGTGCCTTTTAGATTCTTGTGGTAACGGACGAAATCGAGGACCGTCGTGCCCGACGGCTGGTCGGTTGAGATGTCTTGATCGTTTAGGATGAAATCGATCATCGGATAAAATAGCTAAAGAAAAGAATTCTTGCCCGCGAAATTACGCGAATGAACGCGAATTGAACCAGGATATTTCTTCCCCTTATTCGCGTCTTTTCGCATAATTCGCGGGCAAATATCTTAAAATCTTCTAATCAAAACAACACCTACGGTTATCAGCAAGATCCCGCCGATTCGGGCGAGGCTTATTTCTTTTACCGGTATTCCGAGCAGCCCGAAATGGTCGATTATCAAAGTTACGATCATCTGCCCGGCGATTATCAAACTGAATGTCATCGCAACGCCGAGACGCGGGACAAGCATTACGGTCGACGCGACAAAAAACGCGCCTAAGAAACCTCCGATCCATGCGATCGCAGGTGCATTTCGCACATCGGCTAGGTTTCCTAACGGAATTCCCGATAGCAGGACATACGCGAACAGGGCGATTGTGCCCACGATAAACGAAACAAACGCTGCGAGCACCGGGCTGTCCACGAAAGCCGCCATTTTATTGTTTGTGGCGGCCTGTGTGGGCATCATCGCACCGGCAAGCAGGGCGATCAGCAAATATAGATATGTGTTCGACATCATGTCGGAATAAGTGATAAATGACAGGTGATAGGTGAGAGTTTTGATCCAGGTTTCTTCGGTTATTACTTTTGACTTATCAATTATCACCTATTCCGAAGTAAACGTGCACAAATTAATACTCGATCTTGTCGGGTTTCGCGATCCAGTTTTCAAAAACTTTCAGGCCCTCATCGCGCAATAAAGTTAAGATAGGAACCTTCCGATCCTTGAGATCGGTCGTGCAAAGTTCGTCGTAGATAAACGCATCGTCAAACCCGGCGGCGGCGGCATCGTCGCGGCTGCAAGCAATATATATCCGTTCGGGCCTGGCCCAATAGATCGCACCGAGGCACATCGGGCAAGGCTCGCACGATGTGTAAACAACACAGCCTTCAAGCTGAAACGAATTCAAATTCCTGCATGCATTGCGAATCGCGACAACTTCGGCATGGGCGGTCGGGTCGTTTGTTGAGGTCACCTGGTTGACGCCTTCGCCAACGACGCGACCGTCTTTTGCGATAACGCATCCGAACGGGCCGCCCGTATTCGAATCAATGGAACCGTTGGCCAGTTCGATCGCCCGGAGCATGAAACGTTTTTCGACGTCATCCATGTCTATTTCGGGACCACCTTGATCTCGTACAATTTTTTCCAGTTCTTACCGGTGACAAATATCCGGTCGCCCGCTTCGTCATAGGCGATGCCATTGAGCGTATTCTCTTCCTTGCCACGTCCGTTTTGATCGTCCGGCGAAATGTTGGCCAGGTCGATCCAACCCAGAAGTTTACCAGTCGCCGGGTCTATACGGGCTATGTTGTTGGGCTTGCCGATGTCTTCGGAGTGCCAGACGTTTGCCCATATCTCTCCTTTTACCCATTCCAATTCGTTCAATTTTACCAGCGGACGGCCTTTCTCATCGTTGACGACCAGGGTCCGGACAGTGGAAAAATCCTTTGGATTCAGTACGCGCAGAACATGCGTGCCGTCGCTCATAATAAGGTTGGTGCCGTCATGGGTCAGTCCCCAGCCTTCGCCGGTGTACCTGAATTCACGCAGCAATTTGAAATCGGCCACGTCATAGACCCAACCCATGCCGTTTCGCCAGGAAAGCTGAAAAACTTCGTTATTCATTATTGCCAGGCCTTCGGCGAAGATCTCTCGTGCAAGGTCAAATTTTTTTACGACCTTTCCAGTTTCGAGTTCAACCTTTCTTAGGGTCGAGACGTCATATTCACCGGTGCTTTCATATAGGACGCCGTCGTGGAAAACCAGACCCTGGGTAAACGCCTTTGGGTCGTGCGGATAGGATTTGACTATTTCGTATGAGTAAGCCGGTATCTCAGCTCGCCGCGCATTGGCATTTGCCGTGTTTTTATTGGGACCGGATGAGTTGTTGGAACTGCCGCCGCATGAAACGGCCGCGATCACGATCAATATCAATAGAAAATGAAAACGCATATTTTACCTATTTGGAACGCAAGAGCGAACGGTCGATCAATGCTCGAAATCCAACCTCAGAAAGCCGCTGGGCTTTGACGCCGTTGATAAAAATGGTCGGCGTCGATGTAATGCCGTAACGGTCGCCGTCGGCCATATCTTTTCTGACCTCCACGGCTGTTTTTTCGCTGGTAAAGTCTAACTCAAATTGTTTTTCGTTCAAACCCAGTTCCACGGCGTACCGTTTTAGGGACGCATCGTCCAGGCTTTCCTGATTACGATAAAGAATTTCTATGTATTCGAAAAACTTGCCCTGAGCCCGGGCCGAGTTTGCCGCCAGAGCCGCGTGAAAAGCATTTTCATGGACCGACTCAAGCGGGAAGTCGCGCACCACAAGACGCACCTTGTCGCCGTATTGAGCGACGGCCTTTTTCAGGACCGGGTGCGTTGCGGAACAAGCGGAGCATTGAAAATCGCTGAACATTATCACTGTGACCGGTGCATCGGCTTTTCCCGAAACAGGATCGTCGTCCGCGGAAACATCATGCGCGACGGGCTCCGGTTCCTTGATCAGTATCTTCACCGCAGATTTTTCAAAGAGCTTCTTTTTCAATTCGTCCTGCAGTGCCAAGCGTTCTTCGTCGGTAAATTCCCGCAGTTTGTCGGTTACCTCCGCTGCGATCAGGTCGCCGGATTCAATATTCCGGGCCTTCGCTTCACGGTCGATCAGCGTTGAGAAGATAGTATTTTCGAGATCGTAGATAGTCTGAACGATGACCGCGGCATTGGAGTCATAGAGTTGAGCTTTGTAGCGCTCGTTAAATTCCCCGGCTAAGAACGGCTTGCCGCTGATCGTAAAAATCGTGTCCGTCGGTTTGAGGTCGGCGGCGTTGATGTCCTTTCCCGGTGTGAATTTGTGTTTTGTCTTCAAACGCTCGGCCAGTTCGCTCATTGCTTTCTGCTCGGCGTTGTATCGGAGAAAGGAAACTATTCGCGGACGGGCTTGCTCAATAGTGCGGTCGCCAAATGCGGCACGATTTGAATCGAAAACGGATTTGATCTCGGCCGCTGACGGATCCGGCACCTTTTTTAATTCCGTCGCGATCAAAGCGTCACCGATCGTGCCCTGTGTTTTTGCTTCGACATCCAGCAGAGTTTCACGTATTAGCCCGGCCAGGAGCCGGGTGCGTTCCGCCGCAGCCGCGGCGTTGCGGCCAAGATAGTTTTTCCTAACATTTTCCGAGAGAGAATTGGTCGTGAACGTAAGACCCGTCGCCGTGGCCAAAACCTCGTCGGGTTTTTGGGCAGGCAGCGAAACGGCCAAAACGCCCAGGCAGATGATCGACAAAAAGAATTTCATGAGTTTGCAAATGGAAATGCCGTGTTTCACGGATGTCCCGGTATATGCGTAATATAATAAGCGCCTGACGACACCGGAACTTTAAGATTTGATTCGCGGCCCGGATCGAACGTTGCAGCTTTTGCGAAAGCGAGCCGGTTCCATTAGGAATCTACCAAACACCGCCCGCTTATGAAAATCACACGTGAATTTTATGTCAGGGACAATACGTTGAAAGTCGCGCGCGAGATGCTTGGCAAACTGCTTGTTGCACCGGATGAAAAGGGAAATCGGGTCTCCGGACTGATAGTCGAGGTCGAGGCGTATTTGGGCGTTACGGACAAGGCGGCACACAGTTATGGCGGTCGTCGGACCGCACGGAACGAGATCACTTATGGCAACGGCGGCCACGCATACGTCTTTTTTATTTACGGAATGTACCACCAGCTAAATGTCGTCACCGGGCCGGCGGAACATCCGCATGTCGTTTTGATACGGGCGCTTGAACCGGTGGAGGGAGTCGAAATAATGCAAAAACGCCGGGGGCCGATGAAGGACAGGAGCCTCACATCTGGGCCCGGGAAATTATGCATCGCAATGAATATCGACCGCTCGTTAAACGGCGAAGACCTCGTCGGTGGGAAGATCTGGTTGGAAGACCGCAAAACGTTTACGCCAAAAGAAATTGCCAGCGGAAACCGCATCGGCATCGATTACGCCGAGGAAGACTCGGAAAAGCCGTGGCGATTTTGGGTAAGGGGCAATGTTTATGTAAGCAAAGCCCGGTAAATCGATAGAGTGAGTCTTCGGTCCAGGACAACCTTGAAGGACAAGGGTATCCGTGTCAAAATGACCTTGTTGATCAAAGCCGCAACTTCCTGGTTATGCCCCAATTTATTCGATCTATGCGTTTGTACGTTGCAGCCGCTATAACGTGCCTACTTTTATTGCCGGGAGCGGCGTTGGCACAGCCAGGGCCGGTGCTTATCAAGAATGCTCAGATCATTGACGGCACCGGCCAAAAGGCGTTTTTAGGCGATGTTCGAATCAGTGGCGGGCGGATCATCAAGATCGGAAAACTCAAGCCATCGCGGTCTGACAATGTGATCGATGCGACGGGCCTTGTCCTTGCACCGGGATTTATCGACATCCACAACCACTCTGAATCGGGGCTGCTCCGCGAGGGCACGGCCGGCAATCAGGTTTCTCAGGGAATAACGACGGTAATCGTCGGCCCTGACGGCGGCTCACCGTTTCCCTTGAAAGATTATTTCGCAAAACTTAACGGCAAGGTTGCGGTAAATGTCGGTGCATTCATCGGCCACGCTACTTTGCGCGAGCAGGTGATGAACAAGGATTTTGTCCGCAAGGCCAGCGAAGCCGAGATCGCACAGATGGAAAAACTGCTCGAACAGAATATGAAGGACGGGGCTTTTGGCCTGTCGTCAGGGCTTGAGTATGACGTTGGTTTTTCCGCCTCGACCGAAGAATTGATCGCACTCGCTAAGGTTGCCGCGAAATTTGAAGGCGTTTACATGACCCATATGCGGGATGAAGAAGAAGGCATGCTCGACGCACTTCGCGAGGCGATCCGCATTGGCCGCGAGGCAAAATTGCCGGTTCAGATCTCGCACATAAAAATGGGCAACCGCAACGTTTGGGGCAAATCGGCCGAAGCGATCGCT
>JBGTJP010000094.1:0-8382 GCA_041745075.1 Pyrinomonadaceae bacterium | reverse complement strand
GTATTGCCTTTCTCAACAATACCTCTCTCGGCATATACCGAATACCCGGATGCCGACTTCAGTGCTCCGATCGAAAAATCGATCATCATCTGTGTCGCCACTTCGGGTGATTCTTCTACTATGCCGGACTTCGTTTCCATTTCCTGGGCCGATACCGGCACGTCAGGCAGGAACGTATATCCAACGGCGGCCATTGCGGCCAATACCGTCAGTACGATCAGATACCTAAATGTCTTGGGGACATTTGTCTTGATCTCGTCCATCTTCGAATCCTCCATTTTTTTCTCGAGTCCTTGTGTTAAGTGGGTAACCTACGGCCGAATGCCGTAAAATCTCCCAAACGACGACCTTCAACGTTTATTCACGATCAGGAACGTCAGGTTTGAAAACATACTTCGTTTTCAGGTTTGGCAATTTTGAGGTAGCTTATGGCAACAACGAACACCAGTCTGTATGCTGCCATACAAACCACGAAATTAATATCGGGTTTGAAATTTTTACTCGTCCGACCTCTTTTATATCACTAATCGCGTAAAAGTTCCAACACTGATGCAAGGGCGGGTTGAATAAAAAAGGATGCCTTTCTTCTAATAAAAAAGGATGCCTTCTTTTAAAGAAGACACCCGCGAGTGATTCAAAAATGGTGATCCGAGAAGGACTCGAACCTTCGACCCAATGGTTAAAAGCCATTTGCTCTACCGACTGAGCTATCGGACCACGTTTCCTGCCTGTGAGCGGCAGAAACAAAAATCTTACATCGCGGTTTTCGATAAGGCAAGTTCCATTCGGATGTTCACTCGCTGGTAGGGCGTCCTCTCATCAAACAACGTCTCAACGAAGCCGTGCTTACGGTAAAGGTTGATCGCCGGTTCCAACAGCGTATTGGAAAGGAGGAAAATACTGCTCTTTTCTTCGATTCGGGCATATTCAATGCAGGCCTCGATCAACCGGTCGCCAATTCCTTTTCCGCGAAACCCTGGAACGACCGCCATTTTGGCAAGCTCGAACCTGTTGTTATCCGCGACGATCAACGCGACCGTGCCTACTATTTTTTGATCGACCCGGGCAAAAAAAATTCTGCCGCCAGGATCGATAATGTTTTCGAATGGATTATCGAGCATTTCGCGGTCATGGTCCTCGATCACGAAATACTTTTCGATCCACTCATAATTGAGCCCGGCAAAGTCCGCGGCGTAACGCCCTTCAAACTCGACGATCTCGACATCGGTCCTATTCATCTGGTTTACCCAACCGTAAAAGGCAACAAAAGCCAGGCGAAAATTCAGATGGTTCGTCTTACTTCTTAAGCGGCGCTGTTCCTCTTACTCCTTTTTAAGTGGTGAAGGTAAAGCCAGACCACGGAATAAGATGAATAAGAAGACGAACAGAGCTAGTTGGTGAACCATCCTTCCATGACAGAATCATTGATAAGTATAGTCTGGTCACGCTCGGGGCCGGTCGAGATGAGCCCGATCTCAACGCCGATCGAATGCGAGAGGAAATCTACGTACGATCGGGCTTTTGCCGGAAGTTTCTCAAAATCGGTCAGCCCGACAGTCGAAGATTTCCATCCTTCAAGAGTTTCATACACCGGCTTAATCTGGCGAAGATCGTGGGAAACGGCCGGAAATGTGTCGATCCGCCTGCCTTCTATCTCATATGCTACGCATACTTTGACCTCATCCAGTTCATCTAATACATCAAGTTTTGTAAGAGCTATCGAATCGAAGCCATTCAGCTCGGCGGCATAACGGGTCGCGACCGCATCGAACCAGCCGCATCGCCGCGGGCGTTTTGTCACTGAACCGTATTCATTCCCCCGTTCGCGGATAAGGTGAGCTATCGGCTCCTCGCTATCGAGCATTTCGGTCGGAAAAGGCCCTTCGCCAACTCGCGTCGCATAGGTTCGGACAATACCAAGCACGCCGGTAATGTGATGCGGCGGAATTCCGGCCCCGACCGACGCACCTCCCGCCGTTGGATTTGAAGAGGTCACGTAAGGATAGGTTCCGTGATCGACGTCAAGAAGGGTCGCCTGTGCGCCTTCGAGCAATATTTTTTTATTTGCTTTACGGGCCGCGGCAAGAAAGTGCGAGGTTTCAGTTACAAACGGTCGAAGGCGTTCGACCAGGGGTCCCATTTCTTCAAGGATCTCATCAGCGCGAAGCGGCTGATTGCCGAAAAGTACGATGATCCGGTTGGCTTCCTCCAAATTGCGCTCGATCCGAAGCTTCAATAGCTCCGGCGACAACCCATCGGCAACCCGGATACCGCGTCGGCCGGCTTTGTCTTCGTACGCCGGCCCGATGCCCCGAAGCGTTGTTCCGATCTTTTCGTTGCCAAGACGCTCTTCGGAAGTATGGTCGAGTGCTCGGTGATAGGGCATTATCAGATGAGCACGGCTCGAGACCTTCAGCCGTTCGGGCGAGACCTCGATTCCCTTTTCTTTTATCTGATCGACCTCTTCGAAAAAAGCCTTTGGGTCGATCACCATGCCGTTGCCAAGAACGCAGACCTTATCCGGATGGATGATCCCCGACGGGAGCAGACGAAGCACAAACGCCTTGTCGCCCACATAAACGCTGTGCCCGGCATTGTGTCCTCCCTGATAGCGCGAAACTATATCGAACCGGTCCGCCAAGAGATCAACGACCTTTCCTTTTCCTTCATCGCCCCATTGGGCACCTATTATTACGATTATCATAAGTCAGAACCGCCTGCGGTAGCGGGCGGCTTAAGCTAATCATCCAGAAACGAAGGCAAATCGTCGCCTTGGCCATTCATGACGTAATCAATTGCCCGGGTAACTTGATTCTCATTCCACAGGTTTCGGCGGCTGCCCTTATCTGCCCACGGGCTGTGTTCAAATGTCCATACGCCGCGTTCACGCATCTCGCGAGTTGCATTTGCTTTGAACGCCCCCAGAATTAAACCAGAACCCTTCGCAAAATGGCTCACAACAGAGTGAACATGATTTGTTCGTACATTGAGTGCACACAGGCCGAATTTGCGTATAGCACAACATTCTCGAATCGCTTTTTCTACGCAGCCTCGTTGTTTTGCATCCAGCTTTAAGGGTTCACTTTTCAATTTAGCATTATTTCTTTCTAACCACGACGCTTGTGGCGGCAAAAAGGCAGATTTGTATTGGTTGCGAAAACGATTGATTGAACCTCTTTCATCACCGTGCAGCCAAGAGCCGTACGTTCGAAAAGTTATCAGATAAGCAAGGGGAATGTCCGTATCGTTCCACATCGCACAAAGTCAGGTATTCTTAGTTAAAGCCGCTGCCTTCGGCCGTTTTGACTTTTTTTGCTCGCCAAACGGAGAATCGCAATGTTTAGCCGCCCGCTACCGCAGGCGGTTCTGACATCCCTACCGACCGCCGCGATTCGTCCATTTGTAGAGTTCGACGTATTTCCTCGCCGCGTTTTCCCAGGAATTGTCCTGCGCCATTCCGTTCAACTGGATCGTCTTCCAGGTATCCGGATCGGCGTAGGCGAACAATGATTCGTAGATGCGCTCGAGGAATTTGTCCGCTTGATATGGGCCGAATTTATATCCGTTTCCGGTACCCGTGACCGAATCGAAGTTTTGCACGGTGTCATCCAGGCCACCGACTGCCCGGACGATCGGAATTGTGCCGTAGCGAAGACTGTACATTTGATTAAGGCCGCAGGGTTCGAACTTTGACGGCATTAGGAACATATCGGCCCCGGCCTCGATCTTGTGTGCCAGACTTTCATTATAGCCCCGGTAAACGCCGACCTGCTGTGGCGCGTAATCACGCAAGCTTTGCCAAAAATCCTCGTATTTCTTCTCGCCTGACCCGAGCGAAATAATGTATGAGCCAGTGGCCAGGATGTCGCCGGCAACCTGCATCATCAGGTCGATACCCTTTTGGGCCGTTAGCCGGGTGACATTTGCAAAAATGGGCCGCTCGAGTTTTACCGGCAAGGAGAAATGCTGGAGCAGGTCGCGTTTGCATTCGCGTTTGGCGTCGAGATCGCGGGCGTCAAAGTGCGAAGACAGTTCGGGGTCCGTCCGCGGATTCCAGACCTCGTAATCGACCCCGTTGGTAATGCCGATCAGGCGGTCGGAACGCTGACGAACCAGCCAATCGAGGCCATAACCGTTTTCGGGCATTTGGATCTCTTTGGCATAACGCCGAGATACCGTCGAAAGAGTGTCTGCCAGCGATAGGCCGGCTTTCATTGCCGAGGCAGCACCGTTGGAAAGAAAAGCGTTTCTCTCATACTCGCCGCTGAACCCAAATTTCCACAATTCCTCGGAACCAAAAACGCCCTGATACGCCATGTTGTGGATCGAAAAGACCGTCCGGGTGTTCCGCCAATAAGAATCCCATCGGCGCCTGGACGCGATCTCGGCGGCGGCGAAACCGCAGTGCCAGTCGTTCAAATGAACAATGTCCGGTGCCCGGCCGATCCGCTGGAGCAAAACAAGGGCTGCGTGATTAAAGAACGCAAAACGTTCGTGATCCTCGCGGTATCCGTAGATCGAATCCCTGTGAAAGTACGACGGAGCGTCGATCAGGAACGTCGGCGATCCATTCGCCTCACTAAAAAATGCCTTGGCCGGGTAAATTCCTCCACGCCAATCGACATTCAGATCGTCAACGGCCGTACTCCACAAATGCTCGTCTTTCGTCTGCCAATAACACGGCGTGATCAGGACGGAGTCCACGCCGACCTGCTTCAGGGCCTTAGGCAGGGCTCCTGCAACATCCCCCAAACCTCCGGTTTTAGAGTATGGAACCGCTTCCGCGGATATAACGGCAACACGCATAATTGAAGTTGTTGATAGTTAAACTTTAATCGTCCGGTTCGTCAACCAAGCGCCCCGAAAGCCAAAGGCCGGAAGGTTAGCAGCCCTCCGGCCCGTGAAAGGCCCGCAGTTATGCTCGGCGGCGGCGCCATTAGGCCACGATCTACGTCTGCATCGAAGCGAGGAACTCCGCGTTTGTCTTCGTCTTGCCGAGGCGTTCCAGGACCACTTCCATTTGCTCGACGGGCGACAATGGGTTAAGAACTCGACGCATTACCCAGATACGGCTGAGGTCCTCTTTGCTGATCAGAAGTTCTTCCTTTCGCGTGCCGGAACGCTGAAGGTCGATGGCCGGGAAGAGGCGTTTGTCGCTCAGTCTGCGGTCGAGGTGGATCTCCGAGTTACCGGTACCCTTGAACTCCTCGAAAATAACGTCGTCCATACGCGAGCCGGTATCGATCAGCGCGGTTGCGATAATCGTCAGAGAACCGCCTTCTTCTATGTTCCTGGCGGCGCCAAAGAAACGCTTGGGGCGTTGCAAAGCATTGGAATCGATACCACCGGAAAGTATTTTGCCGGAAGGCGGCACGACCGCGTTATGAGCACGAGCCAGGCGGGTGATCGAATCAAGCAAAATTACCACGTCCCGCTTGTGTTCGACGAGGCGTTTTGCCTTTTCGATGACCATATCGGCCACCTGGACGTGGCGTGTCGGCGGTTCGTCAAACGTTGATGAAATGACTTCGCCGTTGACGGAACGCTGCATGTCGGTCACTTCTTCGGGGCGTTCGTCGATAAGCAATACGATCAGGGAAACTTCAGGATGATTTTGTGTGATCGAGTTTGCGATGGTCTGCAGCAGCACCGTCTTACCGGTCCGCGGCGGGGCGACGATCAATGCCCGCTGGCCTTTGCCGATCGGCGTAACCAGGTCCATTACGCGTGCCGCAATATTGTCCGGCCCGATCTCCATCGACAACTGTTCGTCCGGATAGAGCGGCGTCAGATTGTCAAAAAATACCTTCTCTCGCGACTGCTCGGGTGCCTCAAAGTTGATCGCTTCGACCTTAATAAGGGCAAAATAGCGTTCGCCTTCCTTTGGCGGCCGGATCTGCCCCGAAACCGTATCTCCGGTCCGGAGGTCGAATTTGCGTATCTGGGACGGACTGACATAAATATCGTCCGGTCCGGGCAGATAATTATATTCGGGTGCGCGCAAAAAGCCAAACCCGTCGGGCAGCGTCTCGAGCACTCCTTCCGAGAATATTAGGCCGCTTTTCTCTGTTTGCGCGGCGAGGAGCTTAAAGATCAACTCCTGCTTACGCAGCCCTGACGCGCCCTCGATGCCCATCTCCTTGGCGATGTGCGTCAGCTCGCTGATCGACATTTCCTTAAGATCGGCAAGGTTCAAAAGTTCGCTCTTCTCGCCTTTAGGGGCTGAGCTCGTCGCGTCGCCATTTGCGCCGTCCTCGTTTTCGGGCGGCGTTGCGCCGTCCTGTTTTTCTTCGGCCGGGTCGTTTTCGGCCCTTGCGGGCTTTGATTTACGGGTGGGTGTTGTTTTGGTTGCCATGTTGTTTTTGGTGTTTACCGGAATGCTTCATCGTGCGCCGTGAACGCTTTAGATTGCCAAAGTAATATTGCAAAAAGCCGTTAATAGCTGGCTTGAAGTATTAAGGTGGAGTAAATCGTATGGACTAAAAGTAGTAAAACAGTGAATTAAGCTAGAAGCTCGATCAATTTACCGGGATTTATAGATTATTACTACAACTAAACCAATAACGCAAATTATTTTTCAGTTTTTTTTCAAGGCTGAAACGATTTCAGACCAAAGTTCGTCGCGGCCTTTTCCTGTTGACGCCGAATAAGTAAGTAGTTTGCTGCCGGGCAGCGTTTTTTCTATTTGGCCGAGCTGGTTTTTTAGCTGGTTGCTCGACGATTTGTCCGATTTGGTCGCAACGACGATGTGCGGTTTGCCGTTGACGATCAACCAGTCATTTAGCTGTTTGTCCAGCTCGGTCGGTAAATGGCGCGAATCGACAAGCTGGATGAACAGAACCAATTCCGGCCGCTCTGAAAGATAATCGCGGGCCATAACGCCCCAATCCGACCTCATTGCCTTTGAAACCTTTGCATAGCCGTAGCCCGGGAGATCGACGAAGTAAAACTCTTCGTTTATCAGGAAATAGTTAAGACTCTGCGTGCGTCCGGGCGTATTGGAAGTCCGGGCCAACCCTTTGCGGCCCAGCAGCGAGTTCAAGAGCGACGATTTGCCGACATTTGAACGGCCCAGAAACGCGATCTCGGGACGCTTGTCGTTGACCCAGTGCGTTCGGTCAAAGGCGCTTTTTACAAACTCTGCCGAGGAAATTTTCATCGCGATCTTTGCGTCGTAGATCTTCGAGTGTTACCAAGCTCACCTCGATAAAATCTCTCATGTTCACACCGGCTATGCGACGCTGCCATAGCCAATGGAGGAAATATGGCTATTGTATTGAGATTCCCTTCCAAAGGCTTTACCGAAGCGAAATATGCCGGATGCGCCAAAGGCTCGGGACAGCCGGAGCAGATGCTCCAGCGGGCCGGATTTACCATGTATGTTTCGGCGAAAAAGACAATCTGCGCATTAGCGATATTTGGGATTCGGTTGAATCGTTCGAACGGTTTGGCCAAACTTTAGGGCCCATTCTAAAGGTTTAGGAATCGAGGGTGATCCTGAACCCTTTGAGGTCCACAACATTATTGAAGGCTCCAAAACCAGGACCGTCGAAGGTTAGCTGCGAAGCTAGTTACGCGTTTATGAGTTTTTAAGATCTCGCGAGCGTACCTCTGCGATCACTATTCGATCGTGGCCGAAATATCGGGTGAAGTGCCGCCCGCGTTCCATAGCTGCGGCGTTTCGATCGGCGTCTCGCCTTTTTCCGCTTCAAGCGCAAATCCCAGAACCTCGTCGATCGTATCGACCAAATGGATCGTAAGATCCTCGCGGACCTCGTCCGGAATGTCAGCCAGGTCCTTCTCGTTTTCTTTTGAGAGGATCAGCGTCTTCAATCCAAAACGGTGGGCGGCCAACAGTTTTTCCTTGACGCCGCCGATGGGCAAGACCTTGCCGCGGAGCGTGATCTCGCCGGTCATGGCAACATCGTGCCGAAAGCACTTCTTTGTCAAGGCCGATACCATCGCTGTGGCAATGGTTATACCCGCGCTCGGTCCGTCTTTCGGGATAGCTCCCTCAGGAACATGAATGTGCAGGTCCTTCTCGCGAAAATCCTTCGGATCGATGTTAAGCAGCTCCGCCCGCGACCTTACGCAAGTCAAAGCAGCCCTTGCCGATTCCTGCATCACCTCGCCGAGCTTTCCGGTCAGGGTAACTTCGCCCTTGCCCTCGACTAGCGTCGCCTCGACCTGCAGCACGTCGCCGCCGACCTCGGTCCATGCCAGGCCGTTTACAAGCCCTATTTCGCTCTTACGGGCAATGTCCTGCTTTCGGAAACGGATCGTGCCCAGCAGCTCTTTCACCTTTTCCGCATCCACAACGACCCGAAAATCGTCCTTGGTCTCGGATACGACATACTTGCGGGCGATCTTTCGCAAACACGA
>JBGTJP010000093.1:0-39422 GCA_041745075.1 Pyrinomonadaceae bacterium | reverse complement strand
GGCACTAAACGCCAACCACCGTTCCTTAACAGGGCGCTACCAATGCTGCAATATGAGTCCAGTTCAAAAATGAGTTTCAGAATGATCTTACCATCGGCCGCGCCGAAAGCGGCCTGAGAATAGCCGTCATCAGCGGGGCAGGGTGTTTCACTGACAATGTATGTACAAACTACAAAAAAACGACCAGATCCCGGTCGCTCTAGACCTATAGATTCGATTGGAGGCGGCGATCGGAATCGAACCGATGAATAAAGGTTTTGCAGACCTCTGCCTTACCACTTGGCTACGCCGCCCTGAAATGCAAGTAGGCAGTTGGCGGGAGGCGGTTGGCAGTAAACTCGGATCCACTGCCTTCTGCCAACTGCAACTGCCTACTTTCGAACTGGAGCGGGAGACGAGGGTCGAACTCGCGACTTCGACCTTGGCAAGGTCGCGCTCTACCACTGAGCTACTCCCGCAAACAAACTATGATTCTACCGCTTACCCGTTTTTTGTCAAGTGAATGGATTCAATGGAATTGCTGCCATGTCCGATCTGACCACCTGTCAGGGACAACATTTAGAAAGAAAGGTTCACTTAATGTATTGCATTATTTTATGGTGCTTAATTGCTGACAGTTATATCTTTAATAAAACCCCAATCACCGCTTGGATTGATCTTGATATTGCCGATCCGCTTGTTCGCGACGATCATATTTGCCGGATACCAAAGCGGAACAAGCGGGAGGTCGGCGCTGATCAAGTCCCAAGCCTTTAAATATAGCTCCTTTGCCTTTGCCCGGTCAGTTTCGTTGATGGCTTGATCCAAAGCCGCGTCAACCTCGGTGTTTGAGTAACGGCTTCGGTTGCAGCAGCTTACGCCTTCGCCGGGTATTTTTCCAGTGGTAAACAGATCCTTTAGAAAGATCGGATCCTGGTTGCCTCCGATCCAAGCACCGGTGTTCATTTGGAACTGGCCTTTGGCGAGGTTTTCGCGGATCGTGTTCGGATCCAACGTTTCTATTTGCACATTCAAACCAACCTCGACAAGCATATTTTGGATGGCTTGGGCATAACTGCTGTAGGCGGCGTTTCCCGATGAAAATTTGAACGTTATCGGCTCATTCTTATAGCCTGCCTCTTTTAGAAGCTGTTTTGCCTTTGCCGGATCGTAATCGTACCTGGTGCCGGGTGTGTAAGCCCAGGAAGATTCAGGTAGGATCGAATAGGCGATCTTGGCCTGTCCCGACAACAATTCCTTAATGATCTTTTCGCGATCGATGGCGTAACCGATAGCCTGCCGGACGTTTACTTTATCGAGAGGAGCCGAGGTGGTATTCAGACCGATATACTGGATATTGGAGCCGTCAAACTGCTCAAATTTGAGGTTTGCGAGCGTTCCCATCTGCTTGATGCTGTCCGGCGGAAGGTTTGATGGAACAGGGGCCATATCAACGCCGCCGCTTTGAAGCTCGGCCTGTAATGCACTTGCGTCAGTTATTGTCTTTACCCGTAATTTATTGAACTTTGGGGCACCGTCCCAATAATCCGCAAAACCTTCCAGATCGACTGTATTCTGCGATTGGTCAAAGCTGACGAACTTAAATGGCCCGGTCCCGATCGGCAGCGAACGAAGTTGGGCTGACGAACCCTGTGAAACGATAGGAATTGCGACCAGGTTCGACAACAGCTGGTTTTTTAGCGCCGGGCGCTCGATATTAAAGATCACAGTGCGTTCATCGGGCGTTTCGATAGATGTAATATGTGCGACGGACTGGTCCTTGCTCACCGTCTCAAAAAACGCAAAAGATTTGTATCCCTTTGTCCTAAAAAGCTCGTCAAACGTATATTTCACGTCAGCGGATGTGAATGGTTTACCGTCGTGAAACTTGACATTATCACGGAGTGTGAATGCTATCGCCTTACCGTCTCCAGAAGTTTTGATCTCGCTTGCCAAATCGCCTTCGTAGTCGAAATTACTGTTTTTCCTTACCAATCCATTGAACATGAGGCTGCGGACGCGTTCGGCGGCGGCGTCCGATTTCTCTGTGGTGAGAGTATCAAAACCGGTAAACGGCTCAGACAGAGCAACGGTTACAAATTCCGTTTGATTGCGGCGGCAGGAGAGCGAGAAAAGAAATAGCAATAACAATAAAAGCGATGTGAAATATCTCAAATTTAGTTGACCTCCGGTGGAATTCAGACTAAGCGCTGGTTAAACTGGGCAATTTCTTCCGTAAGAGAAGCGATGCGGTCGGGATCGAATTCTGCCGGGGGCTGAATTTCAGCTTGCAGTTTCAATATCCTGTCAACGGAAGCCTCAAGCCGGTCAGCCGAGATCCGGCCCGACATGACCGCCGATGAGACCGCAGCGTGCGATTCGCGTATTGCATCGGCCCCCGCACAGACCGACACCATATCGTTCCCGGCTAGGATGGCGAGCACCGAGGCCTCGCCAATGCCATAGTTTTTAACGATGGCGCCCATTTCAAGATCGTCCGTAAGGACCAACCCGTCAAATCCCATCTTCTCTCTTAATAATGTTGTGACGATGTTGGAACTAAGCGAAGAAGGTAAAAGTTTGCCATCTTGATCCGTTTCCTGCAAGCCAAGAGCCGGATAGGCGGCGTGGGCAACCATCACTGCATTTACAAGGCCGGCAGCGATCAGACGCTTGTATGGAAGTAGATCGATGCATTCGAATTCGTCCTCGGTGACCGGCACGGTCGGCAGTTCCTCATGCGAATCGACCTCCGACGCACCGAGGCCGGGGAAGTGTTTTACACATCCGATGACGCCATTTTCCTGCAGTTTGTTCAGAAATTTACCCGCTATTTCTACTACCTCGTCCGCAGATTTGCCATATGCACGCGAGTGGAGGCCGTTCTGAAAGCGAGATCGGTTTGTGTCAATAACATCCAAAACCGGGGCGAAATCCATATTGAACCCGAGGAGAAGCAGGGTTTCGGCTATTATCCTGGCCTGCTCGCCAGCGTCTTCCGCTGTTGCGATCTTTGCGGCAGACGGCATCGGGGTCATAACACGCCGAAGACGGTCGACCAGTCCGCCCTCCTGATCGATGCTTAAAAAGGGCTCGATGGAGAGTGAACGGCGAATGTTGTCGTTAAGATCCCGCGTTTGCCGCGGGTCCTTGATATTGCGGGCAAAAAGGCAGACACCGCCGGGCTTTATTTCATCGAGAAGCCGTTTTCCGGGCTCATCGATGCCGTCGCATGGTATGCCGATAAAGAACAACTGGCCGATCTTTTCGTCGATTGACAGGGAAGTCGAGTCGGTAAAGGGCATGTTCATATGAAGCCGTATTCACGCAAGCCGCAGCATATGGCCAAAGCTAATGCTAAAAAAAGAGTTGATCCTATACTTTAAACGTCGCGGCCCCGACAGTTGATGCACTACTTTAAATTATCCGACTCTTTAGGGAAGTTAAGAGCTCTTTGGATTCGTCTCCCGACAAAGAATCGACGTTAATATTTCTAAGTTCATCGACCGCGGACTCATTATTAACGGCAAAGAGTGAGACCTGGGCGATCGATCCGCGAGCGGCCGCGGCCTTCAAACCATTCGACGCGTCGTCTGAAAAAACAGCGAGTTCATATTTTTCGAGCTTTGCCAGAACATCCTTTGCCCGGTCGAGAACCGACAACGGTAGTCCGGCCAACCGGGCAACAGCAATCCCATATGACTTCGTCGCCGTGCCCTGCTGAAGCTTGTGCAAAAACACCACCTCGCCGTCCCGCTCGCTCGCCGCCATCTGATAGTTTTTTGCCCCGGGCAGGTTCTCGGCCAATTCGGTCAATTCGTGATAATGCGTCGCGAAGATCGTTTTTGCCGAATGTTCGGGCGAATTATGCAGGTATTCAGCAACCGCCCAAGCGATGGATAGGCCGTCGAATGTGGAGGTTCCGCGTCCGATCTCATCCAGCAGAATCAGGCTCCGCGGGGTTGCGCTGTGAAGGATAGCGGCGGTTTCCGTCATTTCGACCATGAAGGTTGAACGGCCCGAAGCAAGGTCATCCGACGCTCCGACACGTGTCCAGATACGGTCAACGATCGGCAGCCGGGCACTTATCGCGGGGACGAACGAACCGGTTTGGGCAAGAATCTGGATCAATGCGGCTTGCCGAAGCACGGTCGATTTGCCGCCCATATTCGCACCGGTTACGACGAGAAGCCGATCCGTTGAATTGTTCAGGTAAAGGTCGTTCGGAATAAACGAATCGCTCAAATACGCCTCGACGACCGGATGGCGGCCGTTCTTTATCTCGATCTCGTCGCCGTCGTGCAGGACCGGGCGGACGTAAGCTCTTTTAGCTGCCGTTTCGGCCAGCGCCGCGAGAGCGTCGAGGGTCGCCAACGCTCGGGCCGTTGTTTGCAGTCGATGAGTTTCTTCTTTAACTTGTGACCGTATTTGCTGAAATAGCTCGGCTTCGAGTTCCAGCATACGCTCTTCGGCCCCCAGGACTTTCGCCTCCCACTCCTTCAATCGAGGTGTGGTAAAACGCTCAGCATTTGTGAGTGTCTGGCGGCGTTGATAGTCTTCGGGCACGCGGGCGGCGTTGGCCTTTGATACTTCGATAAAATATCCAAAGACATTGTTAAAGCGTATTTTTAAGTTTCCTATACCGGTACGCTCGCGTTCGCTTTCCTCAAATTCAGCGATAAGCCGTTTCGCATCAGTGGATAGATCCCGGACCTCGTCAAGTTCCGCGTTGAACCCGGCTTTGATCGTGCCTCCGTCGCTTAAATTCGCGGGCGGGTCATCAACGATCGCCGATCCGATAAGCGTCCGTAGCTCAGGCAGTTCAAAAATGTTCTCCGAAAGCACCTGTATCAAAAGTGACCGAGCGTCGACGATGGATTTGTTCAATTCCGGTGTTTGGGCAAGTGTCGAAGCGAGCGCGAGCAGGTCGCGGGCTGTTGCACTTCCAAGATTGAGACGTCCGACCAGCCGTTCCAGATCGGCAACCTGTTTCATCAAAAACCTTACCTTGTCTCTTAAGATCAGGTCCTGGAACTCCTCGACGGCGGCCTGCCGGGTCTCGATCTCGCTCCGCTTTAACGATGGCCTCAGAAGCCACGAACGGAGCAAACGTCCGCCCATTCCGGTAACCGTTTCGTCGATGACATCGAACAACGTTTGCTTTGTCGATTCATTTCGAGACTGGACGACCTCAAGATTTCTCAGAGTGAGTTGATCGAGGACAAGGCAGTCCGACGATTCAAAATGTTTGATCTCTGCTACATGCTCGGCGGCGGCCTTCTGAGTAAAATGGGCATAGCGAAGGCAAGCTGCAGCGGCTCGGACCGCAGCCGGCTTTCCGCCCAACCCAAAACCGGTCAGTTCACGAGCCTTAAATTGCGAACAAAGTAAAGCTTCACCGTCGCGAAGTTCAAAATCGGCATTTTCGAGCATGGTGAGCGAAAAGGTTTCGTTCCGGACAATTGACGCGGTCGCGGTTTCGGCCGGATGAGTCACCGGAAGCGAGTTCCGGCGATCCGGACCGCCGAAATTTTGCTCGATCTCCTTTGCGAGTTCGGCCGGGAAAAGAAGCTCTCGGGGAGAGTAGCCGTCCAAAAGCTCGCGGAGTTTTGCCCAGCGGTCTCCGCCAGTGATCTGGGTGGAGACAAATTCGCCGGTCGATAGCTCAAGAAAGGCGGCTCCCAGCGTTTCGCCAGTTTCGCAAACGGAGGCCAGATAGACCGCTTCCTTATTGTCGATCAACTGCGGATCGACCGCGGTTCCCGGCGTTACCACGCGAACAACTTCGCGGCGGACGAGCTTGGTCCCTTTTGACGCCGGTTCGGCCTGTTCGCAGATCGCCACGCGATAACCTTTGCGAACGAGCTTTGAAATATAGTTTGCGGCTGCGTGGTGCGGCACCCCGCACATTGGTATCGGGTTTTTCGAATCCTTATGACGGGCGGTCAGCGTGATCTGAAGTTCGCGCGCCCCGATAACTGCATCTTCATTAAACAGCTCGTAAAAATCCCCCAAACGGAACATAAGGAGCGTTCCGGGGTAGAGCTTTTTTATATCGAGATACTGCCGAAGCATCGGCGTCGCGTCTTGCATCGTCTTTTATTGCCTTTTCGGGCGATATTTGAGTCTAACGAAAATGTCCGAACTTTTAAAATCTAAGGTTTTCAAAGGTCGCACCGTTTGTTAAACTATTTCTTTGTTTGTCTCCACCGGCATTGTGCCGATTTTGCAAACAACTATTCGCATAGCGAAGCAATCCAAAGCCTTAAAATTCTTGGCTTTAAAGGGAAATTTTAAGGAGTCTTAATAAAATGATTTACAGATCACACGCTGCAGCAATTTGCGCAATCTTGTTTGGCGGCCTTTTGACGGTCACGGGTCAAACACCCGCAAAGGTCCCTTCGACACAAAGCGGGGCAGACAACGGCCCCGTCGCTATGAATCCGATCCAGGACGACAAGTACCGGATCGGGTACCGCGACAAACTCAGTATTCAGGTCTATCGGCATCCAGATCTTAACAAGACGGTGGCGGTTGAACCGAACGGAACGATAACTCTTTTTCGGCTTTCAGAGCCGATAAATGCAGTCTGCAAAACCGAAAGCGAGCTCGCCCGCGAGATCGCTCTTGCGTATCAGAAAGACTACCTGAAAAACCCGGAAGTAAGCGTAACCGCGACGGAGCAAATGTCCCAGTCATTTGCCGTGATCGGAGCGGTCGAAAAGCCCGGACATTACTATATCAACAGGCGGGTCCGATTGCTTGAACTGCTTGCCTTTGCGGGCGGCCCGTCCAAGGACGCGGGCTCGACGGTCCTGGTGGCCCGCACGGGCAGCACTTCAAACTGCGGGTCGATCAAGCAATCCTCTGACGAAAACGAAGCATATCTCACTTTTAAAATAAGAGACGTTCAGGAAGGGAGACAGACGCTGGACATGAAACCCGGCGACATAGTTTCGGTAAGGGAAGCCGATGTTGTCTTTGTTTATGGAAACGTGAACGAACAGGGCCAGGTCGTAATGAAACAGCCGCTGACGTTAACCCAGGCGATCGCTTCGGCAAAAGGCTTTAAGGCCGCAACGGCGAAAGACAAGGTCAGGATCATCCGGCAGAAGACCGATTCTATCGAACGTCAGGAGATCTTCGTCGATCTCAATGCAGTAAACAAAGGGAAGGCTGACGACCCGTACCTACTGCCGAACGATATTGTTGCGGTGTCCGAAGACGCCACCAAGAGTATTTTGCTTAATGTCAAGAACGTAATGACGCAGGGCATTCCGTCGCTTTTTTACCGCATCCCATAATTTGACCTATGAAAGAAAGCCGTGAATTAGTGCCGCAGGCGAAGAATGATTTTTTCGACTTTGACCGGCAGTTCGATCCTCAGATAGTCGGCGGCACGGGCCGCTATCCGGCGTACCGCGAAACTTATGCTCCCGACGGGTTTCAGCTGCTTGATTACTGGCGGGCCATCCGCAAACGGATATGGCTGGTAGTTGGAATTGCGGTCCTGGTCACAACCCTTGCGGCCATCTACATGGCCCGTAAACCGAATATCTTTTCGGCAAAGGCAACGGTCCAGGTTGACCTGGAGCAGACGAACCCGGAACTTGCTACTGATAGGCAGCGGCCTCTGCTTACCGCCGATCCGTCCTATTTCAACACCCAGCTCCAATTACTGAACAGCGATGCTCTCCTTCGCAAAGTTATCAAAGAACACAGCCTTGACACCGATCCTGAATTCCAGAAGGCGAGGATCGAAGGCTCTTCATCAACATTGGGGTCGATGTTAAAGGCAGTTGGGTTAGCCCGCGAAGAAAATAAGGTGGTTCCCAAGGAAAGTACCACTGAGACATCGGCGGGCAACTCAGCTCTCGTGTCCTCGGACGAGATCGCCGAGGCGGTCCGGCTTTCTCCCTATGTTGATATAATCAAACGCAACCTGATCATAGAACCTGTACGCGAATCACGTGTCACGGTTAAGGACACGCGGCTTATAGATGTTGCTTACACGAGCAGTAATGCCGAGATCGCTGCCGCGGTGGCAAATGCGATCGCCGAGACATTCACAAAATATAACCAGGAGCGGAGGTCGAGCGCCAGCCGCAAGACGAGTGATTTTCTTCAGGGCCGCATCGCCGATCTTCAAGCCGGGATCCGATCGGACGAGATAAAATTAGTTGATCTCAACCGAAAGTACGGAGTGCTGAAAACGACAGGGGAACAAACCATAGTTCTTGAGCGCCTTGCCGGCCTCAATCAAAAACTACTCACGGCGGAAAACGACCGCAAGAACGCCCAAGCTGAATATTATGCCGTAAAGGACTCACCGGAAAAACTTCGATCACTGGTCGAAAGCCAAAGCGGCCGTTACATTACCGAAAGAGAAAACTATGTCATCAATTTTCGTAATGAGACGGCGCGATCTATTTCTGTTCTGAATGCCAACAAAGAGAAACTTCTGGTTGAGTTCAAGGAGGGAGCACCTGACATTAAGGAAATAGATAATCAGATCGCAAGCCTCGAGGCTTCGCTCCAAAAGGTTGTTGACAAGAATAATACGGATATTCGTGCTTACAGAGAGAACGCTGCAAAGGACTTACTAAACAATCTTGAGACAAAGTTCAACACGGCGAAACGGGCTGAGGACGAGATCAAGGCAGCGTTCAATGCACAGTATGTCGATGCTCAGGGCCAGAACAGCGAAGCGGTTACCCTTAAATTGCTTGAACAAAGCATCGAGGCCAATAAGGCCTTTCTAAAGCAGCTTCGCGACCAGCAAAGCGGCAACGATATTTCTTCGCAAGGGTCGGACAATAACATAACCGTTGCCGGTTTTGCCATCCCAAATAATGTTCCGGTTGCACCGCGCCGCCTGACCACGGTCCTTGCCGCCTTGTTTCTTTCGACTCTGTTCGGCATGGGGCTGGCGTTGTTTCTCGAGTATCTTGACGATACTATCCGCACGGTCGAGGAGATCGAAAGCGTTCTCCAGCTTCCTGCCCTTGCGGCAATACCGACCATCGATTCGTTGCCGAAACGTAAGCTTTTGCTGGTCGGGGCCAATGAGGAGATCGAGGAACATCCCAATTCCGAGCTGCTTCTTTACGCCGATCCGCGATCGGGATTATCCGAGGCCTATCGGCAGCTCAGAACGTCAATTCTTCTATCGACGGCCGGCCATGCTCCGAAATCGCTGTTGATCACATCAAGCCTTCCATCGGAAGGAAAGACGACCACGGCTACCAATACAGCCATCAGCCTGGCCCAGACCGGAGCGAAGGTGCTAATTCTTGATGCTGATATGAGACGGCCGCGGCTGCATTCGGTTTTTAACATTTCGAACGGTGAAGGTTTGAGTACGCTTCTTTCCAGCGAATCAACCGACGCGGATATCGCCCGCGTTGTAAAAACGGATGAAAGCACGAAGATGCATATTTTGACTTCCGGGCCAATCCCGCCAAACCCTGCCGAGCTTATCGGGTCGGAGCAAATGGCAACCCTGCTCAAACGCCTGCAAAAGCATTACACGCACGTCGTTATCGACTCGCCGCCGATCACCTCTTTCACGGACGGCGTGTTGATCGCGTCAATGGTTGACGGAGTTATTCTTGTTGTCCACTCGGGCAAGAGTTCGCGGCAAGTCGTCAAACGTTCAAAGCAGCTATTGCAGGACGTAGGTTCCAGGATACTGGGCGTCGTTTTGAATAACGTTAACCTGCGATCACAAGACAACTATCACTATTATCAAACCTACTATCACCGCAATTCCTATAACACCGAGGAAACGAACTAGTTTCAGATTCCAGGTAAAACGGTCGAACACCAGTGCAGCCGGGAATGGAAAGCAATTTGAAAAAGGTACTAAAAGATCGCTCAGTTTTGACGGGCGATCTTCTTTTTTTTCTGATCTGTTTTGTTTTTCTTTGGCTTCATCTTTTCGTATTTCCTTATTATCCGATCTATTACGAAGCCGATCATTCGGCCGGGCTGAACGATGCCAAGCGGTTCGTGGATGGGGAATTCATCTATCGCGACTTTTTTGAGTTTCAGTTTCCTGGCTCGGCAACCCTGTACGCACTGCTCATCCTCGTCTTTGGGCCGAAGATGTGGATCCTGAACTTTGCAATTCTTGGTCACGGGATGATCGCCGCTTACCTGGGCGTTATGATCTCAAGGCTGCTAGGTTTGGAGCAGTGGGCGGCCTATTTTCCGTCAGCCATTTTTTTATTCTTCGGATTTCGATGGCTCGGCATCGATGGCGAACACAGAATGTTCAGCCCGCTGTTCATATATCTCGCAATCGTTGTGCTACTGCCGCGGCGAACTGCAGCACGCGTAGCCATTGCGGGGATCCTTTGTTCACTCGCGAGTTTTTTTACGCAGCCGAGAGGCTTTCTTGCGGTTGTAGCGATAGCTATATTTTTGCTGATCGAGCGAGGGTTCGTGAATCGCAGATGGAGCGAGGCGGCAAAACTGATAATAATATTGGGCCTTGCGTCTGCCGTTTCACTCGCTGTCATACTGGCGCCATTCATCATTGTTGCTGGCCCCGAAAGGTTCTTCACCGATACGATACTTTTTCTGAGAACTTACGCTCAGGATCCGGAATTCAACGGCCTACAGACCTACTTTGCGACCTTCACAAAGATCCAGAGCTCCGGATTTACGTTTACGCTGGTGACAATCTTTTATAGCCTCTTGATACCTTTGATCTATTTGATCGCCTTAATATGGGCGGTTTTACGCGCAAGGAGATCGAATTTCGACAGCGTTGCGGGTGTTTTTTGCATCTGTTTTATTGGATTGCTCCAGTCTGTCGCAACAAGCGGGCCTAATGTGTACCGGCTCTACCAGGTCTCGCTCCCTGCGCTGATAGCGCTTGTGTGGGTTGCCGGTCAAACAGGACTACTTAAACCCATTGTGTCTAAGATCCTTGTTGGAGCTTTGGTCGTCTTTGGCCTCGGCCTCGGCCTTCGGCTTCAACTTGAATGGGAGTTGAAACCGCTGGACACGGTAAGCGGACGTATCTTCTTTCCATCGGAAGTCGCTGCTGAACGGTATGAATGGCTCCAGAAAAACACTCAACCCGGTGATGAAGTTTACGAGACATATAACTCCCACGTGAATTTCCCGCTCGGCATTAAGAATCCGAGCCGCATCTCGGTGCTCCTGAATTCTGGGTATTCGCCACCGGAACACGTTCAGTGGGTGATCGAAGATTTGAAAAGGTCCAGGCCGCGCTATATCATTTGGGATGGAGCCTGGACATCAGAAATGCCTGCCCTCACCGAAGGGGAAAGGCTGAAACCGTTTTACGAGTATATGATAGCCAACTACAGGCGGGTCAAGATATTTTCACCCTACGATGGCCGGCAGCGTGAGATGTGGGAGCGAATGGGTACTACTGGCCTGGAAAGTGTGACAGACAGATAATTGATATGGCAATTGCGGTCCAAAATAGATTGGAAGAAGGTAGGACCCCGCAGCGTTCTCTTGCCCCCGGAATGATCCTGATGGCCGTCGCCATTTTTGTCGGAGCACTGGCGATCGTCATTAACAGTGACATGACGAGAAGCTTCCCGTACCTTTATCTGCTTCCGTGGGTGCTTGCGCTTTTGATCGTTCTTATAATTCCGACAGCAATCCTTTACTGGCGGGGAACGCTAACTCTCTTTGATCCGCTGGTGTATGCAACGTGGTCATACTTTTTTCCGGCCTTCGTTTTGGGCGGCCTGGTCCTGGCTTCGGGATGGTCACAACCACACTTCCTTAGTTTCATTGAGGATGCTGAATATAACCTGCCATACACGGTTTTTCTGATAATGTTGGGGCACATAGGTCTTACGTTGGGATATTTCTCGCCGTTCGGAGTTAAGGCGGGGGCCGCTATTGGAAGATATCTTCCAACAAAGGATTTTGAGGCTTCGGCTTTGCTTGCTCCGGGCCTGGTCATCTTATTGCTTGGCAGCCTTAGTTTTGGATTGGCCCTCGGGATCGGAGTGATCGGGTATCAACAGGTAGAATTTATTGAATCGTACAGCGGCCTAATATATCTTACGACTCTTTTCTGGGTGGAAGGTTTCTTCCTCATCTGGTTTGTATTGTTCAAACGAGGCCGCTTTGACTTTACGGCTGGGGCCGTCGTTGCGGTTTTGGCGCTGATTACCGTTGCCAAGACCTTGTTCTCCGGAAATCGCTCAGCTCTATTCCAAGTATTTGTCATCATCATGCTCGCATTTCTAATGGCAGGGCGTAAACTGAACTTTCGTCGGACCGTTGTCGCTGGGTCCGTTCTTTGCGTAACGGTCGTTGTTGGAATGGTGTATGGGACAACCTTCAGAAGCGTCAAAGGCACTGAATCGTATGCGTCCGTCGGAGAATATACGAGCAATATCTTCGAAACGGTCGATCAGGTTGGGCGATTTGATCTTGAGTCGAGCCTTCAGTTGGCCGTAACCGGAATCGCTGACCGGTTGGACACGTTGAGTTCGGTCGCGGTGGTTGTGTCAAACTACGAACAGCTCTATCCTTACGAGGAAAGTTACGGCCTAAACGACAACATTTGGAAAGACACAACTACATTTTTCATCCCTCGCGTACTTTGGAACGACAAGCCCGTCGCTTCGGATCCGAGAAAATATAGCGAATTGTATTTTAATTACGGAGAAAATTCATTTGCCATAACACCGATGGGTGATCTTGTCAGGAATTACGGTCCATTTGGGGTACCAATCGGTATGTTTTTTCTGGGGATCATTATTCGGTTTATTTACAGGTCGCTGATCGAGAATCAGCCCCGCACCGTTTGGCGGGCAACCATGTATTTCATGCTGCTTTTGTCGATCTCGTATGAAGTCTTTTACGGTATGCTGATCCCGTTTCTTTTTAAGGCAGGATTGACCGCCGTGGTCGGCCTGGTCATTGTAAGCTTTGTGGCGCGAAGCCTTGGATATAGCCGTGTCGAACATTCGGTTTAGCCGACCCATTTACTATGATCGTCTTCACCAACGGCTGTTTTGACATCCTTCATCCCGGCCACGTGGATTTATTGAATCGTGCCAAGGCACTGGGCACAAAGCTTATCGTCGGGCTAAACAGTGATGATTCGGTGAGGCGAATAAAAGGGAACGGTCGCCCATACCAATCTGCAGACGACCGGAAAGCAGTTCTTCTCGGACTTCGGGCTGTTGATGAAGCTGTTATTTTTGACGAACTTACGCCAGAGCTGCTTATACATGACCTTAAGCCCGATATTCTTGTGAAAGGCGGTGACTGGACCGTGGATCAGATCGTTGGGGGCAAATTCGTTACAGGTTATGGCGGCCGCGTGATGTCGCTCCCACTGGTCGAGGGGTACTCATCATCGCAGATACTCGAAAAAGTCAAGCCGAAGAGTGCTGGGGTCGGCCGTGCTACCAGTTTGGCCGCGGCATCTTTGGCGGAGCATGTTCAGGTGTTTGATGAGGTTATCAAGGAGCACATCGATATTATTCAGGAATGTGCCGTCCTGATCACTGAAACGGTTAAAAGCGGCGGCAAGATCCTGATCTGCGGCAACGGAGGCAGCGCGGCCGACGCTCAGCACATAGCGGCCGAATTTGTAGGAAGGTACGAAACTGAAAGGCGAGCACTGCCCTCGATCGCGCTGACAACAGATACCTCCGCTTTAACCGCAATTGCCAACGATTACAGCTTTGAGAAGATATTTGCCCGACAGGTCGAGGCGTTAGCGGGCAAAGGCGACCTTCTAATAGCCATCAGCACTAGCGGGAACTCGCCGAACGTTATCGCGGCTGTCATGGAAGCCAGAAATCGCGGCTGCCGGGTTCTTGGAATGACTGGAGCAAAAGGCAGAAAACTTGCATCTCTGTCCGATGCGTGCTTAATGGTTCCTTCTGAACGAACAGCAAGGATTCAGGAAGTCCACATAACGGTTGCCCACATTTGGTGCGAGATGGTCGATCAATTGATCGCCTCCGAGTGAATGTTTTTACTTTACGTGCCGCATTGCAGCTTAAGGTATTACTTCAACTATCTCCGTCCAACTGCCTGATTTGAAGCCTTTAAAGTATGCGAATTCTCGTTTTTGGCGCCAGCGGAATGCTCGGCCACAAACTGGTTCAAACCTTGGCCAAAGACGCGGATCTTTGGACCACGGTCCGCAGTAACTTTAGCTCGATTTCAAAATATTCGATCATCGACGAATCGAAATGCATACTAAACATTGATGCAACGGACGTGCCGACGATATGGCGCGCTATCGATTCGGTAAAACCCGACGTAGTCATAAATGCGATCGGCATCGTAAAACAGCTGCCAACCTCAAAAGATGTAATTTCGGCTTTGACCGTTAACTCGATCTTTCCGCACCGACTGGCCCAACTCTCAGCGGAATTCGGTTACCGTCTAATAACACTGAGCACAGATTGTGTGTTTGACGGCTCAAAGGGAAATTATTCGGAGGACGACCTTCCTAATGCATCGGACCTGTATGGTAAAAGCAAGAATTTGGGTGAAGTTGACTGCGAGACGGCACTAACACTCAGAACTTCGATCATAGGACGTGAGATCGGTACGGCGCACAGCCTGGTCGAATGGTTTCTATCGAACAAAGGAAAATCAGTACCGGGATTCACAAATGCGATGTACACCGGCTTTCCAACGATCGTTCTTGCCGATATAATCAGAAGTTTGATTTTCGACTTTCCCGACTTAAGCGGTATCTACCACGTTTCGAGCGAACCGATCAGCAAATATGATCTGCTGTTGCTCCTTAATGAGTTCTATGATGCGGGGATCAAGATCGAGCCTTCGGATGAGGTACGGATTGACCGAAGCCTTAATTCAAACCGGTTCAGGAGAGCGACGGGCTTCGAACCCGAAGATTGGCAACGGATGATCGAACGAATGGCATACGATCCGACCCCTTACGACGAATGGAACTAAACAGCGAACTTGAGGGAAAACGCATACTCGTCACCGGTGGAACCGGTTCTTTGGGAAAGACCCTAGTCCGGCGGCTTTTGTCCGGCGAAACAGGCTTGCCGGAACGGATCACCGTTTTTTCCCGTGATGAGGCAAAGCAGCATTTTATGCGCCTTGAGTTTCTAAATCGGGCGGTCGCGACCGATGACATCATTTATCACAAGGCCGAAGACATCCTCGATTTTCGGATCGGCGACGTCCGCGACTATAGCGCGGTTCTGGCCGCCTTGCGCGGGGTGGATATTGTCTTTCACGCGGCGGCTCTAAAGCAGGTACCTTCCTGTGAATACTTCCCATACGAAGCCGTGCTTACCAATATTGGGGGAGCCCACAATGTAGTGCGGGCTATAAAGGAAAACCCGCTGCACGTAACCAAAGTCGTCGGCATTTCGACAGACAAGGCCTGCAAACCCATCAATGTCATGGGCATGACAAAAGCCCTGCAAGAGCGTGTCTTCATCGAGGCAAACCGTGAATTTGCCGATACCATCTTCTTGTGTGTCCGGTATGGCAATGTGATCGCTTCCCGCGGTTCGATCGTTCCGTTGTTCGCCGAACAGGTCCGGAAGGGTCGGCCGCTGACGGTAACGCTGCCAGAAATGACAAGATTTCTATTAAGCCTGGACCGGGCTGTCGATACGGTATTTGCGGTTCTTGCAAACGGGCGGGCGGGCGAGACGTTTGTTCCGAAGGTTCCGTCGGCAAAGATCGTCGATCTTGCCCAAGCGATGATCGGTGACCGCGGCCTGTCGGTCGAATTCACCGGGATAAGGCCAGGCGAGAAAATTCACGAGATAATGGTTTCGGAAGAAGAATGTTTCCGTACGCGGCAGGCGGGTGAATATTACGCGATCCAACCGATGCTGCCGGAATTGAGATTTGATGCGGATACAAGCCAGGCTCTGACATCGGAATATTCGTCAAAAGACGATAACCTTTCTGTTGAGGAACTGCGAAAGCTGGTCGATCTTTCCGTTTCCGAGATCGATCAATTCGCGTCGGCCTGATCCTGCACTTAAGATCCTTGCCTATGAAAATAATGACCATTTTCGGCACGCGGCCGGAGATAATAAGGCTATCGGCCGTAATGAAGGTCCTTGACCAACATTGCGAGCACATAACCGTTAACACCGGACAAAACTACGTCGAGAGTTTGAGCGACATCTTTATTCGCGATCTTGAGGTTCGGAAGCCGAACATCCATCTGGGTGTCCGTTCGACAAGTTTTGGCGAGCAGGCCGGGCAGATAATCGCAAAGATCGACGAAGCGTTTGTCGAGCATCGCCCGGATCGCGTTTTGGTCCTGGGCGATACGAACAGCGCTCTTTCTGCTATAGCCGCCGCCCGCCGCGGCATCCCCGTATTTCATATGGAGGCGGGGAACCGCTGTTTTGACAACCGCGTTCCGGAGGAAATAAACCGCCGTATTATTGATCATTCAAGCACGATCCTGATGCCATATACCGAGCGTAGCCGGGCCAACCTGCTTGCCGAAGGCATCGAAAGCGAGCGGATATTTGTCACAGGAAATCCGATCAAGGAAGTGCTGACCATTTTTGCCGACCGCATCGATGCCAGCAACGCGCTTGAGCGGTTTTCCGCCGCTCCGTTCGAGTATTTTCTTGTTACCCTTCATCGGGCAGAGAATACAGGGACAAAGGATCGGCTTGCCTTTATCTTTCAGGGTCTCTCGAAAATAGCTGAGAAGTTTGGAAAAAAAGTGTTTATCAGCGTCCACCCGCGGACCGCAGAGCGGCTGAAAGAGTTTGATATAGTCGTGGATAAGGCTCAAATACACCTTCTGGATCCACTTGGATTTTTTGATTTTGTAAAACTGGAAAAGAACTCGTTGGCAGTGTTGACCGACAGCGGTACCGTTCAGGAGGAGTGTGCGATATTCCAAGTGCCGAATATTACCATCCGCGACGTTACGGAACGGCCAGAGACAATTGAATGCGGCAGTAACGTGTTGAGCGGGGCCGACCCGGAATCGATTGTCAGGACGACTTCGCTGACCCTCGCCCAGCCGGCAAGTTGGTCCCCACCGGCGGAATATCTGGTCGAAAACGTCTCGCAAACGGTCAGTAAGATCGTGCTTGGATATTCCAGCGTCCGCGGACACGGTCGTTGATCTCTTTCGATTAGCATCTCCGATGAAAAAGATCCTTGTTTTTTGCGACTTTTACTTGCCCGGGTATAAGAGCGGCGGGGGAATGTGGACAGTCGTTCACCTCGTGGATCGATTTGCCGACCGCTATGATTTTTATGTTGTTACCCGAAACTATGAAAGTAAAGGTGACCGAACACCTTACACCACAGTTCAGTCGGGCGCTTGGAATGAGGTGGGAAACGCAAAGGTCTTTTATCTCGCCCCCGAACATTACGGCCTCAGGAATTTCGTTTCGATCGTTTCGGACGTCGTCCCGGACGCGGTCTTTCTAAACAGCGCCTTTAGCCTGCCGGTCGTAAGGTTTTTGACGGCAAGGAGAAAGAAACTTATCGATCCGGTTCCGGTAGTACTGGCTCCGTGTGGTGAAATGTCATCCGGAGCAAGATCGGTAAAGCCACTCAAAAAGAAGATTTTCCTGGCTTATGCAAAGGCCTTTGGGCTTTACCAAAACGTGGTGTGGAAAGCCTCTTCCAAGGCCGAAGCGGAGGATATTAGGGAAGTGACGGGTCCGGCTGTTGAAATTCATATTGCTCCGGATCTTGCGCCGAAATCGATCCTCCCCGATTTTGATCTCGATGAAAAGCCGGTCAAAACGCAAGGATCGGTACGGCTTATCTTTTTGTCACGGATCGTCAAGGTGAAGAATCTACGTTACTGTCTTGAGCGGCTTTCGGAGATCAGGACCGGTCAAGTCTCTTTGGACATTCTGGGGCCGGTCGAGGACAACGAGTACTGGGAGGGTTGTTTGTCCATCATAGAAACGCTTCCGGCCAACATTAAGGTAAATGCCGAGGCGACTTTCGTCAGTAATGAAACCGGCCTGCAACGGATGCAGGAAAGCCACTTCCTTATTTTGCCGACATTGAGCGAAAATTTTGGCTACATTTTCCTCGAGTCCATGGCGGCCGGCACGCCGCCAATTATCAGCGATAACACAGTCTGGAATGAACTCGAACGACGCAATGCCGGTTGGGAAATTCCTTTGGAAAAACCGGCTCTTTGGAGCGAAACTATTCGTAAATGTATTGAAATGGACAATGACGCGTACGGTAAGATGGCCACAAACGCTCGTGAATACGCGTTGAACTGGCTTGGAAATGATGAGACGGAGAATCTTACCGCTTCACTTCTTCAGACCGTCATTGAAGGAGGGCGAGGCTCATACGCATGAGCATGGAAAGGCAATCATCAGTCTCCCAGGATGATCGTAAACGGCTGTGGGTAATTTCGGAGCTTTACTATCCGGAAGAAACATCGACCGGTTACTATCTAACGCGTATTGCCGAAGGGCTGACCAGCAAGTTTGATGTAAGGGCAATTAGCGGACAGCCGAACTACTCGGCCCGCGGGACAAAAGCACCAAAGCGGGAGGTACGGAACAGCGTGGAAATTTATCGCGTTGCGGGCACTACGCTTGATAAGAATGTAGTCGTGTTCAGGCTCATTAATATGGCGACGCTGAGTCTTTCGGTTTTTTTTCTTGCCCTTCGCAGATTTCGTGCGGGCGACCGCGTATTGGTGGTGACTAATCCGCCGGCGATGCCATTTATCGCAGCGACCGTCTCGCTTTTTCGTGGCGCAAGTTACACACTGCTTATCCATGATAATTACCCCGAAATTCTGATCGCGGCCGGAAAACTTAGCGAAAATTCACATGTGGCACGGTTTATGGCGTTCTTTAACCGCTGGCTGTATAAGTATGCTGCAAAAATCATCGTCGTCGGACGCGATATGTATGAGCTGGTTCAGCGAAAAACGCAGGGCCTTGACGTGCCAATCGAAGTGATCCCTAACTGGGCCGAGTTGGAAACCGTTTCGCCCGCCCCCCGATCGGAAAACAAGATTCTTGCGGAGCTGAATATCGCGCATAAGTTTGTCCTCTTATACGCCGGGAACATGGGACCGCCAAACGATATTGAGTCGATCGTCGCTGCTGCCGATGTTTTGGCGCGGAACGGAGATTGTCATTTTGTTTTCCTTGGAGCTGGTGTAAAGCGGGCATGGTTAGCGAACGAAGTTGACTCACGCTCGCTCACGAACATTTCTATCCTCGATCCGAAACCGCGGAACGAACAAATCGATTTCTTAAACGCTTGCGACGTTTCATTGATTTCGCTGGTAAACAAGATGCTCGGCGTATCAATGCCCAGCCGGACATACAATGTCCTTGCGGCGGGGAAGCCCATAATCGCGATCACTGAGGCGGGGTCGGAACTTGCAAGAATTGTCGAAGAAGAAGACATCGGCTGGATCGTTCCTCCGGGTGATCCAGACAGGCTTGTGATAGCGATAGAGAAGGCAATGGGCCGGCGCCTGGAGTCACCAGATGAATTTGCCGACATGGGCCACCGCGCCCGTGCCGCTGCCGAAGCAAAATATTCTTTGCCGAAGGCGATCGATCAATACTTGGCAGTGATAGATTGACCCGCTGTCTGTTTCAATATCGAATCTTTTGGGCGAATGACCGAGATTTTAATATTTTCCGCGTCGCTGATACTGACCGTCGTAGGCGTTGCGGTTTTCAGGCGCTTTGGCGGGCATAAGCGGCTGCTCGATGTTCCAAACGAACGAAGTTCTCATGCCAAACCGACGCTGCGGGGCGGCGGAATCGTGATCGTTGCGGTCTGTATTACTTTATATTTTGCGGCGGCTAAGGCAGTAAGCATGCCGCTTAGCTGGAGCTATTTCGCGGGCGCCATGATCGTTGCCGGGGTAAGTTGGGTCGACGACATCCTCTCTCTTCCGGCTTGGACTCGGCTTTTTTTCCACGGACTGGCTGCCGTTATTATCGTCACGGGCCTCGGCGGCCTCGACAGTTTTTACATTCCTGTCTATGGCTCGTTGATCGATCTGGGCGTATTTGGTCCGGTCCTGTCCGTTCTATGGATCGTATGGATGATCAACGCATACAATTTCATGGACGGAATTGACGGTCTGGCCGGTGCACAAGGCATAGCCGCGGGGCTGGGGTGGGCGGCCTTCGGATTTATCGCCGGCACCGAGGGCCTTTATCTTTTCGGGGGCGTAATCGCCTTTTCTTGCCTTGGTTTTCTTGTACATAACTGGCCGCCAGCTAAGATATTTATGGGCGACGTCGGCAGTGCGTTCCTTGGGTTCACTTTTGCCGCCCTGCCATTCCTGATGGCAGATCAGTTGAATGATTCTGACAGCGGATGGATATTCTTTGCCGCCGTTAGTTTTGTTTGGCTGTTTCTTTTCGATACGATCTATACTTTCTCACGCCGTCTGGTAAAGAGGGAAAAGGTTTGGGATGCTCACCGCCAGCATCTGTACCAGAGAATGGTTATTTCAGGGGCCGGGCATGGAACCGTCAGCCTGATATACGGAACGCTGGCGCTTTGCATTGCCGGTCTTCTTGCGGTCGCGTATATACTTCGTGGAAAGTTTGAAGTATTCTTACTTTTATTTGGAGTGCTAACTGCTGCCGTAATAGCCATCGCGGGACATCGAAAAAAAGGTTGACCTGACGATTGGACGGTGTTAAAGTTGCAGGACATTTACATAGGTCGATGGAAGTACGTTCGGTGATGTCGAAAGAACGAATTGCAACAGATCGTGATTTTGACAGGAGTTTCACCTTTGTTTCCTACGATGTAAAGGTTAGGATTGAAAGTAATTGTCCGAGCTTGCTTAATAAAGCCCGTATTTTGGTTGGCACGGCTTTCGGCGACAAGGCAACGATCATTGAAAATGCGAGACCGGTTACCGATCACGTCTTTGGCATTGTAGAAAACCAAGGTGTTTTTGAATTGTTCAAAAACGGATCATTCGTCTCTTCGGGGGCGTCCGAGAGGAATTTCTTCAAATACCTTAACAGTGTGTTGCGGCTTGAGGTAGGTGAGTTTGTTGAGGAAAAGGTCTTCATGCACGCGGGAGTGGTCGGATTGAATGGAAAAGCACTTGTTTTTCCGGCCATTAGCTTTTCCGGCAAATCGACCTTGACGGCTGAACTTGTTAAGCAGGGAGCTGAGTATTATTCGGACGAGTATGCAGTTTTTGAGCCGAATGGCAATGTCGGTAATTTTCCCCGGCCTATCTCGTTACGCGATCCCGGAACGACGCGGGAAACGGATGTGACGGTCGAGGAGCTTGGTGGCCGGGTTGGTAAAGATTTTGTGCCGGTGGGGATGGTGCTTTTTACCAGTTTTTCAAGAGGGGCAAGGTGGGATCCGGAAGTGCTTAGTCCGGGAGCCGCGATCATGGAGATGATTCCCCACACGCTGACTATCAGGCGAAATCCAGCTTTTTCGTTGAAAGTATTGGATTTAGTCGCCCAACGTGCGATAATATTGAAAAGCCCGAGAGGCGACGTGAAGAAATTCGCAAAATTCCTCTTGGCATTTTTTGACAATCATACTAAATTAGCTAAAATGACGTAACTCTATTAGAGTTAGGTGTTTGTTTGGAGGAGAAGATGAAAAAACCGCAAAATCCCGTTGCCCGCAAGACGGGTCTGGTGATCCAAGAGGTGCCTGAAGAGGTGTTGGTCTTTGATACTGAGACCAACAAAGCTCACTGTTTGAACAAATCCGCTGCCCTTGTTTGGCAGTCCTGTGACGGCAGCCGTAATGTTTCTGAGATCGCGTCCCATGTCGGTACGCTATCCGGCGAGAATGTAACGGATGATTTTGTTTGGCTTGCGATCGACCAATTGAACACGAACGATCTTCTTGAAAAGCAGATCGAAGCAAAATTTACCGGGATTTCCCGTAGGGACGTTATAAAACGTATAGGCCTAACGTCGATGGTAGCTCTTCCGGTGATCGCCTCGCTTGTTGCTCCGCCAACAGCGCTTGCTGTCGGATCGTGCAGTTGCGTTGCTAACCTTGATTGCGCGAGCACGGCGTGTCCCTCGACAATGCTTTGCAATACTGAGGGATTCTGTGGCCCGCAACCGCCCCAACCATAAAGCGTATATTGGAATGACTTAAGAACTCCAGGAAGCAGCGAGCATTTGTGTTCGCTGCTTTTTATGTTATTAACGGAGAATGTTTGATCCCGATGGCCAGCATCTGAACGACATCCGCTGGCGGAAGCTTTTTCTCCGAAGGATGGAGGTCAATACGGTCAACGCCTTCAAACACTTCCGCTCCTTTGGGATCGAGCCGGTACTAATAAAAGGTTGGGCTGCTGCCCGAAATTACCCGCCGTCACGGAACAGATTTTACGCCGACGTCGATCTAGCCATTTCACCTGAGGACTTCGATAAGGCAAAAAACATCGGAGAAACCTATAAATACCGAATTGACCTGCACTGTTCCGTCCGGCATTTAGATACCAGGCCGTGGCCAGACATTTTTTCGGACACCGAGATCGTTGAGCTGGACGATTGCGAGATACGGATACCGGCTGCGGAAGATCATCTGCGGATACTGGCGGTTCACTGGCTCAATGACGGCGGTGAGAATAAGGAGAAGCTTTGGGACATCTACTACGCCGTTGAGAATCGCCCGCCGAACTTCGACTGGGATAAATGTCTGAACCTCGTCGATCCAAATCGGCGAACCTGGGTGATCCTGGCCATCGGACTGGCCCACAAATACTTGGGCTTGATGGTCGATGATCTGCCTTTTGCGGCCGAGGCCAAGGCATTGCCGGCATGGCTCACAAAAGAGGTCGAGCGGCAATGGAACTCGGGAACACGAACACGCTCGCTTTTAACCACACTGAGTTCCCCGGCCGAATTCGCAGTTCAGCTGCGAAAGCGCTTTCCACCAAACCCGATCCAGTCCACAATAGAGAACGAAGGGGATCTACTGAGTAAACGGCAGTATCATTATCAACTGGCGAGTATCTGGTACCGTTTTGTTCAACTATTGCGGAGAGTATGAGTGCCGATCAGATGAGCGACAAGATGAGCCCCGAAACAGTTTTGGCGATTGAAGCGGCCATTGGCGGCGGCAGTATCGCCCTGCTAAGTGGGGGCAAAATTACCGGAGGCTGGCACAGCGATGAAAGCCTTGCACGCTCAGAGGAACTACTTGTTCGAATCTTCGAGATTCTCAATGGATCGGGCACGAGAAAGGAAGCGTTGACACGTATCGCCGTATCGACCGGCCCAGGCAGCTACACCGGTATCCGCATCGGTCTTGCGACAGCAATGGGGCTTGCTAGAGCCCTTGAAATTCCATGCGTGGGTATGTCGGCGCTAAAAGCGATCGCGGCGACCCTGGAAGATATTCAACCACGCATTGTAATCGTACCTATCGGTCGGAATGGATATTGCTGGCAAACCTTCGACGGCCCCGCACAGCGTGCTGACAGCCGTGATATCGGTACCGGAAATCTTGCCGATCTGGCAAACGCAATAGTCGAGCATCCTGTGACCGAAGTTGTTGCCCAGACCGATGCGTACTCGACCCTCGTGGCCGACACCGAATCTCGATTGGCGGGCCGGAGGCTGATCGACGCGGGTCGGAACATAGCGGCCGCGGTAGGGGCTGCATCGAGCATCTTTGACGACGGCCTTGCCCCGTTTTACGCCCGTGACCTTTCAATCTCATCGCCGGGAGACAAAATTGACCGCAAGTAAATTTATTCCGCGCTCGTTCGAAAAAGAGGATATCCCGGCGGTTGAGAAGCTTGCGGCGGATCTTGGATTGAGCGAATGGAGCCGCAATGATTATCTCGCCGAAATGCGGCGGGCGGACTCGCAAATGTTGGTCGCCGTTGCCGGAGAACGGCTGGCCGGATTTGTGGTCGGCCGCCGGGTGCCCGCCTCGAACAATGAAACTAAGTTCGACGCGGAGATCTACAATATTGGTGTAGAACGGGAGCTGCAGACCCAGGGTGCGGGCCGGCTCCTCCTCACGGCTTTCCTTGAAGAATGTCGCAGTCAAAACGTTGAAGAAGTCTGGTTGGAAGTGCGTTCAAACAACGATAATGCGATCACCTTTTACGAACGATTCGGTTTTCGACAGGTTTCCCGGCGACGCAATTTTTATCGCGATCCCGCGGATGACGGGATAACCATGAGGCTCACAATGGTTTACGACTAATTAGTTCAGTTTTTTGTAAAGAATGCTTGAAAAGCATAGCAGTATTGTCTAGAATGGTCTTTAAGCCCGGATTTCTTTTACCCAAAGTGGAGTTTGGGCGAAATTTGATTGAAAAAGTGAGGAAAACACCGTTATGGACATGTCGGCACCCGATAGGGTAAGAGATGAGCTACTGAAAATCAATCCCACATTTCGCGATTTAGTTCATCAACACACCAATTACGAAGAAAGATTAAACGTACTTTCCCATCTCACCTACCCAAGCGACGACGAACAGATCGAAGAATCCACACTGAAAAAGAAAAAATTACTTGTTAAAGATGAGATCTACGCCATAATGAGCGATTATCAGGTCTCGCATTAGCGTATTTGAAAAATATTTTGAGGGCGGCTCTTTATTCATGCCGCCTTTTTCTATTTTCTTAAACATTGGCCAAGGGAATACGTTTCAACCGAAGTCGTGGTGGCAAAGGCGAAACTCCTGTCCTTAACATAGACCGGGACGCGGCTTACGATCTCCTTTTCAAGGGCCGGCAGCATGTCGGTCACCTTTCCCGTCTCAAGATCGATCACGAAGGCGGAATTCTCTCCGTACATAAGGACGACCAAAAACCCGTCGATCGCAAGGCCGCTGTTGGTGACACGGCCCGTCAACCGTCTTTTCCAGATAACGTCGCCATTATAGTCCGAGAGAAGATAAACAAAATTGTCGAGCGAGGTTACGAGGATTCCGTCATCAATTTCAGTCGCAGACGATACGGCCGCCCCGCTTTTGAATTTCCAAACCAGACCTGCACCCTTTTGTTCAAACAGGATCACGTTTCCACGGGCGTCACCGGCTGCAATTCCTTCATTTTTCAGAAAGCTTACTGAGACCGGCACGAAATCAGCCGTCTGTTTTGTGATAACTGAACCGTCTTTTGCCGAGATGACCAACAAATTCTTGTCGGACGTTCCGAGCACGATCGATTCCACCGAGAAAGAAGGTTTTGCGGTAACCGCACCAAAGGGCCCGGCTTGCCAGGCGATCCGGCCCGTTGCATGGTCCGCCAGCGCAATTGACCCGTCTTGTCCGATAGCTACAACGCCTCCGTTCATTTTCCCCAGATGGTATCGCTCTGAGTAGGGCAGCTTTAACGACCAATTCGTTATCCCCGCCTCCTTACTCAGCATTCGGAGGATCGAATTTTCTGAAGGGGCCGTGCTTTCGCCGATTTGATTTGTAACGACCGCAATTCCGCCATTTACGATGATAATCTCCGATGCAACTTCGCCGCCCAGATCTGCCCGCCAGACGACTTCCAATTGGCCGGCATCCATAGCCGTGATCGTACCATTTACCAAACCGGCATATACTCGAACTCCGTCCGATGCCAACGCTCCGGGTGACGGAACCAACGGCATCGGCCTGACCGCACATCTTGTCAGTGCCTGGCTGTGACCGTTCGTCTGTGCTGAGACGGCGAATCCGCCGAGCACACATACCAGCAGTACCGCAAATCCTTTGAATAACCTAAATGACATTACCTGCTCGGCGGACAATCCGAAAAATTGTAAAGCTTTCTCCCCTTGGCCGGATCCCCGGCGAAATGCAAATTTTACCACACCGGACTTGACCACTCTAGATTGATGAATGTACTATCCGACAAAGTTTGCTTACAATTTTTTCGTTTACCGGAGAGGACTTTTTTCATGTCTTTTAACAAGATCATTATCGTCGGAAATCTGGGCCGTGACCCGGAATTACGCTACACTCCGCAGGGCACCGCGGTATGTAATTTTTCCATGGCCTCGAACGAAAAGCGGCGCGACAAAGCCGGTGAAATGCAGGAGGTCGCCACCTGGTTCAAGGTCACGCTTTGGGGTAAGCAGGCCGAGGTGGCCGCAAAGTATCTTACAAAGGGCAGTTCCGCCTATATTGAAGGCCGTCTGCGGATCGAGGAATGGACGGACCGGGACGGAAATAACCGCCAAACACTTGAAGTAAACGGATCGGATGTCCAATTCTTGAGCGGCGGAAATCGCGGCGAAGATTATGAGCGTGATTCTCCCGGCGAGGCTGAGTTTGCCGGCCCGGCAGACTCAGGCGGCGACTCTTCGAGCGGTGAGAACACCGGAGGATTTGCAAAACCAGCAACCGCCAATGATGATATACCTTTTTAACCGGGATCAGGGTCGGTAATAGTTTGGAAGGTATGTTCCTTGCCAGATGATAGATTGGGAGTTTATCGATATTCCGTCGTAAATGGTCAGGATTAAACCCAGCGGCCCATTCCACGGAATTTCGCAAAGCGGGCCGCTGTCAATTTTAGCGGATCCGCCGCGGTAAGTTCCTTTACGCACGATATTAATGACTTTTTTAGCTTCTCGGCCACCGGGTCGAAGCGGCTTTTTTTATCGCTGTCACCGTCAATTTTCCAAACCTCACCTTCAGGTATCACTTCATCTATCAACCCTAAATTGTTTAGATCATTAGCGGTTAGCTTTAAGGATGCAGCGGCAAGATCGGCCTTTCCCGCATCCTTCCAAAGAATTGCAGCGCATCCCTCGGGCGAGATCACTGAATAGACCGCGTTTTCCAGCATCAGGACCTTGTCGGCTATACCGATCGCGAGGGCGCCGCCGGAACCGCCCTCGCCAAGAACTACCGCTATAATAGGAACCTTAAACCTTGCCATTTCACGTAAATTCAGTGCGATCGCCTCCGCCTGACCCCGTTCTTCGGCGTCGATCCCGGGATAAGCGCCGGGCGTATCAATGATCGTGATGATCGGCCGGCCGAATTTTTCGGCAAGCTCCATTAACCGTAGAGCCTTTCTATATCCTTCAGGTTTCGGCATCGCAAAGTTCCGAATTCGACGCTGATTCGTATCGCGGCCTTTTTGCTGTCCGATGACGACAACTTCCACCTCTTCCAGCCGGGCAAAACCGCAGACGATGGCCGCGTCGTCGGCATATCTTCGGTCCCCGTGAATCTCGACAAAATCGGTAAAAATAGTCGAAAAAAGGTCGAGCGAATACGGCCGTTCCGGATTACGAGCCATCAACACACGTTCAAAAGCGGTCTTCGGATCAGTTTTTTCCATTTCGGTCTGCGATTTTACAGTTGCCATGCAACAGAACAGCCCTTGGATCTGAGGGCCGCCTCCAAATTACCGGATCCTTTTATTCGCAATGCCTGAGTCTCTATCTTCACGGCCACGCCATTCACGGGTATCTCTATCAAAACCTCACACGTTCCCCGCGCATGACTGAGTATCGAGAAAAGATCGAACAGGTAATCCTCGTCCACGTCATTTGATGGCAGGCATATCGCCGCCCGCCGTGCATTGCCCGATTCGGCATCGATAAGCGAACGGACCTCGTTGACGATCAAAGTGATCTCAGCCCCTTCGGCCGATTCAACTCGGCCTTCGACGATCAGCATTGCCTCGTCTTTAGTCAGCTCGCCGAATTTTCCGAACGCCTCGGCCCACATAAGACACTTGACGCCGATCGACTGGTCCTCAAGCCGAAAAATGCAAAATCTATTTCCTTTCTTACTATACTTTATCTGGGCGCCCGACACGATTCCTGCAAGCGTGAGTGTATCGCCCGGGCTTATCGTTTCATGATCGGCGATCGCCATTATTTTTAACCCATCGAGGATTTCTTTGTATTCATCCAGCGGGTGTGCAGAAAGATAAAACCCTAATGCAGCTTTTTCCTGGCGCGAGAGCTCCGAGCGGGTCCATGGCTTTGCATCCGGCAATCGAATATCGCTGACAGCCTCAGCCGTATGTTCGCCAAATAGGCCGCTCTGTCCGCTTTTCTTGTCATTCCATGCTTTTTGAGCGTATGCCAGAGCTTCGTCCACAGCGGCGTTCAGTCGCGAACGCCATTCATTCGACTGCATTCCATCCGGCATTAATGAATCAACGGCCCCCGCAGCGATCAGGCTTTCAAGGGCACGTTTGTTGACCGCTCCCTGATCGACCCGTGAGACAAAGTCGAAAAGGGAAGTGAAAGGCCGCTCGGCCCGTGCCGCAACAATTGCGTTGTTTGTCGAGGCCCCGATCCCCTTTAGTGCGTTCAGGCCGAACCGGACCGAATCCTCAAACGGTGTGAAGCTGTCTTCGCTCTCGTTAATGTCGGGGGGCAGCAGCTTCAGGCCCATCGACCGCAATTCGGTCGAATACTTGTAAACTTTTGCGCTGTCGTCGGCTTCGTGCGACAGGACGGCAGCGAAAAAGTATGCGGGATAATGGGCCTTTAAATAGCCTGTCTGAAACGCGAGGTATGCATAGGCAATACTGTGGCTGCGGTTGAATCCGTAGTCGGCGAACTGGGCCATCAATTTGAAGATCTCGTCCGCTTTCTCCTTATCGATCCCGTTTTTAACGGCACCCTCAGTAAACTTGAGCTCCTCCTTAGCCATCGCCTCGCGTTTCTTTTTTCCCATCGCCCGGCGCATCATGTCCGCTTCGCCGAGGCTGTAGCCGGCAAGTTTCTGTGCAAGCTGCATGATCTGTTCCTGATATACAAGGACACCGTAAGTGTTGCTTAGGATGTCCTCCATTTCCTTGACCAGATACTTGACCTTCTTCTCGCCGCGAAACCGCGAGATAAAATCCGGGATCATTCCGCCGTCGATCGGGCCCGGGCGATACAACGCATTAAGCGCCGAGAGATCTTCGAGTTCACGCGGACCCATTTTGCGGCAAATATCCTGCATGCCGGACGATTCGAACTGGAAAACCGCATCAGTTCGACCCTCACGAAAAAGCTCCATCGTCTTTTCGTCATCGAGCGGAATCGAGTTCCAATCGATCTCGACGCCGGCTCGATCTTTGATCGCGTCAAGGCAATCTTTGATGATCGTCAAAGTGGTCAGGCCGAGAAAATCCATCTTCAGCATGCCGACCTTTTCGAGATCACCCATCGGATACTGGCTGGTCAATTCATTCTTGACCGAAACTGCAACAGGCACGATCTCATGAAGTTCTTTCGGCGATATCACTACGCCGGCCGCGTGAACGGACGTATGACGGGAACATCCTTCAAGTCTGAGCGCGATATTGAGAAGATCCTGGACCCGTTCGTCGGTATCGAATGCGTTCTTGAGTTCGGGCACGCGTCCCAGGGCCTGCGATATCGAGATGTTGCGTCCGCGCTCCGGCGGCGGGATAAGCTTGGCTACTCGCTCGACGTCGCCGTAAGGCATATTTAGTGCCCGGCCGACATCCTTAATGGCTGCTCTGGACGCCATCGTCCCGAAAGTAATTATCTGACACACGGACTCGCGTCCGTAGAGTTCGGTCACGTGGCTGATGACCTCGCCGCGGCCGCGGATGCAGAAATCGATGTCGATATCCGGCATCGAAACGCGTTCTGGGTTTAGGAAACGCTCGAACAGCAGATCATACTGAAGCGGATCGATCCCGGTAATCCCAAGAACATAAGCGACCAGCGAACCGGCCGCTGATCCGCGTCCCGGCCCCACCGGGATACCCTTCTCGACGGCGTACTTTATTAAGTCCCAAACGATCAGAAAGTAGCCTTCGTAGCCCATTCCTTCAATGACCTCAACCTCGCGGTCGAGGCGTTTTTGATAGGCGTCGAGGCCGTATTTTAGTTTTCCAACTTTCTCCAGCGGCAGCAGCATCGTCTGCGTTCGCTCTTCAAGACCGTGGGCAACCTGCAGCTCAAAATATTCGGCCAGGGTCTCGCAATCCGAATCCGCGGGGATCGGATAATCGGGAAGTATCAGGCTTTCGTCGTCGAGGGCAAGATCAATCGCGCATGCCTGGGCGATCTCAAGGGTATTATTCAAAGCCTCGGGAAGTTCGTCCCCAAAAAGGGCCCACATTTCATCGGCGGACCGCACGTAATATTTGGACGAACCATTGCTCAACTCACCACCCGAACGGACCGTCCTGCCCTCGCCGATGCACAGCATGACCTCGTGGGCCCGGGCGTCGGCTTCGGTCAGATATCGGGCGTCGTTTCCGGCGACCACAGGAATGCCCGTCAACCGCGAAACCTCCACAATGCGTCGGTTCAGTTCGGCCTGTTCGTCCAATCCGTGGTCTGATATCTCAAGATAGAAGCTGCCCTTGCCAAGGATCGATTCGAAATTCTTCGCGGCTTCAAACGCTTTGTCGTCATTTCCGCTCGACAAATAATGTGCGATCGACCCGCCGCCGCCTCCCGATAGACCTATCAGCCCGCCGCTGTTAGCCGCCAAAAGGTCGAGGTCGATCCTCGGCTTATGATGAAAACCTTCCGTAAATGCCTTCGAAGACAGGCGAACGAGATTTTCATAACCGGTCAGGTCGCGGGCGAGTAAGATCAGATTATAGTAGGGCCTTTCACCGGCACTTACCGACGATCCAGCTTCAGACAAACTGTTCGATGCAACAAAAGCCTCATATCCCAGGATCGGCCGCACACCGGCGGAACTCATTGCGCTGTAAAAAGATACGGCCCCATACATGTTGCCATAATCGGTGATCGCACACGCCTGCATCTCCTCTTCAGTCAATTTTGCCGCCAACGGCTTTAGTTGGATTGTGCTCTGCAAAAGGCTATAATCCGTGTGCAGGTGAAGGTGAACGAAATCGCGAGATTTAAATTTTAGCGGCTCCATCGTGTTTTCTGTCTATGAAAAAAGTCTATCTTGAAACGTTCGGCTGTCAAATGAACGTATCGGATTCCGAACGGGTGGCGACCACACTCGCAAAGAAGGGATTCGAGATGACTTTACGTGAAGACCAGGCCGACGTTGTCTTGCTTAACACCTGTTCGGTTCGCGAAAAGGCCGAGCAAAAACTTTATTCGCGTGTTGGACGTATCCGCAACTCCGGCCGCAGTAAGCCCGTTGTAGGCGTATTGGGTTGTGTTGCCCAACTTGAAGGCGAAACGCTGTTTGAAAAGATCGAGGGCGTCGATCTCGTCCTCGGCACAAAAGCCGTCGGCCGCATCGCCGATGTAATCGAGCGCGTCCTGAATGGCGAGGAAGGGATAGTCGATCTTGGCGACCGAGAAAAAGATTATGATTGGACCGTCTCCGACCCCCAGAGGCACTCGCCGTACGTTGCCTTTGTGCCTATCATCGAAGGCTGTAACAAGTTCTGCACGTACTGCATCGTACCATTCTCGCGCGGCCGCGAGATCAGCTTGCCCGCATCCGAGATAATCAGATCGATCCTCGATATGCGGCGGTCCGGCGTAAAGGAAGTCCACCTGATAGGCCAGAACGTCAATAGCTATCGGCCGTTGACCGACAGCGGCCTTGAAGCCTTTGAGGGAAAAACGCCGTTTTCGCGTCTTTTGCGGGCGGTTGCGGCCACGGGGATCGAGCGTGTAAAATTCAACACGTCATTCCCCAGGGATTTTCATCCTGATATTGTTGATGCGATAAACCAAAACGAAAACCTTTGTAACTGGGTTCACCTTCCAGTTCAGTCGGGAAGCGACCGTGTCCTAAAACTTATGAAGCGCGGGCACACGATTGACAGCTACCGCAGGAAGATCGACTTCATACGTTCGTCGCACCGTGACATCTCGATAACGACCGACATAATCGTTGGCTTTCCGGGTGAATCGCGTGAGGATTTTGACGATACAGCGAGTCTTGTCGAATATGCCGGTTACGACGCAGCGTATATTTTTAAGTATTCGCCACGGCCTGGAACCCCGGCTCATGAAATGAACGACAATGTATCGTCGGGCGAAAAGACAGAGCGTTTCCTTGAACTTGAAACCATACAGCGCCGGTCGCAAAATGAACGCCTTCAACGCTATGTCGGTAAGACGTTGAATGTTTTGGTCGAAAGACATGCCGTTAGGTCGGAAACACAGGTGTCGGGGCATTCTACATGCCATAAAGTTGTCAATTTTAAAGGGACGTATGATCTGATCGGCACCATCGTCAAGGTTCGTGTCACTGAGGTAAAATCAAATTCGCTGCTTGGCGAGCTGTGCGAAAAAGCGGAGCCCGCATTGCATTATGCTAGTTGAAGTAAAAATTGGCGCCCTTATAATGGACCCGAACACGAACTCACCCATTGTAGTGCTTAAAGGTGTCGAATCGGAGACCGTGCTGCCCATTTGGGTCGGCGCGTTTGAGGCAAATGCCATTGCGCTTGAGATCGAAAAGATAGTGCCGCAGCGTCCAATGACGCACGATCTGCTTCGGAATTTGATCCTCGAATGCGGGCTGCGGCCATCACGCGTAATTGTTACAGATCTCCTTGAGAACACATTTTACGCTCTGATAGAATTACTCAATGAGAACGACGAGTTGGTTTCGATGGATGCCAGGCCATCGGATGCGATAGCCCTCGCCCTTCGTCTTGATTGCCCAATATTCGTGCAGCAGAAGGTCATTGATCTTTCCGCCGCTTCGAACGCGGGGGATGCGGAAAAATCCGATGACGACGAATTGCAAGCACCTGAGGACTGGCCGGACCTGATCGGATAAAAACCGCATTTGCGTTAAAAAATGATAATTGTAATCGCCAATCAAAAGGGTGGCGTAGGAAAAACTACGACCGCCATCAACCTGGCCGCGGGAATGGCCAACCAGCGTAAAAAGGTACTGCTGATCGACCTTGATCCGCAGAGCAATTCGTCGCTGTCGTTTATCGAACCGGAAAGGATGAACGGCGGCTCGTACGAGCTTTTTGCCGACCCGGACCGGCCGATCGAGGAGCTTGTTTATGAGACCGGCGTGCCAAATTTGTCGCTGATCCCGTCGCGCATAAATCTGGCAAAGCTCGAGGCAAAGTTGATCGGCGATTTCGATGCTGCGTTCAAGCTTCGCGACCGTATCGAGAAGTTAAGAGGGAACTTTGACTTCATCGTTATCGATACACCACCGACGCTTGGCATCCTTACAGTTAACGCGATGGTCGCGGCGAACCATGTGATCATACCGATCCAATCGTCCTATTTTGCCCTTGAGGGAACCGACGACTTGCTGGAAACCATCGAAAAGATCCGGTCGCGTCCAAATCCCGACCTTAATCTTCTGGGCGTGGTAGTCACTTTGTTTGATCGGCGTACGACGATCTCAAAGGATGTCGAGGCGCACATCAGAAGTGTTTTCGGTAAGAAAGCCTTCAAAACCGTGATCACGCGAAGCGTGAGGCTAGAAGAATCTCCTGCCCACAAAAAAGCAATTTTCGAATACGCCCCGCGTTCTTCAGGTTCCATTGAGTACCATAACCTTTCAAAGGAGGTGCTTAAGCGTGCCTAAATCAGGATTACCACTCGGCGTGAAGATGCGCCATGACTCGCATTACGTTGACCAGATTGCCGCCCGCTCACGAAGTGTCGGGCGGACGATCGCCGTTACCCAGATATACCCGAACCCTGAGCAACCAAGAAGTGATTTCGGCGACCTAACTGAACTAACGGAATCAATCAGAGAAAAAGGCGTTCTCGAACCGCTTTTGGTCAAACCGAAGCCTGATGGCCGTTTTATGATCATTGCCGGCGAACGCCGCTGGCGTTCGTCGCAGCTTGCGGGCCTGACCGAGATTCCGTGTATCGAACTCGACATTGACGACAACTCCGTTGCCGAGATCGCGTTGATCGAGAACCTGCAGCGGAAGGACTTGACGGTTTGGGAAGAAGCCGACGGCCTGGCTTCTTTAGGTGAACGGTTCGGCTACACTCACGATCAGATCGCTCAAAAGATAAGTAAAAGCAGAACGACCGTTACCGAACTTCTGGCTATCGCGGGCCTGCCCAACGAAGTGCGGACAAAATGCAAGCAGGCAAAAATAACGTCAAAGACAACGCTGCTTGAGATCGCCCGCCAGTTCGATGAATCGGCCATGTTTGATTACCTCGAGCGTTTCGGAGCAGGCAAGATCACAAAGCGTAAGCCCGTTACTGCTGCTCAGAAGAAAGACAATCCAGCCAAACCCAAAGAGCCGTCGGCTACTTCCTTCGAGTATGCGTCGTCAAAGGCGGATTTCACACTGGAACTCCGCTTTTCGAAACCAGGCTTTAGTCGTGCCGACATCTTGAAAGCGCTTAAGCAGGCGTTTGACGATGTTAAGACTAATGGGCTTGGAAGCTGGTTTTAAGCGCTTCCGGCTTACTCTATAACATAATCTTTATTATCAGACGCAATGGATCTGGCTGATCGGTGCTTAAAAGAGTCGCCTTGATTCCCTGCGAGATGACTTCTCTAGGCTCCTCTCCCGGTTCGCTATCATCGTCGCTTGTAATGGAAGAACGCCCTTAGTTTGACACTAATACAGTGAAAAGCTATGATTATCGTTTTGTTAACGTTCCCTAGTTCAAAAAATGTAAGGAGTTCGATAAAACAATTGAGTAACGGAAATTTTCTTTTCACGTCGGAATCGGTAACCGAAGGCCACCCGGATAAAATTGCGGATCAGATATCTGATGCGGTCCTTGACGCCATCCTCGAGCAGGACCCGACCGCTCGCGTAGCGTGTGAGACCCTTGTTACCACCGGGTTGGCGGTGATCGCGGGGGAGATAACGACGAATGCGCGTGTTAACTACAAGCAAATAGTTCGAGAGACGATCCGCGAGATCGGATACAACAATGCCGGTTTTGGTTACGATTCGAATACTTGCTCGGTCGTAGATGCGGTCGGTACACAGTCGCCTGACATCGCGCAGGGGGTCGACACCGGCGGTGCCGGGGACCAGGGCTTGATGTTCGGGTTTGCGTGTAACGAAACTCCTGAACTCATGCCGCTTCCGATCAAGCTTGCTCATGACCTTACAATGAAGCTCTCGTCGGTTCGGCGTTCGGGCGAACTTTCGTATTTGCGGCCGGACGGAAAATCGCAGGTGACCGTCGAATACCGCGACGGCCAGCCTTTCCGGGTCGAAGCCGTTGTCGTCTCAACCCAGCATTCAGAAGACGTTACGACCGAGCAGCTTAGAAAGGACGTACTCGAAAAAATAATCAAAACCACCGTCCCGGCCGACCTCCTTGATGAAGCAACGAAATTTCACATTAATCCGACGGGCCGTTTTGTAGTCGGCGGACCGATGGGCGACGCGGGTGTTACGGGCCGAAAGATAATCGTTGATACCTATGGCGGATATGCCCCGCACGGCGGCGGTGCCTTTTCCGGCAAGGATCCGACCAAGGTGGACCGTTCCGCCACGTACATGGCCCGCTATATCGCAAAGAACATTGTGGCGGCTGGCCTCGCCGAAAAATGCACGGTTCAGCTTGCGTACGCGATCGGGGTTGCAGAACCGGTATCGGTTTATGTCAACACGCATGGTACAGGCAAGGTGGACGACACGAAGCTGGCCGATGCGGTTCGCAAGAATTTCAGTCTCACACCCAAAGGCATTATAGAGACGCTTGATCTGCGTAAACCGATCTTTAAGGAAACGGCACGTTTTGGGCACTTTGGACGTGAAGGCTTTTCATGGGAAAAGACCGACAAGGCCGATGCCCTGCTCAGTTCCCTCAGCGACGCAGCAGCGGTCTAAGTACGACAGGCTGGAAAGCCTGTCCTACAATTTAAGAATATGGCAACCGAACAACCTTCAATTCAATACGACATTAAAGACATCAATCTTGCGCCGCAGGGCAAACAGCGGATCGAGTGGGCTGACCGTGAAATGCCTGTTTTACGGCTTATCCGCGAGCGATTCGCGAAAGAAAAACCGCTTGCGGGCGTAAAGCTTGTCGCGTGTGCACACATAACGACCGAGACGGCGAATCTAGCACGCACACTGCAGGCTGGTGGGGCAGAATCACTGCTTATTGCTTCAAATCCGCTTTCAACGCAGGACGATGTCGCGGCTTCCCTTGTAGCTGATTGGGGCATTCCGGTCATGGCGATAAAGGGTGAGTCCATAGAGACTTACGTGTCGCATGTTAAAGCAGCACTTGAGACAAATCCGCAGATCATCATCGACGATGGATCGGATGTCGTCGCAACGATGCTTAAGGAAAAGAAAGAGCTGCTTGAGAACCTGATCGGCACGACCGAAGAAACGACAACCGGCATCGTTCGCCTTAAGGCGATGGAAAAGGCCGGCGTGCTCACCTTCCCTTCTATCGCGGTGAACGACGCACAGACCAAACATTTCTTTGATAACCGCTACGGCACGGGCCAATCGACGCTCGACGGCATCATCCGCGCGACCAATATTTTGCTCGCCGGCAAGACGCTTGTCGTGGTCGGCTATGGCTGGTGCGGCAAGGGCGTTGCGATGCGTGCCCGCGGAATGGGTGCGAATGTGGTCGTGACCGAGATCGACCCGATCAAGGCGATCGAAGCCGTAATGGACGGAATGCGTGTTCTCCCGATGAAGGATGCGGCCAAGATCGGCGATTTCTTCGTCACCGTCACCGGCAACCGACACGTTATCGACAAGGAACATTTCGAAGCAATGAAGGACGGGGCGATCGTCTGCAACAGCGGCCACTTTGACCTTGAACTCAACCTCGATGCCCTACGCGAAATGTCGCAGCCGGTCGCAAAACGCCGCCCGTTTGTCGAAGAATATCGTTCAAAGGATGACAAAAAGAGCGTCATCGTGCTCGGCGAAGGCCGCCTCATCAACCTTGCCGCAGCCGAAGGCCACCCGGCGTCGGTGATGGATATGTCATTCGCCAATCAGGCTCTGTCGGCGGAATATTTGGTTAAGGAAAAAGGAAAACTCGGGGCCGGAGTACACATTCTCCCGGCCGAGGTTGATCAGGAGATCGCGTCCCTAAAACTCCACGCAATGGGCGTAAAAATGGACGTCCTGACCCCCGAAATGCTCGAATATATGTCGAGCTGGGAAACAGGAACTTAAATTCCGCAAGTCCAGCAAACTTCAGTTTGCTGCCCGCGACAAACTAAAGTTTGTCGGACGTCTCAAAAAGCCCCGCCATTCTCGGCGGGGCCTTTTTCTTTTCCCCAGAGGGGAAACAGTCAATAGCCGGGGGTGAAACCCCTGGAACGATCGTCAAATATGATCCCGACCCTGAAGGGGTCGAACTTCCTTGGGGCTGGTTCGACCCCTTCAGGGTCGGTCATCTTAACACGATCATTCCCCAGGGTTGCGGCCTTCGTCCTTACCCTGGGCTATTAAATGTGTCCCTTTCAGGGACTAAGACTGCGTCGCTTCGCTGATTTATAACTCTTCCCCGCTTAGAAAGGAAGAATCGCAGGGATCGACATCCAACCTTGTCCTTGGTTGATGAGGTAAATTATCAAGGCGATTATCGCGGCGTGTGTGCCGAGGATGGCCCAGCCGGGGCGGTCGAGGCGTTTGGTTTCGATCCAGCCGGTCTGGGCGGTCTGCAGCCCGATCGACAAGAGAAGCGCGCCGTACGGCAGGTATTTTATAAACAACAGCCACGAGGTCACGCCGATGTTCTTCAGCCGCATAACGTCCAGCACGGCCCCAGCGATCATCGTCGCCAGCGTCACGACCTGAAAAACCCTGCTCTCCGGCCCGAAATACACGACCGAAAAGATCGTCACGACGATCAGCATCACCCGACCCAAAAAATAATACAACCGCCCAACGCCCGGGTAACCGCTCTCAAGTGTTTCGTCGCTCATACTTCTTATAGGAAATCCTAACACCTCTGCCTGGCAGCACAAAGAAAATTAAGCCTTTACGAGGGGCGAGTATCTTCAAGGTTGAGAAGATTACGCCCTTACTAACATGCGGGCCTCTGCAAAGTGAGCACAAAGAAAATACTTCACCCGAGGCCGGATCTTCGTCCGAACGCATGTCAGTCCGGGCAAAACTTTGTCAACATCCTGAATTCTTGCGTCAAAATCCCCAGATCTCAAATCCGCGACGGCGACACGAATCGCATGCCACTCGGGTTTGACGCAGTCACTGACATTTCAGCGTAATGCCACTGAGGTTACCAACGTTTCGCACTCATTTGGTTCGTGCGCTTTTGGTTTATCTTGTTCGACCCAACCCGTTGTCGACTTCATGCATGACGATCGCAGTCTGGAAGACGACACGCCTGCCGTCTTCCCATACAAGTGCGCGGCCTTCTTTCTGTCCACCATGTTCTTGCCGTTGGATTAGATCACTTATTGTGCCCCAGTAGGTCAAAACGGCATCTAGAAATGCACGTTCCGCTAGACCGAGGCGAGTTTGATAAAGATGAATCACCGCTTTTATTCGAGCGATGTCGTGGGCTTTGTTCGGATCTACATTTTGAATGTTATTACGCGTCACGAGTGAATCGGCAAATTCTTGAATTGCCTCTCTACACAAGTGCCCAATTGTCGTTAGTTGATTTTCCGAATCGCTGCGCCAAAGTAAAGACTCAGCATCTCTCCATTTTTGATAGGCTTTCCCGTACGTTGCCCGAAAGTGGCTCGACTCTAGGTAAGCAATATATGTTAATTCGACTGTCCTCAGCGGCTCAGATTCTTGGTCTTTGATTTCTGCATAGAAATCGAATCCTTCGGGACTGATGTCAAATTCGCGAACCGATGACCCAGAGGGATGAAAGAAGATCAAGCCTGCCCTCGCTAGCGTATCAAGGTCGCCGGGATAAGCCTTAATGTGGCCGCTGGGAAAACCCGCATGCTTAATAGTCGCGTTAATCTCTCCGCTAAAGAACACCTGTAGAAACGGAGCCCGTTTGTCGCGTTCCTGATTGCGGTATGCCTCCACTAGATTGGAAAGCAATTCTTCTTGTTCTTGCTCAAATCGCATTCGTTTATTTCTGAGAGGCCACTTTAGATCGAAGCCACGTCATAAGGTCGGCGAAACCAAACTTTGTAAAAGTGTCCCACGCTTCCTCCCACCTTTGTTCAACAATAGCTGATACGTCTTCTTCGGGTCCGATTAGATGTTGTTCCCAAAGCCATTTCTACTTCCTTCACTACTTCACGGACGCCTTTCACCTTTTTGCCCGCTGCGTGATCGGCCATTTGTTTAACCCCTTCAATCAATTCTTCGAATAATTTCTTGTCCATTTTATCCACCTTTTTTTACCATATTATCGAACAGAATGGCGAGCTCGGCAGAAGAACCCGGTCGCTACCGCTCGCGGTTCTGACAAGACGAAGATGACGCGACTTTTACTTGCAACGCTGTTGCATATATGATACGTTTGTTTTGGAAGGAGGAATGATTGTTATGGAGGTTCAGTGGAGTGTGTTGCCGAGGGGAGATGTGGCGGCGCATTGGTCGGGGTTGTATGTGACGATGAACAAGATGGGGTCGATCGTGATGAGCCGCGTGACGCATGAGGTTTTGGGCGGGCCGGAGGCGGTGTTGATAAGGTGGGACCGGTTC
>JBGTJP010000092.1:0-26464 GCA_041745075.1 Pyrinomonadaceae bacterium | reverse complement strand
GGCGGGCCGAGAAAATCACGATACCCTTCGACACGGTATGCTCCCGGGTCACTTACGGCTACCTCAAGCTCGTTGGTGTATTCGGCAGAAGAGGCATAGATCTCGCCATTTCGGTAAATAACAAACCGTACAACGTAGTTTTTGTTATACGAGGCCCTCAGCAACATGTTTGAGCTGAGGCTCAAATGATCACCCTGTATCGCCTCTTTACCATCACCTGTGGTAGCAAAGTATTCAAACCCGCTTGTATCGCCCAGCACGTCAAAACCGATATAGGATCGCCCGGCCTTTAGTGACTCGATAAGGTTGTCGCGTGTCAGTAGTTTATCTTTTTCGATCAAAACGTGCTGACGAGCAAGCCGAAAGATCGTCGCATAATCGTCGATCTTAATATTCAATCCCTTATTTCCTGCATCGTCGCCGAAGAGGTGAAAGCCGATATTTGAATGGGCGTCGGTTCCGGCGAAAAGGCTGATCTTTCGGTTTGCGGCGATCTCGTCGAACTTTCTCAGGTTCTCATCGGGGCGTCTAAAATAAGAGGCGAGCATCAATTCGGGATAAGCAGGAAATGACCAAATGCCGTCGAAGATGGCCGTGAAGGGGTTCATCTTTTTGGCGTTGGTGTGGAGGCTGAATACCTCGATGCCGTCGAAATTGGAATCCCATGTATTGAATTTTTCGGGATAGGTCACTAGAGCGAGGCGATTTTCAGCGTGGAGTTTGTCGATGACCGCGATCGTTGGCAGCTTTCTTAAGGAGGCCGCTTCAGCGCTTCCGGGAACCATCAGAAAGCGGTCCGAATCTACGGTATCGATCTCGTTGCCGCCGATGAAAAGGGTTTTTCCGTAAACGCCGTTCAGGGTCAATGCGGCTGTATCGACCGTGTCCGACCAGTGTTCGGTCATTATCACGAAATCGAGGTCGTTGGCGTTGGCGGCCGCGATCAGTTCGTCAAAGCTGCCGGTGCTGTGCCCGCCAAGGTTAGTGTGGGCGTGGATGATGCCTTTGTATTCTTTGAATCTGTCGTCGGTTCTTGTGGTTCGCTCACCATTTAGCGTTGCGATCTTTGCTGCAAGTTGTCCGATCTTGTACCGCCGATAGATAAACGGGGCCTGCACCGCAATGAGAACGGCGAGAAGAATAAGCACGATCCTTTTGAGTAGTTTTTTCATCAAACCAAAAGCGTTCCGAAGTTCAGGCTTTAAGCTTGTTCCCTAGCCGAAAGGCACTTGTAAAGTGTGGACTCTGAGTGCCTTTTTCGGCTGAAACCACGATGGTCGAGATGGCCGCGTCGAGCCCTTACTTACGTGCGGGCTACTGACACTATTTCGACTCAAAATCGACCGAAACCGCCTTTTCGGCGATCTCCTTGCCCAGCGCCGCGACCTTTTGATGCTCGGGGTGCACGGTGTAGGCATCCAGCGCCGCCATATCGCGATAAACCGCAACCAGCCCGGTGTCGAACGACCGGTCGAGGTGTAGAACATCCGAACCGACGGCAAAGCTTTCGATATCCGGTATCACATCCGGCAGAGCACGCAGCTTTGCGATATGCCCGGCCCGTCGTTCAGCGGTTGTTTCCGGTTTGTATTTCCAGCAGACGATGTGTGTGATCATATTTTGTCAGTAGTAGCCCGCACGTAAAGTAAGGGCTCAAGCTAATATTCCGGTCTCATTCGACCAAACAAATCGTTACCTATAAATTCGTGCATCTGGCTATCCAGCGGTGCACTTGATCCGAGATGAGCCCTTACTTACGTGCGGGCTACGGACACCGTTTCGCACCATTCCTTCGTCACACGGTGCCGGTATTCGAACATCTTTTCAAGACGCGGCGTGACGGCCATCGGTGCCGCGAGCGGCCCGAACAACGGGACCGGCATTCGATATTCTATCTCGTCGCGAAGTATCGCTCCGTCCGCGTGCGGTTTGACGATGTGTTTGTGCCGCCAGGCGCGAAACGGGCCTGAGACCTGGACGTCCTCAAACATTCGGGGCGGGTCGTATGCCGTGTGCTCGGCAACCCACCGCGAAGTGAAAAACCATAAGATCTTTTGCTCGATTATCGCCCGAGATCCGACCTGTGAGATGTCTGCCTTTTGAATGACGCGAGCATTTTCCCACGGCGGTATCAACCGCTCGAAGGCGTCTGGCAATTCGTGGAACGCAAATACCCGTTCCGGTGCCGCCCGGATCACGCTTTCTTTTACAAACCTCACTCAGGCTACGATAGCATAACGGCCGCTTTACCTTTGCGTTCTTTGCGGACTTTGCGCGAGGCTTCGAAGAAATTTCCCGCAAAGCTCGCGGAGGACGCAAAGCGAGGAGTGAATCACAACTAATCAAGCGAACTACCGCCGGAAATACCGAATCCGCAAATGATTTTTGAATCGAACGGACTAAATTGGTTTAATAACAAAAACTTTTTTTACGAGTTCATTCCGCGTACGTGAATTGGAGATAACTAAACTCGAAAAATGACAGAAACAAACGGCGACCTTGGGGCGCTTTATAATTCTCACGTATCGAAGGCAAAGATCTGGCAGGTGATCGGGGCATCGTCGGTGGGGACGATGATCGAGTGGTATGACTTCTATATTTTTGGAAGCCTGGCCACGGTCATCGCGCCGCTCTTTTACCCGCCTGAGAATCAGACATTTGCGTACATCGCCTACTTAGCAACGTTCGCGGTCGGGTTTGTCGTTCGCCCCTTCGGAGCGTTGTTCTTTGGCAGGATCGGCGACTTGGTCGGACGTAAGTATGCATTCCTTGTCACGCTTTTGATAATGGGCGGGGCGACCGCCGTCATCGGTTTTCTGCCGACCTACTCGCAGATCGGCATCGCCGCTCCGATAATTTTGCTTCTGATACGCGTTCTGCAAGGCCTGGCGCTTGGTGGTGAATACGGCGGAGCGGCGGTTTATGTGGCCGAGCACGTGCCCGATAATCGACGCGGATTTTACACTTCATTTATTCAGATCACCGCTACGCTGGGCCTGTTTGTGTCGCTCGCGGTAATACTCGCCGTTCAAAATCTGATGACCGCCGAACAGTTTGCCGGAAAAGCGGACGGCATCGCAGGCTGGCGAATCCCGTTTCTGATTTCGATCTTTCTTGTCGGCATTTCGCTTTACATTCGATTGCGGATGAAAGAATCGCCGATCTTCCAGCATATCAAGAGCAGCGGGATGACATCGGCAAACCCGTTGGTCGAAGCATTTACAAAATGGGCGAACCTGCGGATCGTGCTGATCTCGCTGTTTGGCGCGACCGCCGGGCAGGGCGTCATTTGGTACACGGGCCAGTTTTACGCTCTTTTTTATTTGGAATCGATCCTAAACGTAGATCAGACATCCGCAAAGTACATCGTCGCCCTCGCTCTTTTGATCGGCATGCCGCTGTTTATCGTATTCGGCGCTTTGAGCGACCGGCTGGGACGAAAATGGATAATCATGGCTGGATGTTTGCTGGCTTTGCTCACTTATTTGCCGATATACAAAGCAATGCAATCGGCTGCCGGATCGGATGTTGTCACGGCGACTTCGCAAAAAGATCCGGCGACCGGGGCGATCAAACTTACGCCGCAGTCCAGGAACGAGAGCGGAGCACTGGTTACGGCTCCCAAAGTATTGCCCTACACCTCGTTTGGCGATCTCACTTCCAATTCGACCGCATGGAAACTGATCTTGTTGATCTTTATCCAGGTCGTATGGGTGACGATGGTCTATGGCCCGATCGCGGCGTATCTGGTAGAGGCCTTTCCCGCAAAGATACGATACACGGCTCTGTCGCTCCCGTATCACATCGGCAACGGCGTCTTCGGCGGCCTGCTGCCGCTGATCGGCGTCTCAATAATCGCCCAAACGGGAAATATCTACGCCGGCCTCTATTACCCGATGGTAATTGCCGGAATTACGCTTGTTGTCGGTTCGATATTTTTGAAGGAAACCCGCGGGCATAAGATATGGGAGGAGATATGAGGCTTGGTCTGTTGATCAATTTCAATGTGAAGTTGATCAAAGATGGAATCCGGCGGGTTGTTAATAATCTATAAAAAATCTCACGCAAAGCTCACTAAGAACGCAAAGTAAGAAATAAGCCCAAATTCCGCGATAGAAGCGAACTGGCTAGTTTACGACTATATCTGGAATTAAGGTTGTTGTTGATGACGATGAATTTTCTTACCAATTAACAATTGTCAATTGTTCAATTGACAATTGTTAATTGGTAAGAAAAAAAGCCTCGAAATTAAGTCCGGGAAACCAGATATGTGATTTCTTTGCGTGAATTTCCTACAAGCCTTCGGCGTGACTTTTCAGCAATTCCCAAACCTTTCGCAGATGCCGTTCTTCAACGCGGATGCTTCCGACCGAGAGTCGCAGTGTGAACTTCCCATTCAGCTTCGTGTGTGAAAGGTACGCTTCGCCTGAGGCGTTGATCTCGTTCATTATACTTTCGTTAATCGCATCGAGATCCCCGGTTGAGCCCTTACTTACGTGCGAGCTACTGACACGATCTTGGCTACTGACATGCGACGGGCACGCACGAAAGCAGACGAGGGCAAACGGAAGCGGCGCCATCAATTCGAAATCGGGTGATTCTTTGACCCACGATACAAATAGTTGAGCGAGGCGGCAGTGTTCGCGGATGCGGGCGATGAGGCCTTCGCGGCCGAAATAGCGGAGCACAAACCAGAGTTTTAACGCCCGGAAACGGCGGCCGAGTTGGATGCCGTAATCCATTCCGTTCTTAACCCTGCTCTCATCGCTTGTTTTCAGATATTCGGGTACGAGGGAAAAGGCGCCTTTTAGTTCATTCAGATCACGGCAATAAAGCACCGAAAGGTCGAACGGCGTGAAGAGCCATTTGTGTGGGTTTGTGACTATCGAATCGGCCCGTTCCCAACCCTTAAAAAGCGGTTGCATTTCCGGCACGATTGCCGCCGAGCCGGCATACGCCGCATCGACATGAAGCCACAGGCCGTATTTTTCGCAGATATCGGCAACGGCATCGACGGGGTCAATGCTCGACGTAGATGTGGTACCGATCGTCGGGATAACGCAGATCGGCATATATCCGGCCTCAATGTCTTCGTCGATTGCCTCGGCCAGCTTTTCCGGGATCATTTCAAACCGTTCATTGCATTCGATCTTTCGCAAACTACGCGTACCAAGGCCGAGGGTGATGCAGGATTTGTCGATCGAAGAATGAACGTGTTCCGAGCAGTAAACGCGAAGAAGCGGCACATCGCGGCGGCCGCTCATTCCCTGTTCGCGAATGTTCAACCCGGCCCGTTCGCGGGCGGCGGCGATGGCGTGCATCGTGGAAACAGACGCGGTGTCATAAATGATTCCCTCGAAATGATCGGGCAGGCCCATCATCTGCCGAAGCCAATCGAGCACGACATCTTCAAGCTCGGTCGATGCCGGCGACGTTCGCCAAAGCATCGCCTTCATATCGAAAGCCGCCGAAAACATTTCGCCAAAAATTCCGACAGATGAGGTCGATGTCGAGAAAAGGCCGTGAAAATTCGGGTGGTTCCAATTTGTTACCGCCGGCAGGATGAGTTTGTCGATATCCTGAAGAACTTCGCCGAAAATTTCGCCTATTTCGGGAGGAGTTTTCGGCAACGCGTTTTTGAGCCAGTCCGGCTCGACCTGCGACAGCACCGGAAACTCTTCGATCTTATCGAAATAGTCGGCTATCCAATCAACGACCGCGTAACCGTGCCGCTTGAACTCATCACGCGGCATGTCTCCTAAATGCTGTTCATCCATCAAATCTCCTGAATCGCAAATTACTAGTTAATATTAGTAGTGGGTCATTTTGAAATTCTGCGGTTTCTCCGCTTCGTGAACTTCGTGCCCACCCTTCGTGTCCTTTGCGTTTGGGCTTTCTTAACACAAAGAGCACCAGGTAAGAACACAAAGATCATGAAGAGCTTCAACTGACCCACTAACTAAATGTTAAATAAACACTCGACAGTTTTTGTAATAAAAGTATAATAGCGTTACAAATTTCTCGCCAACGTCTCAGAATCAAAGGTTTAAGCTCTCCAGGGACGTAGCCGGTTAATCAAGAAAAGATCAATTCTTTATTCGAACGGGGAATAAATATGGCAACCGACGTTGCTGAATTGGAAGAACAATCTAAAGAAGGCTTTATCCGCGGCCTCGGGCTGCTGGATTCGACGATGATCGTCGCCGGATCGATGATCGGTTCCGGTATTTATATCGTTTCCGCCGATATTGCACGCCAGGTCGGTTCGCCGGGCTGGCTGCTCGTTGTTTGGATCATCACCGGGCTCCTAACGGTCGTCGGAGCTCTTTCGTACGGTGAGTTGGCGGCGATGATGCCGAAGGCCGGCGGGCAGTACGTTTACCTTCGCGAAGCGTATTCGCCGTTTTGGGGCTTCCTGTACGGATGGACTCTGTTTTTGGTCATCCAGACGGCGACGATCGCGGCCGTCGCGGTTGGTTTTGGCCGCTATTCGGGCATCCTGATTCCGTGGATATCCGAAACAAATTATCTGATCGAACCTATCCGGTTTGGATCGTCCAGTTACGCGATCTCGCTTTCGACCGCCCAGCTTGTCGGCGTCCTGATGATCGTACTTTTGACGTGGATGAATACGCGCGGGCTGAAGCTGGGTAAGCTGGTCCAAAATACGTTTACGTTTGCGAAGACCGGTTCGCTCATAGCTTTGATAGTGCTCGGTTTGATAGTCGGGCTCGTTTGGCATCCCGAGATCGCGGCGGCGAATTTTGGCGATTTATGGACTGTGCGGGGGCAAGTGCAGGACGTAGGGCACGGTTTGACGGCGGCTCTCGCGTTCGGGCTGTTTGTCGGCATCTGCGTGGCGCAGACAAATTCGCTCTTCTCGGCGGATGCGTGGAACAATATTACATTCACCGCCGGTGAGGTAAAAGACCCGAAACGAAACATCCCGCTTTCGCTAGCCCTGGGAACGGGCCTGGTTATTACGCTCTATCTGCTGGCGAACGTCGCCTATCTTGTAACACTGAAATTTGAAGCGATCCAGACGGTGGCCAGTGACCGCGTTGCGTCCGCAACGGCCGACGTGATCTTTCCGGCGGGCGGAGCAGCGATAATGGCGGTGGCGTTTATCATTTCGACGTTTGGCTGCAACAACGGTCTTATTCTTGCCGGTTCACGAGCGTACTATGCGATGGCCAAAGACGGCCTCTTCTTTAAATCGTCCGGCGAGCTAAACAAATTTCGCGTTCCCGCGTGGGGGTTGGTTATCCAGGGCATTTGGGCCGCGTTCTACGTTTTGCCGCGTACCGTAAAGGCCGACGGAACATACGGCAATTTATACGGCGATCTTTTGACATATATTATTTCGGCTGCCCTGATCTTTTATATTTTGACGATAATCGGCATATTTGTGCTCCGCGTGAAACAACCTGACGCCGAGCGGCCGTATAAAGCATTTGGTTATCCGGTCATTCCCGCACTATACTGCGTCGGAGCCGCGGTCATTCTTGTTGTATTATTCGTCTATCAAACAACGGCCACCTGGCCCGGTTTGCTAATAGTTCTGACCGGTGTGCCGGTGTATTTCATTTGGCGAAGCTTGGCGGCCAAACGTACCGATGCCGGGCAAACCTAAAAATTTCACCATTTAGCAGGAGGTTTTGATGTCACTATTTGCGACTAAACCAATTTCGAAGATTGTAGCCGAAGCGGCCGAGACGGGCGAGGGCACATTAAAGAAAGCTCTCAGCGCATTGGACCTAACGATGCTCGGCGTCGGCGCAATTATCGGTACGGGAATTTTTGTACTTACAGGACAAGCTGCCGGTAAGCACGCCGGACCGGCCGTTGTCATTTCTATGATACTTGCCGGAATTGTCAGCGCATTTGCGGCGCTTTGCTACTCGGAATTTGCGGCAAGCATACCTATTTCCGGCTCCGCTTATGCATACGGATACGGAACGCTTGGTGAATTCGTCGCGTGGATCATCGGCTGGGACCTTATCCTCGAATACGCGTTCGGCGCGGCGACGGTCGCTGTCGGGTGGTCGGGCTACGTGGTCAGCTTGCTTCAAACGCTTGGCATAAATTATCCACTGGCTTTAGGAACTCCACCTGGTGTTGCGATCCTGGATGCTGAAGGAGCTGTGATCGGGCACGGGATCTTCAATCTCCCGGCGGCCTTGATAGCCGTTGCGGTCACGTTATTGCTCATACGCGGCATCAAGGAATCAGCGAGCTTTAACTCGATAATTGTGATCATTAAGGTTGTCGTCGTCGTCATCTTTATTGTTGCCGGGATCGGATATGTCAATACCGATAATCTTGGTATCGGCTGTGTAGCGGGCAGTCCGGGATGCGCCGAATTCATGCCAAAAGGATTCCCAGGCGTAGTAACCGGCGCGGCTGTTATCTTCTTCGCATATATCGGTTTCGATGCGGTTTCAACCGCCGCTCAAGAGGCAAAGAATCCGCAGCGTGATATGCCTATCGGCATTTTGGGAAGCCTGGCGATCTGCACTGTTTTGTATATTCTCGTTGCCGGGGTCATGGTTGGTTTGGTTGATTACAGGCTTTTGACCAACGCCGCCGCTCCGCTTGCGACCGCAATCGACGAAGCGTTGAAAACCCAGCAAGGAACCACCGTCGGGATCATGGGAACGATCCTTGGGGTCTTTTCCACATACATTATCAAGATAGGCGCCGTACTTGGGCTTAGCTCGACCATGGTCGTAATGGTAATGGGCCAGCCGCGAGTGTTCTATTCAATGTCGCGTGATGGCCTGCTGCCCGCATGGGCGGCGAAGATCCATCCGGTTTACCGGACGCCGCATGTAACAACGGCGATCACCGGTACGATAGTTGCGATCCTCGCCGGCTTTGTGCCGATCGCTCTTCTCGGCGAACTCGTCAGCATCGGGACGCTGTTTGCTTTTGTGATCGTCGGAACCGGCATTATTATTTTGCGGTCCTCAAACCCAGCGTTGAATCGCCCGTTCAAGGTGCCGCTTTCGCCTTTCATTCCGATCGCGACCGTTGTTTCGGCGGCGTATCTGATGAACAGCCTTCCGCTTGATACTTGGATCCGGCTGATCGACTGGATGGCGATAGGCCTTGTTCTATACTTTGCTTACAGCTATAACCACAGCAAGCTCGGTATTGAAGAGAATCGCGGAGGCGACGAGGTCGAGACGAACTACACACCGCCGATAGCCGCAATTGTGGCTATCCTTTTGACCATTGCGCTTACCTTGTATCAGGTTCCATATTTGATGGATCTGAAAGCCGAAGTTATCCCGGTCAATCTTGGGATCCGTCTTTTTGCATGGATCGTGACAGGTGTGCTGGTTGGCGTGTTAATGTACGGCAAAGGAAACCGCGAAGCTGCCCGCAGCAGCTCCGTTCAAAAGATCGGCCTTATCGCTTCACTGATAAATATGGCCATCTGGGCGGGCATCACTTATTGGTTCTTCGCACATTTTGCTGAACTTCACGCTAAGTAATATCGGTTCGCAAACAGTTAGCCACAGAGGAACACGGAGTAATTTCTCTGTGAACTCTGTGGCTTTTTTATGCAAAGATCGTGGGTAAAATGGCTGATCACGGTTGGTGTCGGTGTCACGATAGCGTTTACGCCGCGGCCTGAGGGCGTCACGTACGAATCGTGGACGCTGCTGGCTGTTTTTATTGCCACGATCGTTGGTTCGATAGTCCAACCGCTGACGGGAAGCGCGATGGTGCTGCTGGGCGTTGTGGCGACTGTTATCTTCGGAGCGATGACGCCAAAGGCGGCGCTGCTAGGTTACAGCGATCCGGTCGTATGGCTTGTGCTGGCAGCGTTTTTTCTTTCGGTCGCGTTTATAAAAACCGGCGTCGGGCGGCGAATCGCCCTGCTGTTTATCAAGGCAATCGGGCGAAAGACCATCGGACTAGGATACGCTCTTGTCTCGACGGATTTCGTCCTTGCTTCGATGATCCCGTCAAACGCCGCGAGAAATGGCGGCGTAATTCTTCCGATCGCAAAAAGCATAAGCGAAACCTACGATTCGCGACCGGATGACGGCACGGCGGACAGGCTCGGCGCGTTTTTGATGAACCTGCTTTATCAATGCGACGTGATAATCTGCGCGACGTTTATAACCGGCCAGGCCTCGAATCTGATAATTGCCAAGCTCGCAAAAGAAAACGCCGGGATCGAGATCTCATATACAGGCTGGTTTGCCGCCGCCATCGTGCCGAGCATAATTTCGCTTATAGCGATCCCGTTTATGATCTACCGGTTCTTTCCGCCGGAGATAAGGGAAACGCCGGAAGCGTCGAAATTTGCCCGCGAAGAGCTTGGCAAGTTGGGCCGCGTCGCACGGCCCGAACTGATCGTACTTGCGGTTCTTGCCGCCGTCGTATTTTTCTGGATAACTAAAGGCTCGCTCCACGGCGTCGATACCGCGATAGTCGCTCTGGCGGGCATCGGCATTCTGCTTTTGACCCGCGTGCTTGAATGGAACGACCTGATGGGCGAAAAGAATGCCTGGTCCGTGTTCATCTGGTACGGCGGCCTCGTCAATATGGCAACGGCGATCGGCGATACGGGCCTGCCAAAACTTTTTGCCGAAACGATGTCCGGCTACACAGCCGGAATGTCATGGACGGCGGCCCTAATAATTCTCATCCTCATCTATTTCTATTCGCACTACTTTTTTGCCTCGATAACCGGGCATGTGCTGGCGATGTTTGTCCCATTTGCCGCCGTTACGATCGCTGCGGGTGCGCCGGCCGGGCTTGCGATACTTTCGCTCACATATTTTTCAAATCTGAACGCCGGTCTCACCCACTACGGAACAACGCCCGGCCCGATCTATTTCGGCCTCGGCTATGTCACGCAAAAACGCTGGTGGACCGTCGGCTTGATCGCGTCTGTGATAAATATTCTGATATGGGGAACCGTTGGTCCGATCTGGTGGAAGCTGCTTGGATGGTGGTAAACAAAGATCGAACCACGAAACCGGACGCGCAAGTCATGAAAATTGCGTGCGATTTCGTGGCTGGAAAACCTTTATCTACCGCCAAAGCGTTCTGCTACTGACCTGTCGGGAAATCAGGTAATTCGGCCGGAGCTGCTTCGGCGTCTATCTTGGCTACGGCATCTTCATAGATCTTTATGCTGCCGTCTGCTTCCATTCGGACCCTGGTGGCGGACATATAGTCGGTAAAGAATTCGCCTCGTTTCCGGTCGAGCATCTCGTCACGCAGGCCGTCGCGGTCTTTTGCGAAACTGTCCATGCTGGCCTCTTCGCGTTTGTTGACGCCCACTATCACCCAATTGTCTCCGATATTGATCGGCGTTTTTGTGACCTCGCCCTCCTTCAATGCGTAAACCGCGTCTTCCAGTTCCTTGTTGGTCGAAGCCGAAGGGCCGGTGCCGAGCGGCGATCCGAGCGAATAGCTTTTTGCGTCAAGCACCTTCAGGTTCTTGCCCGAAGCTGCACCCGCAAGGGCGGACACATTTGCCGCACCCGAGGCGATCTGGTTCGCGATCTCCTGCACCTCAGCACGTGCCTTTTCAAGCTTGACCGATTCGGTCACCTGGGCCTTTACCTCATCGAACTCAGCATCCCGCGGCTCTTTTTTATCGACCAGCAGCGGTATAGCAAAGCCGTTTTGCACGGGTATCTTGTCGCCGACGTCGTTCGCGTTCTCAAGCCCGGCAATGCCTTCTTCAAACTGCGGCGACGTGCCGATGTCGGGAACGTCGTCACCGGGTTTTACATAGGCGGTTTCTTTGATCATTTCCGCGGGAGCCATATTGGCCTGGCCGGCAAACTCCGCCGCCGTTTTCGGAATATCTTTATTTTGCTTTAGCGAGTCCGAGATCTTTTGCGCCAGTTCGGCCGCAACCGTATAAGCACGCCGGTTGCGAAGGCTTACATCGATCTCCTTTTTCGCCATCTCGAATGTTTTCGGAACGTCCTCGCCGCGGCGAAGAATAAAATAACGTCCCTCATAACCGATCGCCGGAGAAACCTCGCCGGGCTTCATCTTAAGAAGCTGCTGATACGGATCGTCCGGCTTGTTCGGATTCTCGCGGACCGGCCCTTTCAGATGCCCGCCATTGGTTGCGGTTGCCGGATTCTCAGATTGACCTTTCGCCTGGTCGGCAAACTCGGTCTCCGTCACAAACCCGCCTTCTCTTATAAGCTGGTCACGGATCGCAGTAGCCTTAGAAAGTATTTCGGCATCCTGACCAGGGCTTGGAATGCGAAGGACGATCTCTTGACCCAGAACGCCGGCAATTTTCCTGTCGTCCGGCAGTTTGTCGAACTCAGCTTTCAATTCCCCATCGGTCAAGGTAAGTTTCTCGCCGATCTTTGAAGTGTTGACAAAAATGTACCGAACCTTTTTTTGCGGCAAGTCGATAAAATACGACGCCTTGTTCTTTTCAAAATGATCACGCAGTTCCTGATCGCTTGGCGTGATAGATTGTGCAAGGTCGGTCGTGTTGACCGCAACGTACGAGAGGTCGAATTTAGTGTTTTTACGTTTGTAATCGTTCAGCAGCTCCTCTTCGGAAACTGTGACGCCGGAGGTAAGGAAGGAACGTAGTTTCATCGCGCTCAAGTCGTCGCGCACGCGTTCTTCAAAGGCCGAAACGCTGCCATCCTGTGCGATCACGTTAGCCTCGTACTGGGCCTGATCAAAAGGTTTGCCGTCCGTTGGCTTGAACTGTTTCCGTATGGCCGAGGCAACTTCGGCGTCAGAGGCTCGAAGACCGAGGCGATCTGCCTCGACCCGGGCGATCCGGCTGCCGATAAACGAGTCAAGTATCCTCTTCGCCGGTAGGGACGGCGCGCCCTGACCACGGCGGCTGTAGTTTTCTTTCTGGCGGGCTATCTCGCCTACGGTTATGTACTCACCGGCCACTCTAGCAGCGGTTTCTTCGCTGAGTATAAGCCCTGCTCCGCGGGCCGGATCTGACGGCTTGTAAAAAAGCACCAGACTGAGGACCATTACCAGCGAGAAGGCCAAAAGAACGAAATTGCGCGTCTTTTCTAAACGTTTGAAGAACTTTAACATCTTTATTTCCCAATTAAACTAAGATTCCGGCGGAACGGGCAAACTGCGATTCTAGCAAAAATACGGCTGATAACCAATGCAAAATGCAACAAATTCCGCGCTTTTGATGCCGGAGGTGCGGCAAAAGTGATCCGCGAAAACCGGATATCGATCTGGCACAAACGTACTCTTCACAGTCATTAAAGTGACAAAGGCCATCCTATCCCAAAGATTTCAAACTGTCTGCAAAACCTGCTGCCTTCTTGCAGTTTCACCCGGTTTTGTTCAATCATTATCATTCAGCAAGCTCTTAACTATGGCCAACTCAGCAATTAAAACGGTTGGGATCGTGGTGAAACCGAATCATTCGGAGGCATGGCAGACCGCGTGCGAACTGTCTGAGTGGCTCGAAAAACGCGGTGTAAAGTTGATCGGCGAGCCTTATGCCGATGATGGCAGGACCAACCCTGAGGTTTGCGACGGCCCGGCTGTCAGTGGTGAGCGGTTCGACGCCGATCTGATAATCGTCCTTGGCGGTGACGGAACGATGATCTCAACCGCCAGGCTGATCGGCGACCGGCAGGTGCTTGTCCTTGGGATAAATTATGGCAGCCTCGGGTATTTGACCGAATTTCGCATCGAGGAGATGTTCCCCGCATTGGAAGCCATCCTCGGCGGCGAATATCAGGTCGATAGCCGTGTCATGCTGCGTGCGGGACACTTCAGAGACGATGAACTACTTGCCGTTGGCCGTGTGTTGAACGATGTTGTGATAAACAAAGCGGCGCTGGCACGAATTATCGAGATCGACGTCACGCTCGACGGCCAGGCGGTAAACTCGTTCCGGGCAGACGGCCTTATCGTTTCAACTCCAACGGGCTCAACCGCGTACAATCTTTCAGCCGGCGGGCCGATCGTCTATCCGTCGATGAACGCGATGGTGCTGACGCCGATCTGCCCGTTCACCCTCACAAATCGGCCGATCGTTATCCCTGATACGGCCGAGGTCGAGCTAAAACTTGTCAACGAGAACGAAGGCGTCGTCCTCACCCTCGATGGCCAGATCGGCCACACAATGGCCGCCGCCGACCGCGTCATCATCCGCAAAAGCAGCACCACCTTCAACATCGTCCAGCCGCCGAACCGGAACTATTTTGATGTGCTGAGAAATAAGCTGAAATGGGGAAGGTGAAAATTCTTTGCCGAAGGGAGCGACAGCATGAACCTGGAATACGAGAAAGAAAGGCCGCGATCCAGAATGGTGCGGATCTGGCAACCGATAGAGAGAGCCTTTCGGTGGGCGAAAGTATCGGGCGCTATCTGATAATCAAGCGCATCGGCAAAGGCGGAAAAGGCGAGGTTTATCTGGCCCATGATAAATCGCTCGGACGCGATGTTGCGATCAAAGTCTTGCTGCCGGAATAAAACGCAACTAGCCGACTAAACTCTCTTTTTCTTATTTCGATTACTTTTCCAATTTCAACTACTTTTCCAACTTCGGCAAATTGAAAATAAAATTCCAGGCAAAATCAATCAGCGATTTGAATCCAAGGGTTTCATTTTTTGCAAAGCGTAAATTTCTGCGATCTCGGCGGGAACGTTTGCGGTCAGATTTTCGGCTCCGTTTGCCGTGATCAGGATCGTATCTTCGAGCCTTAGATGTTGTTTTGCGTCTTGAATTAAAGGCTCGACGTTATAGACAACGCCGGCTACGAAGGGAGTTTCGTCTTTGCCGACATCATGGACACTCATCCCGACGAAATGCCCGACGTACCTGCCTGAATCGTTAAATTCTTTTTCAAAACCATATCTTTTATAGACTGTCTCTGCGACATTTTTCATTTCGGAAACCTTGATCCCCGGTTTCATCATCGCAATGATGGCGTTTCTCGCTTCTAAAATACAGCGATACATTTTCTCCTGTTCGGGCGTGAATTTTCCCGACACCGGCCATGTCCGCGTAATGTCGGAGACGTAGTAGTCGTAATCCGCACCGTAATCCATCATGACAACTTCGCCTTCTTTCATCTGCCGATTATTTTTCTCGTAGTGCAAAATCAGCGTGTTTTGGCCTGATGGAACGATCGGCGTAAACGCATCACCTCTCGCCCCGCGTTTGACATAGATGTATCTCGCCGCCGCTTCGAGTTCATACTCAAACATTCCGGCTTTTGTTCCCTTGATCGCTTCCTTCACGCCTTCCGCACCTATCTTTCCGGCAAGACGCATTCGCTCGATCTCGTATGGAGTTTTAACCCAACGAAGTTCGTCCAGGATCGGATTGATGTCGAAAAAAGTCTTTTCCGGCATCCATTTTTTCAGGACATCAACGGCTTGTTTGTGGCGTGAAAAATTGGAATTGAGCGGATGATTGAGCGACGCTCCCTCGAGCGAAAGCATTTCATCGCGGGCAAATTGAAGATCATCGGGAGCGGTCAGTGGAACGTAAATTTTGTTGGAACGGGTAAAAGCGAAACTGTGAAAAAACTGGTCAAGGCCATAAAACCTCGCGATCCCGTAAATTTCCGCCGCGTCCTTTCGATCAAAGATCCCCGGGCCTTCTACATCCGCGTTCCACGGTTCGGAACGATTCGCAAAAATGATCGCCCGTTTTGCCGAGCCGACCAAAAGCAGAACCGCCCCTGGTTCCTCAATACCCGTTAAATAATAAAAATCTGGTGATTGACGAAATTTCAACGGGTAACGATGTTTCTCGTTCGCAAAAATAACCGCATTCGCATCGCCGATCCTTTCAAATACCTTCGCCCGCCGAGCGGCAAATTCTTCTTTGTTAAACGATCCTTGAGCAAGTGGATCTGACGGAAAAATGGCGAGTGTAAAAAAAAATGTAATCCAAAGGACAAGGTTCTTTGACATACTTTTCTCCACGTAAGCTCGATCGGGCCGGTTCAGTTAACCCGGAATTCCCTGAGATATTTCTTAATGTCCTCGCCCGCAGTGGTTGCCGGTCGGCGTTTCGTACGAATACTTATCGATGCAGTTTTGTTCGGCGTAATATTCTCAAAATCTTTTTGGGCGAGGATAGGCTTCGTAGGATACTCAATAATCGAAACGCCGCACTTTATCGCCTATGCGGAGCGGAGAGTTTACCGGTCTTTGAAGCATCGAGAACGCATCGAAAAGATATGATCATATCCGCAGCGGCATTACGATGTACTTATAGTCGTAGCTCGTCTCGCCGGCGATCCGCATTTGGGTTTGGGCGTTGGAGTCTTTGAACTCGAACGAGATGCGGGTCGGGCTGGTGGTCTCTTTTACGCGGACCTTGTCGCCATCGGTTTCGTTGGTGCTTTCTGCTCCCGCATCGGCTGCGTCGGCCTGGACGGTGGAGACGGTGTTGAGAAAGTCTTGCAGGTACTGCCAGTTAAAGCCGAGCTGAACCTCTTCTCCTTTGTAATCGGCCGGGACAGCCTCGCGGCCCTCGCCTTCTTCGCTGGACTGTGCGGTCAACTCAACCTCTCCTTCGCGGACGGTCAGGCGAATGGAGCGGTTGCGTTCGTCGGCCATCAGAGCAACGCGACGGACCGCACCTTTCATTTCCTCAAGGTCGAATTCCGCCGTTTTATCATTATCCTTCGGCATTACCGTTTCATAATTCGGGAAGTTGCCGGACAACTTTCGCGTGATAAGCAGGCGGCCTTCGAGCTCGAAATAGATGTGGTTCTGGTCTTCGCCAAACGAGACTTCCTCGCCCGAATCGCGCGATATCTTTACCAGCTCGAGCAGGGCCTTTTTCGGGATCAAGGCGTCCATCGTACCTTCGAGCGGCACATCGACAGATCGTTCGATGTAAGCCAGGCGGTGGCCGTCCGTCGTGACCATCTTCGCCTTTCCATCGGCGAGGATGAACTTGGCGCCCGAAAGCGTAAAGCGCGACTGTTCGTTCGTAATGGCAAAAGCTGTGTGCTGGATAAAATAATTAAAAACGTCGGCCGAGAGTTTGAGCGGGGCCGATTTGAAGATCGGGATCTCGGGGAATTGTTCCTTGTTCACGCCGGCGAGGCGGAATTTACCGCGGCCGCTGGTGACGCTGACCCACTCATTATCTTCTTTTTTGAACTTAACGTCCTCACCGCCGAGCAAACGGGAAAGATCGAACAACTTGCGGGCCTGAATGCACATCGCACCGGGCTTTTTGATATCGGCCTCGGCATCGCAGCGGATGGTCACGTCAAGATCGGTCCCGACGATGCGAATGGAATTTTCACCAAGGCTCTCGATCAAAATATTCGACAAGACGGGAATCGTGCTTTTGCGTTCGACTACGCCCTGCACATAACCCAACACTTCCTTCAAGGCACTCTGCTTGATGACAAATTCCATTTCTTACGCTCCTGACTTTCTTTTCTTAGATATTACAACCGATTGCCGCCTTTCCTAAAACTACTAAGAAATAAATTATTATATCTAAATAGTAATAGTAATAAGGCCTGTGAAAATGTGTAAAAGCGGTCGATCCTCCGATAAAATCTATGGTTTTCCATCCACAACAATTGTGGAAAAAATGTGGAAAAGCCTTCTTTGCTGCGGAAAAACAGTCGGCCTTCTTATTTTTCAAACTATCCACAATAAAGAACAGGCACTATAAAGTGGAAATGTGTAAAACTTACTTGCAAATATTGTAAACAAATAATTTAACCTGTTAACTCAAATACCATTGCTGTGGAAACCCTCGACCTGAAAATCCAGGCAAAGATCGTCTAATTAACTGCAAAGACTATCGATTAGCTCACTGACTGTCTTGTGGAAATCGCGATTATCGCTAACAAGGGCATCGATCTTCTCAAATGAGTGCATAACGGTCGTGTGGTGCTTGCCGCCAAACTCGCGGCCCACCTCAGGGTAACTGTGGGTGGTGAGACGTTTGCATAAGTACATCGCCACCTGCCGCGGCACGGCGATCGCGCGCGAATTGTTCTTTGACTTTAATTCCTCGACCGTCATTTTGTAATGCGATGCTACTGTACGAACGATGCGTTCCATGGTCAGGCCTTCGGGCCGCTCGCTGTCGATGACATTTTTCATCGCGTCCTGGGCGAGCATCTTTGATATAGGCATCCCGCGAAGGCTGGAGATAGCGACAAGCCGCACAAGCGAGCCTTCAAGTTCGCGGACATTGCTGCGGATCTTGTTCGCGATATAGATCGCGATGTCGTCGGGCAGAAAGATTCCGTCAAGATCAGCTTTTCGTTTCAATATAGCGACCTTTGTTTCAAGATCGGGCGGCACGATATCGGCGATCAGGCCCCATTCGAAACGGGAATGCAGCCTTTCCTGGATCGTCGGAATCTCGCGCGGCGGGCAGTCGGACGAAATAACGATCTGCTTCTGTTCGTTATACAGGGCGTTGAATGTATGAAAAAATTCTTCCTGTGTGCGCTCCTTGCCGGCAAGGAACTGAATATCGTCCATTAGCAGCAGATCGATCGATCTATACTTGTCGCGAAAGCTGTCCGTCGATTCATAGCGTATCGCGTTGATAAGCTCATTCATGAACTTTTCCGATGTGACATATAACACACGCATGTGCGGGTCGCTCTGGCGAATGGCGTGCCCGATGGCGTGCATCAGATGGGTTTTGCCGAGCCCGACCCCGCCATAGATAAACAGCGGATTATAAGTTTTACCGGGAGTGGCGGCAGTTCCCAACGAAGCGGCATGAGCGAATTGGTTTGACGAACCGACGACGAATTTATCGAACGTGTATTTCGGATTTAATGAATTTCCGTGGATGTTGTTTTCGGCGTAACCGGACCGGCCGGATGATCGAGTATTTCTCGATTGAGAGGCTGAGTCGGCCGGAGCGGTCTGGCGATAGGCAAACCCGTTATCGACTTCTTCGTTGAAGCGGTCTTCGGCTGTTTCTGTTTCGTCGATGGTCCAAACCACGCTGTGGTCCGGGTAGCCGAGGTCGTCCAGGGTCTTGACCAGCAGATCGGAGTAATAGAGATTTACCCAGTCCTTTGTGACCTGACCGGCCCGAAGATGGAGTGTTCGATCCTCGACCGAATAATCTTCAAACTGAACCGGGCGAAACCACGAATCGACTATATGTTTGTTTAAACTTCGCTCGACAGACGAAATAATTTCGTCCCAAAGGCTTGTTTTGCTTACAGATGATTCCACCAAAAAAGACTCCAAAAAATGGCCAACACGCCGGAAAATAACCTAACCCAGTTTTCGCGAGACGATCACTGGTCTCGGTGTTATCGCAAAAAGCGTATAATTACCGAAAAGCAACTTCTTTTGTGTCGCTATTCTCCTGTAAGCAAACGAATACTGGAAGTTTTCCACAGAGTTTTCCACAAGCGTGTGGAAAAGATGCCGAAAACCTAAAGAACTACTTTAATCTGTTTGTTTACAACAGTTTACAGGAAATCGTTAATCTCGAAACGGCTTTCAGACTAACATACAGGTTGGGCAAGCGCAAGGAGAATTCCACAGAAATTTCGGGTCGAATTGCTGCGGCGATAAAGGCTTGGATTAACAACCATTTGGCATCATAATTGTGTCTTAGGAAGACAATTTTCGACGTTTTTTCCACCCAAAAATGATCGAAATTTACGAAAATATTTTAGAAATGAAGAAAAAAGATAAGAAACCTGGAGGGACTGAACTTCTTGAGGAGATCGAGGCGACGTGCCGAGGGTTGGTGTACATCAGCGAAACCGATGCTGAACTTACGCCGGTGTATGAAAAAAGAATGGACGGGCTGACGATTGAGAGGTTTGTTCGACGTGAAGCGGCCCGCGACAGCCCGATCGAAAAAAGATCGGCAGAAGATTTTTTCGGGCGCCTTACAAAGGAACGCGATTGGCACGGCGAGACGGAAATAAAAACCGCTCGGCGGTTTGGAATGCTGCAGGAATTGCTTGCCCGATCGCTGGGAACGGTGGAAGTTTTCAGGGCCGGGCATATTCGGGTCGAGATCTTTGTATTGGGTTATGATGCCGCCGACAATATTGCGGGCGTCCGAACTGCGGCGGTTGAAACATAATAAGGGTGCCGGTTTGAAAGCACCCTTTACCTGGAGAATGAAATTATTTTTCGCGGATCGTGCTCGCTCCTGAGGAGCTTTTCTCGATATTCTTTGGGTTGCCGGAGTAAAATATCTTGCTTGCCCCGCTGGCCTCAGACCGCAGGTCGTCGGTCGCAAAGACGATAACCGTGCTTGCTCCGCTGATGTCAACGTCGGCTTTGCGGGCCTTGAGGTTCCCGGCTTCAACTGTGCAGGCTCCGCTGGCCTCAACGATAAATTCATCGGTTTCACCGCTGAGGGTTATCCTGGACGCTCCGCTCGTGTGGACGCGAAGGTTGTCGTTTTTTACCGCGGCCAGGTTGACGCGCGAGGCTCCCGAGGCATCGATGTCGTCGATATCCGGGGCCGAGATGCGAATCTTCAAGCCGTTTTCCGACGAGACTCTCTGTTCGGTCTCGATATGCAGTACGCCGCCGCGGACCTCGGTTTTTATTAATGGAAGCAGATTGTCGTCCGCCTCGACCTCGACCGCGAAATCCTTTTGAGCGGTTATCTCGATCTGGAAACCGCCGCTTACATCGATGCCCGTAAAAGCGTCAAGGTCGCGCCGCTCGGTGGCCAAATGCCCCGATCCTTTTGTGGTCTTGTTGAACGAAATATTAAAGAGCGATCTGCCGACCCGGCCGAAAGAAAAAAAGCTGCTAACTATAACGCCAAGGATGATGGCCGCCGCAAATATCAAAATACCGATCTTCTTCATAAAAATGCCTCCGCGGGATATGCTGATGAAAGGAACGCTAAACCTTGTAAAAAAGTTCAAAGATAATTTCGCGGGCTGGAGGAACGCGCCAAAAAACTTCCCCTAAATTTAGATTTTAAGCGGTTGGCGAGGTGATGTTTCAAAGGAACACTGACAGCTTATCCGCGTTTCTTATCCGGTCGCGGCTTAAGCGCGGTTGTGTTTGTCCTGGGAGTGACGATCGAAGATCTGAATTCGTCGCCGACACCCGATTGAGCAGCCTTTGCCGCGGCAAGCAGCTTCGATTCGTTCACCGCTTTCAAAGCGGCTTTGGCCTTTTTGCTTAGTCGTTTCTTATCTTTTGGCATAAAAGTCTTCAATTTCTCACAATCCATCCGCCGCCGACCACTTCATCACCATTATAGAAAATGGTCGCCTGACCAGGCGTGATGGCACGCTGCGGGTGGTCAAAAACTATTCGGGCACGGGCGTCGGGCAGAGCGTAGATCGTCGCGGCGGCGGGATCATGCCGATACCGGATCTTTACATCTGCACGGACTGGTTCGGACGGTTCGTCGAACGCGACCCAGTTGACGCCTTTCGCTGCGAACTCGACAGCGTCAAGTTCATCCGCCTCGCCGACGATGATCTGATTCCGCGCCCGCTCGATCTGCAGAACGTAAAGGGGCTTTTCATTAGCGATGCCAAGCCCTCGCCGCTGGCCGATCGTGTATCGGTGAATGCCGGTGTGCGAACCGACCGTTTCGCCGGCCTTATTCACGATCTCGCCGCCCGCGGGCAGCTCGCCGCCGCGATCCTCGTGTTCCAGGTAGCGGTCGATAAACTCGGAATACTTGCCGTCGGGCACAAAGCATATCTCCTGCGATTCCTGCTTGTCGGCTGTGTAAAGTTTCGCATCGCGGGCGATATCGCGAACCTCGCTCTTCTCCATCTCGCCGAGCGGAAAGTAAGAACGCGAAAGCTGGTCCTGGTTCAGTTCCCACAGGAAGTAGCTCTGGTCCTTCCAGTGATTTCGGCCGCGAAACAGTCGATAGCGGTTGGCTGCTTCGTCGTACTCAACGCGGGCATAATGGCCGGTTGCAACCTTGTCGCAGCCAAGCGAGACGGCCATGCGGTCAAGCGATGCGAATTTCAAACGCGAATTGCACGCAACGCACGGAATCGGCGTTTCGCCCGACAAATAGCTCTGGACAAAAGGTTCCACAACGTCGCGGTCGAAGTCCTTTTCGAGATTCAGAACATAAAAGGGAAACCCGAGCGATTCGGCCACCCGGCGTGCGTCGTAAACGTCATCAAGCGAACAGCAGCGGCTCGGCAGCGGGTCGCCGTTCTCGTCAACACTTATCCCCCGCCGCTGATTCCAGAGCTGCATCGTAAAGCCGACAAGTTCATGCCCCTGCTCTTTTAGTAACGCGGCCGCCGCCGAACTATCGACACCGCCGCTCATTGCTACCGCTATCTTCATAACCTCAACCCGTCTATTGTGACAGGCGAAAGCAATTAGTTGCAAGATCAGGCTGATGCTTCAAAAACGATGAGGAGTACACCGCGGCCGGTTCCGCCTTTAAGCCTTCGGGCCCATGATGTTTCGAGTTTAGACCATTCCTCTTGTCTTAGGGTTCGCGATTCGATGAACTCGAAACCGGAAGCTATGTACTTTTGGATCAGGTATGAATGAACGACAAAGGAAGTAAGGTCTGGAATATCAAGGCGTTCGATCTCGGTGCGGTCGCGTTCGGTGTCGATGCCGATTATCAGTTCCAACAAACAGCCGCTTGCGGCAACTCTGCGAACCGAGCGCAAAACCTCTGGGTCGCCGGTGGTTACGGCTTTCAAAAGGCTGCCCCACGGAAAATGAATATGGATCTCATCCGCGACGCCGTCGAACTCTTCGGGAAGGTCCTCGACCGCGGCCTGGACGAACATTGCGTTGGGCAGGCCGCCCTTCGCCAGTTTCCTCGTCGCCTTCATCGACGGTTTCTCCAACGGTTTTATGTTTGCGTCCACCCCGATGAAAAACTTGTTCGGGTTCGCCCTTGCAGCCGCGGACACAAAGCGCCCGTCGCCCGTCCCGATGTCGATCACGATCCCTTCGCCGGTATGGGGCAATAATTCTATGGAACTCTTCACAGGTGAGTTATCAAATGGTGCTTCCGCGGATCTGTCTTATCATAAAATTCGCCTCTATGAGCTCGATTGTAAAAACTTGATCAGGGAAAATCAAGATTGGTTTTATTTTGATTTTCCGATCAGCCAAATGGACAGCTCATCTTTCGGAATTCGTGTCGTTTGGGTATATTATTTTTGAATCCCGGAAAAACGACTAATGACTAAATTTTCTGCCGGCATAGCCCGATTTTTGAAACCGCTTTTTCGAAGGGTAAGGATTAATGGATAAAGAGCGCTTTCAAAAACTTAAGAGGCTGTTTGACGACGCAAACGGCCTGCCGGCCGAAGAACGCGAAGCCTTTCTTAAAAAAGAATGTGGTGGTGACAGCGAATTGCGAGCGGAGGTTGAAAAACGGCTTAACGCATTCGACGAAGCCGACACATCATTTTTGGAAGGATCCGCCGTCATAGAGGTCGTAAGCATGTTCGATGAAAAGAAAACTCTTTCGGCCAATCAAACGACGGGCGAAATGCAGAATGTGGGCTTTGTCGCGGGAACGATTCTTGACAATCGCTATCGAATAATCGGACTGCTCGGTAAAGGCGGAATGGGCGAGGTTTATAAAGCGGAGGATCTTAAGCTCGACCAAACCGTTGCACTAAAATTCTTGCCGGATAAGCTGGAAAAAAATGAAGATGCCCTAAAAAGATTTATAGGCGAGGTAAAAACCGCCCGCCGGGTCGCACATCAGAATGTGTGCAAGGTCTTCGACATCGGCGACGTAAACGGCAAGCATTATCTGTCGATGGAATTCATAGACGGTGATGACCTGTCACAGCTGCTTCGCCGCATTGGTCGCCTTCCTTCGGACAAAGCCGCCGAGATCTCGCGCCAGATTTGCTTCGGGCTGTACGCGATTCACGAAGCCGGAATTCTGCACCGTGATCTGAAACCGGCAAATATTATAATAGACAGCAACGGCAAAGCCCGGATCACTGATTTTGGGATAGCCGGATTCGAACAGGATGTTCAGGGTGCCGAATCGCGCGTCGGAACTCCGGCGTATATGTCACCCGAGCAAATTACGGGAAAAGAGGTTACGACAAAAAGCGACATCTATTCGCTCGGGTTATTGCTTTACGAAATTTTCACGGGAAAACAAGCATTTCGAGCGGACTCGATCGATGATCTGATCAGAAAACACGAATCGGAAACGCCGACCGATCCATCGACATTTGTCGAAAATATCAATCCGCTGGTTGAGAAGATCATCAACCGTTGTTTGGAAAAGGACCCGGATGACCGTCCGGCTTCCGCAGTTCAGGTCGCCCTCACCTTGCCGGGTGGCAATCCCCTGGAAGCGGCCATGGCAGCGGGTGAAACTCCAAGCCCGGAAATGGTCGCCGCTTCGCCAAAAAAAGGGGCTTTGAAACCGCGAATCGCAGCGGCCTGTGTGCTTGGGGCACTTATGATGCTTGTGTTCTGTATGTTTGCGGCAATGAACATTGCGCCGCAAAACCGGATCCCGTTTAATAAATCGCCCGAAGTCCTTTCCGAACGCGCCAACGAAATCGTCGCCAGGCTTGGTTACACAGACACACCAGCCGATACAAATTATCGGTTTGATTACGTAGATTCCTATTTAAATTATGCGCGGCAAAATCCGTCGCTCGAGAATTGGAATAGAATTTCGAGCGGCCAACCTTTGATCGTTGTTTTCGTTGAAAGACAAAGTCCGCGTTATTTTGATGTTTTGGCTAAAGGAGACGGCGATTGGCTGATTGAGCCGCAGACGGCGAGCGGGATGAGAACAATTTTGCTTGACACGCGCGCCCGCCTGGTCAAGTTCAGCGCAGTGCCGCCGCAATTTACATCGGAAAATCAAAACGTGAGCATCGATTGGTCGCCAGCCTTTTCCGCCGCCGAACTCGATTTGGCGAAATTCAGAGAAATCGAGCCGAATTGGACTCCGCCCGCTGCCTTTGATACGCGAATGGCTTGGGGAGGCGTGTTGCCGGATCACACGGAAATTCCGCTACGCGTCGAAGCCGCCTCGTTTCAAGGCAAAATCGTGTTTTTCGAACTTATCTATCCGTGGACAAAACCGGACGCGGAAGCCGCCGACAACACTACGACGCGCGACTGGGTCGGCATATTTATCCTGGCCGGAATAGGAATTGGGATAATCATCGCCGGTATTTTCCTGGCACGAAAACACATAAAATCGGGCAGCGGCGACCGCAAAGGAGCATTCAAAATCCTTCTGTTCGTTTTGGGCTTATCTTTTTGCGGCGGCTTTTTGGGCATGAATCACGTTCCTTCAGTTGCTCCCGAGTTAGCCCGTTTTTCGCATGCTTTGCGCCTGGGGTTATTCGCCGCCGCGTTTACATGGCTGATGTACCTGGCGCTCGAACCGTATATCAGGCGGAATCTCCCCGAATTGATCGTTTCGTGGAATCGACTGCTCGCGGGCGACTGGCGCGATCCATTAGTCGGACGCGATGTTTTGTTCGGTACATTATTTGGCATCGCTCATTTCACATTTATTTATGCGGGTAAAACGGCCGAAAGATATTTTAACGAAGATTTGGCGATACTGGGTTTTCCCGTCCACGAATCTCTCTCCAGCCTGCGTTTTTCTGCCGCAGCGATTGTAAATAATTTCGGCCTTGGAATCGTGGGTGGATTCATGCCTATTTGTGCGTTAGTCATTCTGTATTTGTTGCTGCGTCGCCGGCTTTACGCCGAGATTTCCATATTTACTTTACTAGCTACGGTGGAGATTTTATTTTTCACACATTCGCTGGTTTATCTGCCTTTTACTCTTGCGATTTCGATAATGATGACGCTGGTGATCTCTCGCTTTGGTTTGGTCGCAAATGTTATGACAGGAATCGTTTTTGCTTCTATGCGACAAACGCTCTTCACGCTCAGTTTTTCCACCTGGTATGCGAGCAGTATGTTTCTCACTTTGTTTTTGATCGTTGCACTTCTCGCCTACGGTTTCAAAATTTCACTGGCAAACCAACCGTTATTTGGCGACAAGCTTGCGATCGAATGATGTTGAGTGGGAATGATTCTAAATGCATGCAAAAAGCCGACAAGGAAGCCAAACATTTGGTCTAAGTAATTGCGTCGCTGCTTTTCACTATGCTATATTCGTGAAATTATGAAACTTGCCTTCCGCTAAGTCAGCCTCAGAATTACTGTCCACTCGCGTGTAACCCTGCGCTTATTGTGGATATTCCCTGATACAACCTGTGTCTCCTTATCATATTTAGTAAGGTCAATTGTATGTCTTTAATTAGCGAAACTCCGTCTGCAGAGGCGGTTGATAATTCGTTTTCGTCCGTAATGCGCGAAGCATTTTTGGGCTCGAAACGTGATTTTACGGAAGGGTCGATAATGATCGGGCTCATAATTCTGGCGATCCCGATGATCCTTGAAATGTCGATGGAGGCGTTGTTCGCCATTGTCGATACTTTTTTTGTCGCAAAACTTGGTGCTGAATCGGTCGCGGTTGTCGGTTTGACCGAATCGGTGCTTG